>NZ_CP053947.1:1874217-2186586 GCF_018438165.1 Acinetobacter sp. WY4 | reverse complement strand
GGTGCCATCGGCACCTTTTCTTTTAAGCATTTAAGAGCTGATCTGTTTTTCTTTGGACAGTGCACGCGCATAGGCAGCACGTTGTGATACCCGTTTCAGATAAGCTTGAATGGCCGGATAACTTTGTCCTGTCCGGCTCTGCATGGCCTCCAGAGGAAAACTCATCTGAATATCGGCAAAACTGAAATGCCCGGCAAAATAATCATGCTCGCTTAAATAGCTTTCCAAAAACTGGATATGGTCTTTTAAACGGCTCTGTACAAACTGTTTCTTTACCCCATCACAGATTTTTTTGGCGACTGGTCGAATCAGCAAAGGGGTATGTTTAGGTACAGTAGTCATTACCAGTTGCATTACCAGCAGCGGCATTAACGAGCCTTCCGCATAATGCATCCAGTAACGGTACTGGGCCTTGTCGGCAATATCTTCTGGGCGAAACTGCTGCTTTTCATCATAAGTTTCCTGCAAATATTCCAGGATCGCCGCAGATTCCGCCAGTACCTGCGACTGATCGACCAGAATCGGCGCCTTGCCCAACGGATGGATCTGTTTCAAGGCCGGTGGCGCAGAAAGGTTGGGCTGACGTTTATAGTATTTAACCTCGTAATCCAGTCCTAATTCTTCCATGGCCCACAGGATACGAAATGATCGTGATTGTTCGAGATGATGTAAAACACGCATATTAGACTCATGATTTTATTGTTCTTGCTCACTGAGCATAGCAAAAAGTAGCAGACTCTAGCTCATTTTTTGATGACTGTAATGATATGTACCGTATGTTGCAGATTCACTATTTGAGTTCAACTCAGACAGCGCTCCATATTCCCATCATTTTTAGCATTTATCGGGAAGCACGCATCTGGTCTGGAAATGCAGGGGCTTCTAAACGAGGCCCATCATAGGCAGGAATGGAACCAAAACGTTCATGACCTTCAATCCATTGTTCCCGTGCAATTTTAAGGTCCTCTGTCGTGCGCCCGACCAGATTCCACCACAGTAAAATCGGGCTTTCAAATGGTTCCCCACCAATCAATAACACCCGACTCCTGGCATGAATTTCAGCATTGACCTGCTGTAAGCCTGGCTCCAGGATCAGCATATTATCTTCAGTCAGTTCATGCCCATTGATGCTAGCCGTCCCTTCAAGCACCATAAAACCATATTCAAATTTCGGATTCAACGGCAAATGCATACTGCTACTTTCAGCCGCATACAGATCTACTCCGAGCAGTTCGCTATGTACTTTAAGCGGTGATTTTGTTTTTAAATATTCTCCTACCAGCACGGTAAACTCGATGCCTTGCTCATGGACCACCGGCAATTCAGGATAATGGTCAAAACCCGGTGCCATATTGATCTTGTCATCCGGCAAGGCAATCCATAACTGCGCTGCATGCATATGCGTTTCACTCTCGGGAGAGACTTCGGTATGTGAAATGCCATAGCCCGAGGTCATCAGATTGACCTGTTTGGGACGAATCAATTGCTGATTTCCCAGACTGTCATTGTGCATCATGCTG
The DNA here is from genome assembly GCF_018438165.1 of Acinetobacter sp. WY4. Taxonomy (GTDB): domain Bacteria; phylum Pseudomonadota; class Gammaproteobacteria; order Pseudomonadales; family Moraxellaceae; genus Acinetobacter. Next base: position 2,185,066 of record NZ_CP053947.1, on the reverse strand, counting down.
CCCTCGATCATCCAGGTAAAGGTCTGCAGACCAATGTGTGGATGGGGGCCGATATCCAGACCATCTCCTTGCGGAAAACTGGCCGGACCCGCATGATCCAGAAAACACCAGGCACCAATCATGCGTTTATGTCGGCTCGGTAAGGCACGTTTAATCACGGTACCCTGCCCGATTTCTGCACGACGCAAAGGAAACTCCTGAATAAACTGATTCACATACTTTTCACAATCATCGGAATTCGACAGTTCAATATCACTATTATTCGACATGGCTGAGCTTACCTCGGCATTTTCATTCTACTTTTTGAGTGGGTGAGACATGCATTTGACCGATCTAAGATGCCTCTCTGTTCAGGACAATGTACAGGGTCTATGGGCAAAATCTATCCCTGGAAATATTTAGATACGTATAAAACGCCTCACTAGTCTCATCAATTTAAATCCTGAAAGGCGGATGAGATTTGTATCCAAAGCCCCAAACTTGAGCTTTAGCAAGTCAATCATGATTTAGGCACATGGCGTTATGAGTCTAAATAAACTGAAGCTCCAAGAATGTCATTCATCCATGTTTCACGTGAAACGAATCAACAACATCCAAAGACCTCCATGAATAAGATGATTGTTCATGTATTTCAATTACTTTCACTTTTACAAAACACAAATTTTGTTACGTTTTAGCTTTAAAAATTTCCCGGATACCCAATTTTTGGGAGGTTATTTTTTACTCAACCACGGCATAATAGGCACCTATAAAAATAATACTGGATCAGGACATGTCTGCTCAGAATGAGAATATATATTCAACGGCGAATGTATCTTTTCAAAATTCGACGACCGATAAATCACTGAAATTATCTGAATGTGATCTGCAAAACCGTCAGCTGATTGAACAGGCGCTGACAGATCCTCATGCCCGTATCCCTGCCCTGTTTCAGCAGTATTTTCATGATTATGTCTATACGCATAGTCATCATAACTTGCGTCAAATTAACTATCTGGCGCAAATTGCCTTTTTACTGTATTTCTTTGCCGATATCCTGATTATTCCAGACATGTTTTTTATTTCTGGTCTGATGCGCGTCGTTCTGGTTCTGGGGGCGATGTTTTGCTGTTATTACCTGTTTAAAAAATATAAAAATATTCAAATTCTGGACAGAATCTTGCCGATAGGCACCACTGTAGCTGCAGCGGCCTGGATTAGCTTACTCGCGCTTTCAACCAGTCCCCATGTTGCCACCTATATTTATGCCTCTGCGATCTTTATTCTTATCGCCAATCTCTGTGTGCAGACCCAGTTTAAAGTCGCAGTCTATTGCTCCATCTTGATTGCGCTGTTTATCATGCTTGGGGTGACCCAGTTCATGAGTGCCTCTCAAGCCTTTATTTTTAGTGTGGTCTTTAGTCCACTGTGGTTTTTTAGCATTTATATTAACTGGAATAATATTCTAAATGTGCGGCGTTCTTTTCTGCGCTCCCTGCTCGATGAATGGAACTATCAAACCTTAAAGAATCTGGCACATACCGATGATTTGACCCAGCTCTACAACCGTCGCCATTTTGTCGATATGGCTGAACGCTCTATTCATCAATGGCCTAAACATGCCAGTAGCTGCCTGCTGATGTTTGATGTCGATCATTTTAAAAATATTAATGATAGCTATGGGCATGATGTTGGTGATCGGGTGCTACAACTGATTGCTGAAGTGACCCGTAAAGAAATGCGGCATAGCGATGTACTGGCACGTTTTGGCGGAGAAGAGTTTATCGCCCTCCTGGAAGATACTCAGCTGCAAGACAGCCTGGTGATTGCAGAACGAATTCGTTGTGCAATTCAAAAGCAGTACATTTATGTCGAACCCAATCATGCTATCCGGTTCACCATTTCGATCGGTGTAGCAGAACTGGAATCCCATACCCAAACTCTGGAAGATCTGATCAAACAAGCCGATATCGCCTTGTATCAGGCCAAGAAGTCTGGCCGAAACCGGATTGAAATCTATCATCCGGATATGCTGAATAAGCCCACGCCAGCAACAGAAAATCCCTGGAATGTATTTAAGCCAGACACTCAACCAGCCCAGTCAACGGCGAATTAAAGCTGAATCATTGGTCTGTTCTATAAGCTAGGATCATCCTTAGAATGCGTTAATCGGGGATTTCATTTTATAAAATAAATTTAATTCTTCCACTTTTAAAATATCAAACAAAAGAATAGAATATTTTTTATACAACTATATATAAATTTCATCTTATTCATTTTTATATATTTTAATTTGGGAAGGCTGCATGCCGCATGATAACGAAAAAGAATCACGTACCCTGATTCAGGAGGCTCTTCAAGATCCGCTGGTTCGTATTCCTGCGCCTTTAAAACCGGCCTACTATGCCCATCAAAAAAAGCTCACTTTAAAATACTTATTACAGGTTAATTTATTCGCACAGCTGGCATATGCCTCTTATACCCTCGCCGATATTCTGGTGCTGAATGATATTCTCACGTTACTCATTTTGACCAAAATCAGCTATACCATCCTGATCGTACTGATCACGATCTGGATGTATCACTCTTACCGCAATTTACCTGTGTTTGATTTACTCTTGCCCACCTCAATTATTGGCGCAAGTGCCATCTGGTTTTTTAATCTAAATCAGTCCGAAAGTGCTTATACTCTCATTTATCAATATGCCTCCTTGGTCTTTATTGTATTGGCCAATTTATGTGTACAGATCCGGTTCTGGCCGTCTTTGATTACTTCGAGTCTGATTACTTTGATGATTTACATCGGTGTATATTTCAATACTCGGTCTGACCTGTACCAGATATTTTTATTTTCCCTGATTTATCTGCCGGTATTGACCTTCAGTCTTTATATTAGTTGGAGCTCAACCTTAAAATCACGCATGGTATTTTTGCAGCATACCCTGAATGAATATAACCGGCAGGCCTTTGAAAATATGGCTCATACTGATTCACTCACTGGCCTGAATAACCGTCGCTGTTTTGAATATCTCGCGCAGCAACTGGTACAACAGAATTTTGATCAACCTGCACCCATGAGTTTACTGGTCTTTGATGTCGATCACTTTAAGCAGATTAATGATCGTTATGGTCATGATATCGGAGATCAGGTCTTACAGACGATCGCCCTAAGTACACGCAGCGAAATGCGGCAGCATGATATTTTGGCACGCTATGGGGGCGAGGAATTTATTGCATTTTTACCCGAAACTTCTCTGGATGAAGCGCTAAGAGTTGCCGAGCGTTTAAGGCATAAAATTGAAAATATTGTGATCGATCTAGACAGCCAACATCGTTTCAGTTTTAGCATTTCGATTGATGCTGCCATTCTGGAAAGCTGTGAAACAGATTTGATGACTCTGATTAAACAGGCAGATATTGCCTTATATCAGGCTAAAGCTAATGGACGGAATCGGGTTGAAGCTTATGATCCGGATCTGGAGCAAAGTTTAGCTGGAGAGATGCAAAACTGGCAGGTTAAACCGGCTTAAATTAGCCGTTAAAAATTATCTTCATCAAAACGATCTTGGTCAATTTTATAAATATGAAAACTACGCTCTATTTGTACACCTAAACCAAATTCAATCATTAAAGACGTCAGCTTATCGCCATCAATTAGAACAATACCGGATTTTCTTGCCGACTCGATGGCCTCTTTACTGAAACTGGAAGTGGTAATGAATACACCCTTCTTAGCAACTTGATCGGCCAAAGCGCCTTTAAACTGTTGAATGTCGGGACGGCCAACAGTATTTTCCCAACGTTTCGCTTGGATGTAAATTTTATCTAGCCCTAATCGATCTTCACTAATTACACCATCAATTCCACCATCGTTAGTTTTACCAATCGCTTGAGCTGCATCTTGATGTGAACCGCCGTAGCCCATTGCCACCAAAAGATCGACAACCAGTCTTTCAAAAAATGAAGGAGACTTATCTTTTACCATCTGAAGCAAATCACTTTTCAAATCAGATTTTAATAATTCCGTTGTGTTCTGGATTGTTTCTTCTGGAGTCTGAGTTTCTTGGTAACTATTTAGGCTTTCAATAACTTGTAGATTCCCGATCCCAAACTCATCTTTATTTTTCTTTCCTAATTTAAAATCTGAAAATCCGTTGAACTGTGCTAAATATTCATTTGTTATAGCATCCAAACTTTTTAAATCAATCTGTCTACCTAAGCGACTAATCTCACAATATGCCCTCTTCGGTTGTTGAACTAAGCCCGCCTTAACTAAGTAGGTCTTTGCCCATGCCACTCTATCTTTAAATATATTTTTCCCACTAGGAAGAGTCTTATTTAAATCCTCTTCGTGTAAATTGGAACGTTCAGCTAGGATATTCGCAGCATCCGAAATTTTTATTGGCTCATTTAATTCTGATAATAATTTCATTAAAGGCAGCATTAATTGATCATAAGTAGGTAAAGGCATTTTTTAGCTTTTAAAGGTTTATTTTTATTCAGTATAAATCAAAAAAAGAGCGCCGAAGCGCTCTTTTTTATTAGGTTATATCTGATAAACCAGATACTGCCACGCGCATAGCGCTTGGCGTAATTTAGGCGGACAGCAGTGCTGTCCGAAACCCCTAAATTACTCCCATTCAATCGTTGCAGGTGGCTTAGACGATACGTCATAAGTCACACGAGAAACGTCAGCAATTTCATTCATGATACGCGTAGAGATTTTGTCTACTAGTTCATATGGAAGATGAGCGAAACGAGCCGTCATAAAGTCCACAGTTTCTACCGCACGCAGTGCAATCACCCATGCATAACGACGGCCATCACCGACTACACCCACTGATTTCACTGGCTGGAATACTGCAAATGCTTGAGCAGTCTTGTCATACCAACCGCTGTCTCGCAGTTCTTGCATGAAGATGTCATCTGCAAGACGTAAAATGTCTGCATATTCTTTTTTCACTTCACCCAAAATACGCACACCTAGACCTGGGCCTGGGAATGGATGACGGTAGATCATGCTGTGTGGCAAACCTAAAGTCGTACCCAATTTACGTACTTCATCTTTGAACAAGTCACGTAATGGTTCAACCAGTTCAAACGCTAAATCTGCTGGTAAGCCGCCTACATTATGGTGTGATTTAATCACATGCGCCTTGCCCTGCTTGCTTGCAGCAGATTCAATCACGTCTGGATAAATCGTACCTTGTGCAAGGAATTTTACGCCATCTAATTTACGTGCTTCTTCAGCGAAGACAGCAATAAATTCACGGCCAATAATTTTACGTTTAGCTTCAGGATCAACTTCGCCTGCAAGCGCAGTCAAGAAACGCTCTTCAGCAGCAGCACGAATAACACGGATACCCATGTTGTCAGCAAACATTTGCATCACTTGATCGCCTTCGTTCAAACGAAGCAGACCGTTGTCTACAAATACACAAGTCAGCTGATCACCGATCGCTTTATGCAACAGCGCGGCTACAACAGATGAATCCACACCACCAGAAAGACCCAGTAATACTTTTTCATCACCAATCTGTTGGCGAAGCTGTTCTACACGTAGATCAATAATGTGTTCTGGCGTCCACAGACCGCGACAACCACAAATTTGATGCACGAAATTCGACAGTAATTCTGCGCCTTTAGAGGTATGTGTCACTTCAGGATGGAACTGAATGCCATAGAAACGTCGAGTTTCGTCAGACACCATCGCAATTGGACAGCTTGGCGTCTGTGCAGTGATCTGGAAGCCTTCTGGAATACGGGCAACCTTGTCACCATGGCTCATCCAGACATGCAGCTGGTTTTCACGGTCCTGTAAATTACCGATCAGCTTGTCACGTACGACAATATCTACTTCTGCATAGCCAAACTCATGTACATGACCTGGCTCAACTTTACCACCAAGCTGTTCGCACATGGTTTGCAGGCCATAACAAATACCCAATACCGGCACACCCAGCTCGAATACCACTTGTGGCGCACGCGGGCTGCCTTCAAGGTGAACGCTCTCAGGTCCACCAGACAAGATGATACCGTTTGGATTAAATGCACGAATGTCTTCTTCAGACATATCATAGGCATACATTTCAGAATATACACCAGCTTCACGAACACGACGTGCGATGAGCTGACTATATTGAGAACCGAAATCCAGAATCAGGATACGATCTTCAGTAATTTGAGTATTGGTAGTCATGACGAACAACTATGAAAGGCAAACGAAAGATAAGCGCCGTATTCTAGCATTTTTCTTGTGTTTAAGCACACTATTCCAATTAGTTTAAATATTAAACAGTTAAGAAATTTCAGAAAATAATGCCCTCATTTTTGGCTAGAACAGGAGAGCAGACTTCCGCTGCTTTCCTGTTCCTGCCAAATGAATGGTTTATTTCAGATGTTCAATCTGAATCACTTCAATATCCGTGGGTTTGTTACGGTGCGTATCGACCTCACCCCAGACTTTCACCCGGTCGCCTGCTTTGAGTTTTAATCTTTTCCAGTGGTCATCATCCACATCAATCATGATGCTGCCGGTTTTATCTTTTAATTCAAATTCATCACTTTGTGCTGCACGCTGTTTGACGGTCTGGCCTGTTAAGGTCACGCCGGTTTCATCTTTCATTTTGTGTGCCTGAGCAATACTGACCACATTCTTTTTGGCTTCTGCCAGAACAGCCTGATCGGATTTAGCCCACAGTGCCGGACTGGCAGCTGCCAGAACTAGTGTCGCAAGAATATATTTTTTAATATATTTTGACCCTTTATTTTTATGATGACTTCATGATCTAAACAGAAAGCTGAAGCAGACGCCGCAGAAGTTATGTAACGGCATGATGAACTTGTGTAGTCTGCTCAGAAAGATCCAATAAAAATCTGTAAATACGCTGATACATCCATTTTTAAAATGACAGGATTAGCCCGAAAGCAGAAAAATAAGCCGCAAAATAGTCGACTTTTATTACTGACTTTAGAGGTGATCGCTGTTAGGATTTGACCACACTTTTGCTTGTACTGGGCTCATGGAACTGATTGATTTTATCTTGCATGTGGATGATCACTTGCTTGAATTTATCACCAATTACGGGATCTGGATTTATGCCATTCTTTTCCTGATTATCTTTGTAGAAACAGGTCTGGTGGTGATGCCGTTCCTGCCCGGCGACAGCTTGCTATTTGCAGCAGGTGCACTGGCAGCCTCTACCGGTGCGATGGATCCATGGGTGCTGATTCCGCTCTTATTTGTTGCGGCAGTATTGGGCGACACCCTGAATTATCATATTGGGAAATATATTGGTCCTCGGGTTTTCGAGATCGAATCGCGCTTTATCAATAAAAAACACTTATTAGCGACTCAGCAATTCTTTGCCAGACATGGTGGTAAGACCATTATTTTTGCGCGTTTTATTCCTTTTGCCCGTACTTTCGCACCCTTCGTCGCCGGTGCTGGCAGCATGAATTACAAATATTTCCTGACCTATAATGTGATCGGTGCATTTGCCTGGATTAGCTCATTTGTCATTTTGGGTTATATGTTTGGCAATATGCCAATTGTCAAAGACAACTTCACCTATCTGATTTTTGGCATCATTATTTTAAGTGTATTGCCGGGTGTGATTGGCTTTATTCAACAAAAGCTCAAAAAAAGTAAAACAGCTTAAGAACTGTTTACATTAAGATTTTTTTACAGCCTGTGCATTTAATCCCAGAGCTTGATCAGGAGTGGGATCAGACAAAGCAGAACAAATAAAGCCGCGCCTTTATAAATGAGGCCGGCTTTTATTTTTTCAGATGGACTGGTGAGAATTGCCTGACCAAAGACCATCCAGAAAATCCCGACCGGAACGGTGCTCAAGCTAAAGGCAGCAAAAACCAGAACGAAGTTGGTCGGGCTTTGCCAGGTTTCCATCGGTAAAATTCCGGAGGCCAACAGTGCTGCTTTAGGATTTGTTAAGGTAGTCCTAAACATTTGCCAAGGGCGAATCTGCGGATGGGTCTTGCTGTAACGTTCTAACTGCTGAGCCTTATATAAATGTAAGGTCATCCAGCCCACACAGATGGTACTCAGTACATAGACCAAGCCTTTAAAATTTGGCCAGATCGGTGACGCCAGATGAATCAACAAAGCCCAGACATTAATGGCATAAAAATAACCGAGCAAAATGGCAGGAAGATAGAGACTGGTTTTGGCTTGCCCCTGCTGATGAGCAGAACTGGCCACCAAGGCATTGGCAGGCCCTGGAACCATCAGTACAGCAATGAGTCCTAAAACAAATAACCGATTTTCAATCATCGCAATGAACTATTCCGGACCAAGATTCTAGCTTAATCAATATGGGAGTGGGATAACAAGCTTATAAATTTCAGATTTTTATACAGTCTGGTCAATTTCCAGTGAGTTTTATCTTAATTTAAGTCACACTTTTCTTGTTTAAAACAATAAAAAATGCCGACCTGAAGTCAGCATTTATTTGTTTTATATTGAATGATTTATTTAGGCGTCGCCTGCCGAACGATGATCGAACAGTTCTTATAACGCGCGGCCTGTACAATCGCTTCCTGCTCGCCTAAAAGCCGTGCCAGTTCGGTTCTTTTGGTATCGGATGACTGTCCCATATTGACTGAAACACTCGGGCCAATACCCCATCCACCGCGACTACCCCAACCACCGCCAAGACCAACGCCCACACCGACGCCAGTACGTTTCGGTGGCTCAACGCCATTGTCGATATACTGCTGAATACGATTATATTCACCCTGTAATTGCGAACAACCCAAAGTCTGATAGAGGGTGGGCGACACATAAGTCGGTTTTACCGGCGTTGCACAGGCACTCAGTAATGCCAGTGCAGCAATACTCAGGCTTACTTTCACAAGTTTCATAGCTAACTCGATCTTAATTCTGCTCTATCTCATTGAACAACGATTGATAGGCCTGAGTCAATTTATGATCAGTAGCCAAATGAATCAAAGGCTGATTTTTCTGATGAGATTCTTTCATCAAGATCGAGGGTGGCAACATACTGTCGAGGACCGGTAAGCCTTCATCTTTGAGCTGTTGTACCACTTCACGCGGTAATTTGGCCTGTGCCTGAAACTGGTTCACGACAATCCCTTCGATTTCCAGCCCTTCATTATGGTCATCCTGGGTTTCAATGACATTTTCAATCAGGGTCTGTAGGGCACGTTTAGAAAATACATCACAGTCAAATGGAATCAGCACGCGGTTCGCCGCAATGAGAGCAGAGAGGGTAAAGAAATTGAATGCAGGCGGTGTATCAATAAATACCCGGTCATAATGCCCCGACAGTTGTTGCAAGGCATCTCGTAGCTTATAAATCTTGTGCTTGGACTCCAGTGCATGGGCCAATGCACCCAGTGTCGGGCTAGCTGGAATAACATCCAGATGTTTAAAAGAAGATTGATGCACATAGCTTTCCAGACCTTTGCTACGACTTTTTAAGATCGAGCCAATGGCATTGCCAAGCAGGCCCTTGCTTTGCTGATTGCCGAGTACATCTTCAAAATAGTTTTCGATATTCGGTTCAAGTGCCGGCTTATCGCTGGAGTACGTCGCATCATCACCCAGCACATACTGGCTGGAATTGGCCTGCGGATCCAGGTCAATCAATAAGGTTTTTAAGCCCTGATGTGCACTGATCGCTGCCAGATTGACGGTAATACTCGACTTGCCTACCCCACCCTTTTGATTAAATACCACACGTGTACGCATGTCCCCTCCTCACATTTTTAATTACTTTTACCACATTTGTATTTTTTAATTATTTGCATGAGCTGGCTGTGCTGATCGTCACAGCCAGCCTGCTTTTAGCCAAAATTCGGCTTGATCATTACTAAAGCCAGAATAGACACCAATGAAACTACAGCAATAACTAAGCCAGCCCGACGCTGCGACAGCAAGATTGAATCATCTTTTTTATAGGCTTTGCCTAGCGAGGACACCAGTACCAAAAATAAAATGACTTTGGCATAGAACCAGGGCTGTACATCAAAGTCTTTGAGGACAAGTGACACAATACCGGTCAGTGCAATCACCGTGATAGCTAAATGCTGTAAAGCGACTAGCGCTGTACGTGCCACCGGATTAGGTAAATTTCCTTGTGTACCGACAAACAAGGTCAAGGCACGGGCAAGAATAGCGACAATGGCCAGTCCTGCTGCCGACATATGAATAATCTTAACTAAAAGTTGGGTTTCCATCATGTCCTCTAGTTTTTAGGTGCGTGTGCACAAGCAGGGCTGGTCGTGTCCTGACCTGCCCATTCTTCAGGCAAAAATGCATGAATGGCCAGCGCATGAATCTTGTCTTTTGACAGCAGATCACCTGCAGCAGCATAAACTTTCTGATGACGCTGGACTGGACGTAAACCAGCAAAAGCCTGACTCACAATCACAGTTTTAAAATGCGATTCTTTTCCCGGGAAATAACCGCCATGACCCGAAGATTCATTCACCACTTCCAAATGGGTTGGGGATAATTGCGCCAAACGATCTTTCAGTTGTTGTTCTAAGCTCATGGCCTGACTCCAATCTTCAAAAATATAGTCCCAGTATACCTTGTTCTGCCGAGTATTTCGGTAATCTGTTCAGGTGCAATCCGTTGATTGTGGCGAAATTTCATTGATTTCTATATGAATATTGGTTATTTATTGTCTGGTCTACAGCATTTTGCTTTTATTTTATGCAATTGATGCAAGATTTTTAACAAAGGTGTTGACCACATTTTTGCATGCTGTATTATACACGGCATGCGGGAATAGCTCAGTTGGTAGAGCATAACCTTGCCAAGGTTGGGGTCGGGAGTTCGAGTCTCCTTTCCCGCTCAAAATTTTTTCATTTAGTTTTTTCATTTAAAAAACTTTATAGACTCCGCGGGAATAGCTCAGTTGGTAGAGCATAACCTTGCCAAGGTTGGGGTCGGGAGTTCGAGTCTCCTTTCCCGCTCCAGATTCAAAAAGCCCTCATCGAAAGATGGGGGCTTTTTTTATGTTGATTTTATTATGTTTTTTAAAAAACCTTCTTCCTTTGTTATTCGATTCAATAAAAAATATTCTTAATGTAATTTGTATTTTGTGACCAAGATGTGACCATGGCGTGCCCACGACAATAAAAATGGCCTCAATTGACCTTAAATGTCCTCAATCGATCACCACTTTCAGAGCTTTTTTGAAAGCAAAAAATCACCCTGTTCTCTTCCAAACAAAGTGTTTTTTACCAAACGATCAAAGATTTGTGACCATTTCACTTTTTGATGTGACCATTTGTGACCAAACTAGCTATTATCATTTTGATTATTATCAATTTTCTTAAAAATCAATAAATCGCCCACTTCTACATCTAATGCAATACAAATTTTATCAATGGTTTCAAAATCAATCCGTACAGATTCATCATTATAAAGTTTATGCAAAGTAGATTTATTAATTCCAGTACTTCTCACCAAATCAGCAACCTTAAGTTTCCTTTCTGCTAATAAAACCGCCAAGTTTGAGATAATCATAAAATTTCCTAGTTAAATCATAAAAAGTACTTGCAACAACATAAAAATATGATAATTTATGTCTTAGGAATAATTTTTCCTAGTTACCTAGTAAAAAATATGAGGCTCTATTATGTCATATACCTATCTCACAGCCCAGCAACTGGCTGAAAAAATCCAGTACGACGCTCGTACTATCCGCAACCAACTGAAGGACAGTGTCTTTATTGAAGGTGTTCACTACATCCGTCCTTTTGGTGGTCGAAAAATTCTTTTTGTTTGGGAACGCATTGAAACTGAAATGCTTAAATTCACCGGTTTAAGCATGGATGCCTTGCAATAAGGCTTAGGAGGTTTAACTGATGGCTACCATCCGGGAACGAAGTGGCAAACTGATTGCCGACTTTCGCTACATGGGCATTCGTTGTAGAGAGACAACCAATCTTGAAGACAATGCTTATAACCGACGCATTTTGAAAAAACGTCTCGAACAGCTTGAAGCTGAAATTACTTTGGGAACTTTTGAATACGAAAAGTACTTTCCAAAAAGTAACCGTGTTGAGGAGTTTAAGGAAAAAAGAAGTCAGCAAATTGCTGTACAGACCAAAGTTCCTCTTTTTAAAGAGTTTACTGAATTGTGGTTTAAGCAGAAACAAGTTGAATGGAGAACCTCATATCAGCAAAAGGTTTCAATTGTGATCAAAAACTATTTGATTCCTGCTTTTGGTAATCAGGTTCTCTCGAAAATCAAGAAGTCAGACTTGCTGAACTTCCGTGCCTCTCTCGCCAAAGTGACACACGGAAAAGATCAAACAAGTCTGAAAGCATCGAGGATCAATCAAATCATGACGCCTTTACGTATGATACTCAATGATGCGGCTGAACGATACGAGTTTGAGTCGCCTTATAAAAATATTAACAATCTGAAGGAAAGCAAGATTGAAGTCACACCTTTTTCTCTGGAAGAGGTGCATAAAATTCTTACCACAGTGCGTGAAGACTTCCGCCCCTATTACACCATTCGCTTTTTTACGGGTATGCGTACCAGTGAAATCGATGGTCTGCAATGGAAAAATATCGACTTACAGCGTCGTGAAATCCATATTAGAGAGGCGTTAGTGAATGGTGTGCTTGGTGGAACCAAAACTTATGGTTCTGACCGCACGATCCAGATGAATGACCGCGTTTACCAAGCCTTTCTCCAACAGAAAAGCTTAAATAATGGTAAATCAGAGTTTGTTTTCTGCAATCGTGATGGTGGACCTCTCGATTATCGTCTGGTGAATAAACGTGTCTGGCATCCGATCTTGCGCTTTCTAGGATTGAAGTCTAGAAGAGCCTATCAAACACGCCATACAGCAGCAACTCTTTGGCTGTCAGCAGGAGAAAATCCGGAATGGATCGCACGTCAATTGGGACATTCAACGACTGAAATGCTATTCCGGGTCTATAGCCGTTACATCCCCAATGTTACGCGCCGCGATGGCAGTGCATTTGAAGCCATGCTGGAAAAACTAAATACAGAGGAGCTTGCACATGAATAGTAAAGCTTTCTTTGGTGGTGTGGTCGTCAGCCCTGAAGCAGATATGGTCGCTCGTGAATTAATCCATGAGCTACACATTCCCAAACTTCACAATCTAGCTTTTTTGTTGGAAATCAATAAATGCTTCGATGATCACCAGGCGTTGAGACTCTGGTTACAGCGAATGTTGGATGAAGGGCAAGCCCATTACGATGACTTGGCCCAACAGGCCCGTCTCCGCTTAATGAGTCTCGCTCACTAATAAAACAAACACAGACAGAAGGTCATCCAATCGATGACCTTAGCCCCTCTATACCTATAAAAAGGTGAACACATGCATAAAGATATTTCAATTTGGATGCCACTCTATATTGGCGACCTACAGGCAAAATTTGCACGAATGACGGCAGAACAAATTGGTGCGGCACTGCTGTTAATGATGGATTTCTGGAAAAATGGTGCCATTCCTCATGACCTAGCTACTGTATGTAGCATCACGAAATTACCTCAGCACACCAAGGCTAAAACTTTGTTGAATACGCTGATGGCTCTGGAATTGTTTGAAGTCGAGTCTGAGCAGATTCATTCAAGTTTTTTAACCAGTTTAAAAAGCCAGGCATTGCAAAATCAGCAAATGAAATCTGATAAAGCTAAAAATGCAGCTCAAGCACGCTGGAATAAATCCGCAAGTAATGCTCAAGCATCAACTAAGCAACGAAAAGTAAATGCTCAAGCAGCTCCTGAGAAGAGCCCGAGTATTACTCAAGTCATGCTTGAACCATGCCCTTCATCTTCATCTTCATCTTCATCTTCATCTTCATCTTCATCTTCATCTTCATCTTCATCTTCAAATTTTGAAGAAAAAAATGAGGATTTTTCAGAAAATTCCAAATGGATTTAGGAGAATGATCATGAATACCATGCTTAAAACGTTCCAGTTACGCGCAGAAACAACGGAAACACTCTGCCCTACCCATCATATACCCCTAATGGAAATTGCCGGTCACAGGCTCTGCAAATTGTGTGCGAAAGAAACCGTCCATCACTCACATGCAGCCTATGCAGATGAGCTGCAACAGCGGTTGCTGCAACAGAAAATCAAAAACTCAGGGCTCAATAAACGCTACCTGGACCGTGGCTTCAAGAATTATGTAGTTGCCTGTCCTGCTCAAGACAATGCCATCAAACTATGTCAGGCTTTTGCACAGCAGATTATTTCTGACCATTATCCAAACCTGCTGCTCATTGGTACACCGGGTACAGGAAAGACTCATCTGAGTGCATCAATTATTCGCAACATTCTGCATAACAGTACAAAATCTGCACGCTACTATACCAGTGCAGAAATTGCTCAAAAACTGATGGATACCTGGTCAGATACTTCACGCTCGGAGAAAGAAGTCATCGACCATTTCTCCAGTTTTGATTTATTAGTGATTGATGAATATGGCCTACATGACCGGCATGAAAAACGCTTGGAGATGGTACATAAGGTTTTGTATAGTCGTTATGACAATATGAAGTCCACGCTGCTGATTTCCAATTTCACAGTCCAAAATATGCAGCGGGATTTAGGTGTCCGATTATGGTCACGATTACATGAAAACAATTTGATTGTAGTACCGTGTTATTGGGATGATCGACGAATAACAGAATAAGTGCAACTCTCACTTAAGCCAATTATCTTACTGAGATAATTGGCTTTATTTTTAAAAAATAAACTAAAATCAATCTTAATCGATAAGTAAATATTTCTAAACTACCTACATGGCAGTGAACGCATGCATTGATACCATGGCAACATACCAAAACTTCTAAGCTGTCCATACGGCAGTGAACCGTACAAATCTAGGCTTAGGTAGTGCATCATCTACCTTCTAAGCTGCCTATGCGGCAGTGAACCATAACGGTTCCCGGCTAAATGGCTTATTTTTAGTTCCGGGAACGGCCTCAATAGTTATTTCATTTCCTCGACCAACTCAGCGTATCGATCTAAGTTTTTTTCACAGAAATCTTCTTTACCATGTGCCAGGTAACGCTTTTTGGTATCTTGGGTTACTTCTTTGGCATACCAGTTAATACGGGCGGTCGGCACATGGCTAGTGCACTTGCCATAATCAAATAGGGCTTTAAAGTTTTTTGAAACGCCACCCTTAAACCCGCATGTGTCCTCAAGCAGTTTGTTGTACATGCTGGCCGCCAGAACTTCTTCACATAGCTGTTTATCAGTTTTTTGTGCATGTGCCAGGCTAACCCCCATGACCAATACAGAAAACATAATTAACTTATTCACTCTAACTTCCTTTTTTTGATTTTTTTTCAGAAAAACAATAATAGCATTCCTGTTTACTCAGTATGCTAACTACCAACTGCATAAAACTATCTTTTAAAGTCAATAAAAAGGCTGAAAGCCTTTATATGAAAGGATTTCAGCCTTTTGTAAAAGTGATATTTTTTTACTGAATTAAGATAGTTTTCAGCTCAACTATCTTAATACTCGGAAAAACTATCTTTATTCAGACTCGAACTCAGGCACAGCAAGGCTTTCATGATTTTCCCAATAATCAAAAAAAACTGTATAAAACTATCTTTTAAACTCACAAAAAAGCCTGAAAGGCTTATGTATCAAGGCTTTCAACGGTAATTAAAAGACACTATTTTTTTCGCTGAATCAAGATAGTTAAGTGCCTCAACTATCTTAATACTCGGAAAAACTATCTTTATAACTACATAAAACTATCTTTTAACGGCGTGATGCCTTGATATGAGCGGGTTTCAGGGGGTTTTTCTATTAAAAGCATAGTCTTTAATCAAATACGGCGTTCTGACTGCAGACTTCTAAGCTGCCTATGCGGCAGTGAACACCCAAGAGCATCATTAACCAGTTTCATTATCCTTCTAAGCTGCCTATGCGGCAGTGAACCCGTCAGCCATAAGAGATATGGCGCTTGCGAACTTCTAAGCTGCCTATGCGGCAGTGAACCGGTAGGTGTGGGGGCTTATATCGGTCATCTACTTCTAAGCTGCCTATGCGGCAGTGAACTATAAATTTATCCCCTGGATCAGTCTTGACCACTTCTAAGCTGTCTATGCGGCAGTGAACATGCAGTACAACGGATCTGGAATCTGTTTGATCTTCTAAGCTGCCTATGCGGCAGTGAACATTGGCAACTGCATTTTCAACGCCGTAATTGTCTTCTAAGCTGCCTATGCGGCAGTGAACTAGAGCCATCAGGCGTAGTACGCCAATCATCACTTCTAAGCTGCCTATGCGGCAGTGAACTCTAGCGTTGACGACCCGTACACAATGCCAGACTTCTAAGCTGCCTATGCGGCAGTGAACCCGCCATTCTCATCTGCTAGAAAGTTTGTTGTCTTCTAAGCTGCCTATGCGGCAGTGAACTGGCGGACGGACATGCTATTGATGACGGTCGTCTTCTAAGCTGCCTATGCGGCAGTGAACATCAAGCTTTATGACGAATACAAATCTAATGACTTCTAAGCTGCCTATGCGGCAGTGAACTCACCAGATACATCAAATAATTTGCTACGCCACTTCTAAGCTGCCTATTCGGCAGTGAACAAGTGGATACTACGTTTGCAGCTTACGTCGGCTTTCTAAGCTGCCTATATGGCAGTGAACTGATTCGAACATGATCACGGCCTTTGACTGCCTTTCTAAGCTGCCTATATGGCAGTGAACATTTCAGCACGCGCCTGGTCAAGACTGATCCATTTCTAAGCTGCCTATATGACAGTGAACGCACTTCAGTTGTCGCTGTGCAACTAATCGGCTTTCTAAGCTGCCTATATGGCAGTGAACACCCTCAAAAGTACGATCATCAATTTGGGTACTTTCTAAGCTGCCTATATGGCAGTGAACGCAAAATGTATTCTTGGATCAAGGTGGCAAGACTTTCTAAGCTGCCTATATGGCAGTGAACTATAGTTGTAAGACTGTTGAGAATTGGCATGATTTCTAAGCTGCCTATATGGCAGTGAACATGAGCACTTAAAAAAATGCGAATCACCTACTTTTCTAAGCTGCCTATATGGCAGTGAACGTCTTACCCTCCTGATCTCTGATGCCAAGAACTTTCTAAGCTGCCTATATGGCAGTGAACTTAATATGGGTCGTCGCATAGAGCAGGGTGCGTTTCTAAGCTGCCTATATGGCAGTGAACGTATTGGCTACAGAGCAACGGTCAATCAGCATTTTCTAAGCTGCCTATATGGCAGTGAACCACTTTTACCGCTTTGGCTGATTATCCGTTTTTTTCTAAGCTGCCTATATGGCAGTGAACATAGTAATCCAGAAGTGATCAAGTGGGGTGCGTTTCTAAGCTGCCTATATGGCAGTGAACTCTCATCAATCCTTCCTGTGGGCGGATCTGAATTTCTAAGCTGCCTATATGGCAGTGAACATTAAGGGAAACAGCCGTTTCGCTTTCGTGAATTTCTAAGCTGCCTATATGGCAGTGAACGACATTGGCCATTTACTAATGTTTCACCAACATTTCTAAGCTGCCTATATGGCAGTGAACCTACAATGGAATATGGTTTAGATATTCGTGACTTTCTAAGCTGCCTATATGGCAGTGAACTTAAAAATATGCGGATTGAGTTTTAAATGCTTTTTCTAAGCTGCCTATATGGCAGTGAACAACAGGTCTGTAGTGTTGCAGCTCCTCTTTTTTTTCTAAGCTGCCTATATGGCAGTGAACGTATTGGATTTGGCGCGGATGATCGGTCATAATTTCTAAGCTGCCTATATGGCAGTGAACGTCAGAATTACCGAGCAACATTGCCGGGTAAATTTCTAAGCTGCCTATATGGCAGTGAACTCTTACATAATTTTGAGCGACTTCCTTCATCCTTTCTAAGCTGCCTATATGGCAGTGAACTCTTACATAATTTTGAGCGACTTCCTTCATCCTTTCTAAGCTGCCTATATGGCAGTGAACAAATGCTGATGGTACGGTCAACATTAATATCGTTTCTAAGCTGCCTATATGGCAGTGAACTTCCCAGATAAAGAGGGATTCTTTCAATTTAATTTCTAAGCTGCCTATATGGCAGTGAACGGTGAAAGATTCGAGCTTTGATACACTTTGGATTTCTAAGCTGCCTATATGGCAGTGAACCTGTTGTGGAGTGGTTTACAGCGTTTTCTAGGTTTCTAAGCTGCCTATATGGCAGTGAACTTAAAGAGAATAAGGGTGGCCGAACTCTTTCATTTCTAAGCTGCCTATATGGCAGTGAACGAAGCTATGAATCTCGGACTAAAAAAAGTAACTTTCTAAGCTGCCTATATGGCAGTGAACAAGATCAACAGTTCTATGATGAATTGCGTTTGTTTTCTAAGCTGCCTATATGGCAGTGAACTTGCTTAACACTGCCGAAGCAATGGGGATGGTTTTCTAAGCTGCCTATATGGCAGTGAACGACGGCACCGACCCTGTACCTTGCGACGATCATTTCTAAGCTGCCTATATGGCAGTGAACGGTGTGAGTATTGTTACCCCGGCTTTCGTTCATTTCTAAGCTGCCTATATGGCAGTGAACTGGGTTTTGGTGAATTACCTGAACGTGAACCATTTCTAAGCTGCCTATATGGCAGTGAACCATAGACTCCTGACCACCCTCATAAGCGATACTTTCTAAGCTGCCTATATGGCAGTGAACGAAGGTGCGACGCTTGATAGTTTAGTTTCTACTTTCTAAGCTGCCTATATGGCAGTGAACGGGCTTCCCTGATAGCCTGTTCAGCAGAAAAATTTCTAAGCTGCCTATATGGCAGTGAACGAGTTCAAAGCATTCAAAAAGGATTTATCCCATTTCTAAGCTGCCTATATGGCAGTGAACATGCGCTGCGGCTACATCACCTGTCATTGTGATTTCTAAGCTGCCTATATGGCAGTGAACAAATGCTGGAATGACTCAGAGGAATTTTACAATTTCTAAGCTGCCTATATGGCAGTGAACAATTAACGGCGCGTCGTCCCGGTATGGGTGACTTTCTAAGCTGCCTATATGGCAGTGAACAAAAATACCCTGTTTTAGCAGGGTAGGAGAATTTTCTAAGCTGCCTATATGGCAGTGAACCACCATTTGCTCCTGAATGCTCGTATTTGGTCTTTCTAAGCTGCCTATATGGCAGTGAACGTATGGGTTGAGGGCGCGACTAGCGATAGCTTTTTCTAAGCTGCCTATATGGCAGTGAACAAAGACCAATGCGAAAATCCCTATAGCCCACTTTTCTAAGCTGCCTATATGGCAGTGAACTTGAACCGTCTGGGAGATCTCGCCAGTCGAAATTTCTAAGCTGCCTATATGGCAGTGAACTTGAAGCAACACCTCGTATTGCAACATTCATCTTTCTAAGCTGCCTATATGGCAGTGAACTCCTAATAGCTAGAAAGTTGCGAGTGAAGCGATTTCTAAGCTGCCTATATGGCAGTGAACTTTACACGCCTGGATATATTCACGCGCTTTCATTTCTAAGCTGCCTATATGGCAGTGAACTTTTGAAGGGCCGCTTATGTCCGGCCTGCTTTGTTTCTAAGCTGCCTATATGGCAGTGAACAACCTAAAGATGCAATTGTTTGATATGGCTCATTTCTAAGCTGCCTATATGGCAGTGAACCTCGTAATTGACGGCAGATTAAAAGGTCAACTTTTCTAAGCTGCCTATATGGCAGTGAACAACTTGTTTATCCATTTGCTACTGATCTAACATTTCTAAGCTGCCTATATGGCAGTGAACGATGTATTCGCAGGATCTACCCACACTTCTACTTTCTAAGCTGCCTATATGGCAGTGAACATATTGATAGTCCAGTACCATTAGCGAACTTATTTCTAAGCTGCCTATATGGCAGTGAACGTCGCAAGCAGTTGGGCATCTGAACGCTTGGATTTCTAAGCTGCCTATATGGCAGTGAACACGCTGATCTCACAGGACTTTGAATTCCCTACTTTCTAAGCTGCCTATATGGCAGTGAACTTTATCCCGGTATCGTCTAAATAGAGAGGATATTTCTAAGCTGCCTATATGGCAGTGAACCTGTAGCAGCTTAAGTCACACCCACCCACTAATTTCTAAGCTGCCTATATGGCAGTGAACCCACTTCAAACGATCAACCAGATCAATATTCTTTTCTAAGCTGCCTATATGGCAGTGAACAGTAGCAACGTTTTTACGATTGATTACCGCAATTTCTAAGCTGCCTATATGGCAGTGAACCAGGAGTTGGATTATTTGGATCAGGTGTTTTATTTCTAAGCTGCCTATATGGCAGTGAACAAAACACCCATTGTTGTAGCGCATGAGTAGGTTTTCTAAGCTGCCTATATGGCAGTGAACTTAACTTTCGAGCATTCAGTGGTATCTATCAATTTCTAAGCTGCCTATATGGCAGTGAACTATTGGTCACACAAGGAATGCCCTGAATGCGGTTTCTAAGCTGCCTATATGGCAGTGAACACGGAGAAACTCGAATTGTGGTGCGCTGGTACGTTTCTAAGCTGCCTATATGGCAGTGAACATGATGCAATCACCTTCTTGATGCAGCATGAATTTCTAAGCTGCCTATATGGCAGTGAACTTGATCAAGGATTTTTAACACCAATTCGAGTCTTTCTAAGCTGCCTATATGGCAGTGAACAACCTTTGCAGACTTTTTACTATTTCTCTCCATTTCTAAGCTGCCTATATGGCAGTGAACATCCAAATAAAGATGATGATCCACCGCCTGAATTTCTAAGCTGCCTATATGGCAGTGAACTTTGAATTAAAAAAAGAGCAGGAAGATCGCAATTTCTAAGCTGCCTATATGGCAGTGAACGAATCGTTTTCTGAATTTCTTCCTGATCAAACTTTCTAAGCTGCCTATATGGCAGTGAACTGGCAGCTATAGCAGGTTGTCACATTGCTTTATTTCTAAGCTGCCTATATGGCAGTGAACTATTATTCGAAAATACTAAGAATTATGGCTTATTTCTAAGCTGCCTATATGGCAGTGAACAAGTGCTTTCACTATTAGCAGTATTTTGGGTTTTTCTAAGCTGCCTATATGGCAGTGAACCGTAATTTTAAAGCAAAAAATAAAGTTATAACAGTGAGTTAACCCAACAAATCTATAAAAGACCCAAGTTTCAACCCACGTTTATAACTTATTGATTTTATTAAACTGTTAAAGAGTGAAAAAATATTGGGTTAAAATTCAGGTACAGAAGCTACTGGACTTAGCCCATAAGTGCTAAAAACCTGAATTTCAGATTGTTCAGCAGGAAGCTTTTCTATAAACAATTTAAAACGCTTTTTACTTTGTTCATCTGATGTGCTTAAACTTTGCATTTCGATATAAGGCAAATCTGTGGTTGTCACTACATTGCTATATCTTGCTAGTGCTTCATCAAAGCCAATATCACCACGTTTTACACGATGACGAGCCAAACGTTGCGCATTGGTTTTCACTTGTTTACGTTTATAAATAGCGTAGCTTTTAATGTCACTAGGCACTTCACGAATAGAGCTAATATGAACATAATCTTCTAAACGTTCTAACCATTTTCGAATATCTAATTTCTTAAAATCCTCTCCAGACTGCGTAAAAAGTCTTAATTTTCTCCCTAAATTGATCTTTGCTTTTTGGTTTTCTGCCTTTTCTTCAAAAATATACTGAGGAAAAGACACACCAATATTTACCTTATCATCTGCATCTTTTTGTTCTGCAAATGCCAAATGCAACTGTGAATAAAGCTTAGACCATATAAAATAAGGGGAAATTTCAGCTTGATCGATCAAGGTAATTTCCTGATAAAATTTCATCATTAATCCTTAGAGCTTTGACCAAAAACACCGCCACGAACCAATACAGCCATCACATAATGTTCTTGTTCTGTACTGTCTAAGCTTTCACCCAAAGCATATTTATCAAATAAGCTAAAAAAGTCTTGTTTCGCTTTAGGTGTACGATATGCCTTACCTAAATTAGTCACCGCACCATACGGCTCAATGGCAATCACCGTTCGTTTATCATCAAATTCAGGATACCAAGTATCAATCGTACGCAGGGCATTACCTACTTTTTGTGAGTGCATAGCAGCCACATCATTCACATGATAAAGAATTTTACTCTTCGTACCCTTACCTTTATCCAAGACTAATTCTTCACTTGGATACACTTCCTGAGCTTTCCCCACCAAAGCATAGGCTTCAATTTTAATCAATAAATAAGGTATTTCACCTTTAAGTGCTTGAGCAATTCGATCTGCCAATTGGTGAACTTTTTCATCAACAGTGTCGAAATCATGCAATGCATAATCAAAAGCATTAAAAGTAATCGCTGGCTGATCATTCAATTGAACAACCACTTCAACTTTTTCAGCACCAACACGGTTTCGCCATAAAAAGCGCGCATTGGCAATATTTAAAGCATAGCGTTTAGATAACTCTTCAAAGCCATGCTGTTCTACATATTGTTTAGCAACAGATTGGTAAGAGTTTAAAAAAGTTTCATTATTACAAGCTGATGGATTTTCAATACCGCCCAAAACCTTCAACGTAAAAGCAATTTTTAAAGTATCTTGATGTTCACCTAAAGCACATGCGTCCACAGTTTGTAAATTTGCTTTTTCAACTTCAGCATTTAGCTTTAATGGATCGCTTGCCACTGCTGGTTTTAAACGGTTTGATATCGTACCGCGTACAGATTTTTCAATTAGTTTTAACGCGGTTTGTTCTGTACGATTATTCCAAGTTGTCCCATAAAAATAACCGTCAGATGGAACTAGTTTCTTTTCAAATGCCAATACACTTGCGACAGCTTTTTCATTTTTAGCCATGAGAATTTTCCCTTATTTATTTCAAATTAAATTGTTGTTAAGTTTTGGCAAACATATAAATTATTTTCGAGATCGACATGATATTGCCATAACAGTTGATCAATACTTTCAATACGGTAAGGCATCACAAACTCACCTAAAGTGAGGACGCTTTCTGCAAAACGGTGCGGTGTATTTGCATCACGCTGATTTTTTGCTTGCCCTAATTCAGAAATTCCTTGAAAACCAACAGCAATCGGAACAAGCCAACCTTGAGCTTTGCGTTTTGATGTCCATGTCACTTTGCCATCGTCATCTTGTGTCGAGCTATGAGTAACTTTGAGATAATCCAGAACACTATCTAAAGCATCTTTACCCTCTTGCATGCTTTGAATCACTAAATCACGGCGTTCAATCAATACGTGTCCAAGCATTAATTTATTTAGAAGTGGACGCAGTTCTTTTTCCTGATCTTCATCTTCATCAAAATTTAAAATACTGCATGGTTTTATAGACAGTACATCGCCACTGGCAAATTTCATACTTGTAACTATGCCCTGCACAATTTCTAAAAGTTGCTCTCTTTGTTTTTTAGACGAAGATTCAATTTCAATTAAAAGAGATACATCTAAATGACAACGGGCTTCTTCAATAAACGCAGGTCGATTTCCGTCTTTATCTAGTGGATTAGCTGTCCCGACAATTGAATGTACAAAATCACCACGCCCTTTATAGGTTTGTAAATTAAAGTCATGACAACTCACAGCCAATTTATTTAGATTTAAATCACAGCCTTGTTGTTTTAATTTACGCTGTAGAGCATGCACAGCACCAAGCCAAGCGGTCATTGCAGGAAAACCTATGGTATATGGACTACTCATTGCATTTGCATTATGAAGTTTAAGGTGCGGAATAAGTAAAAAATAGCGCATTAAAAAAACTCCTTCGCTTGCCGTAATGACTCTTCAACACGCTGTTTCATATCATTAATTTCGCCTGTACCTAACACATAAGCATCACTAATGATTTTTTCATAACTGCGTAAAATCCAGCGTGCAATATCTTCACTCAGCTCATTACGCCATTCAGTGTCATTTTCTCGTTGTTCTATATACATTGGATCAAGCCATATACGCTGTAACTTAGGTAAACTTGCGTAATAATCTTGCTTTGACCAACCTGCTGAACAATATTCCCGAATTTTAAAACCTTGTAATAACACTTGATCAATCACAAATTGAATGATGTTACGAACTGCGGTACGGATATCAATATTATTTAAATCTAGTTGCATGAACTTATGTAACTGAACAAAACTGTCCAGATAATTTTTTCGATATAAACACTGTGCAAAAAAATCAGTTTTCGGCAAGCGTATTGCTCGTTTTTCCAGAACAGGCGGACAACTTGAAAGTAAATAAGCCCGACCCGCATTTTGGCTATTCAATACACTGACGTTCTGCGGTTGCGTTCCGCCATAAGCGGTTACTGTTAAATCAAAAATATCTGCATAACCTGCTGCATCATGTTCATTCTTTTTACGCTTTTCTTTCGCTTTTTTGGTTGCTTCTGAAAACCGCAACTGATCAATTCTTTGCTTCAATTGTGTAATTAAACCCGAAGGTGTCAAAACAGAGAGTAAGTGATATTCGTTCTCTGCAATTGGAAAATACACTTGTTTCACTAAGTGATCCGTTTTACATGAAGCATCATCATTTTTAATCACTAAAAATGCTTGTTTTAAACTTACAAAATCCAATGAAGATTTTTCAAGCAGAGTTATTAAGTCTTGATCATCTTTTTCAAAGCCTGTTAAAACAGTAGAGTCTTCGGTTAAATTGAGCGATAGAAATTTATAAACATCCATTGCAGCCGCATTGCCAAAAACATCTAATGGATAATGCACATTACCACTACGCAGATAGCCATCCTGTGCAAATTTAGCCTTTGCAATCACACTGGATGTTTTTGCGCTGGGATGACTAAACTTGCTCGGATGACTGACCATCGATAATTGAGCTACACGTTTTGCAGCATCAGGAAGCCATTCTTGTAAACTAAATCGATCATCAGCTTGTTGCTGTAATTCTGCAATTTCTGTGTCATTTTCGGCTTTTTTCAAACGATCTTTTAACCAAAGTTCTTTTCTTTCATTTAAAAATGCTTGAATATTCTCGGCCATTTCCCCCTCCCTTTATTTTAAATATTGAACCACTAGACCAAATTGATCTGAATACATCAGCGTTTTATCTTCATCATGTTGCGGCAACATGATTTCTCCATAGCGCTTTGATAATTTTTCTATTTCATCTTCAATATGCTGATTTTCAGAAACTTTATCAACAGTCATACGACACAGAATGTCGTAATAACTTCGATTTAACCATAACCGCTGCTGCTGCAACTCCGTCAGCTCGTGAGGACTAACTTTGTAAAAACCATTACGGTCAATATATTGCCCAAAATCATCTTTTTCTGATAATACAAGCTTGTGATCTGCCCAAATAGCAAAAAGTCGGATATTCGGCGAACTCTGCCTAAATGGCGTAAAATGCTGCGGTAAAGCAGTTAAAAACCAATATTGACTGAGCCAAGCATTTAACGGCTTTGCCCCAACCTGTTTATAATTGGTTAGAGCATCGGCCATGACCGCATGTTCTAAATCCGCAAGTTTCTTCTTTGCCTGTAATGGCTGGGGCTCTTGAATGCGAGGAATCGCATTAATCTTGGCAGTTTCACCCAAGTCTAATAACTCAGAAAGGTTTTTGGTTTCTAATTTAAAATTGCCTTTACCTGTATTTTTTTCAAAGCCAGGCTTTTCAAAAGCGACTTTAGCATTACGCAGACCTTTTAAATTAAATTGCATCAAGCCAATATTGGGCTGTTGAATATCCTGTTCCAGTTTTCGATGTCGCAAAACTCGTCCTGCCAATTGAATAATTGACCGATAAGAAGATGGCTCAATAATCGCCCAATCAAAATCATGGTCACGACCAACCTCCTCTACAGGCGTTGCCACTAAAATAAAAATCACATGCTCAGCGTCTGTACCATTCAAATTTTGTCGAATGACTTCATTTGAAAATGCAACCGGTTGCTCATTTTGTTTTTCTTTACGTTTTAAAACTTGATCTAAATGCCGTTCCTGCTCACTACGCAATAGCAATACTTGGCGGCTGTGATATGCCATTGAACGCGGTGCAATAGTTTCCGGCCATTCGGCACTGAGTAAATATTGTGTCAATGCGACACAAGGCGGAATATTGGCAACACGCACCACACCAAAAGATACTTTTTTACCCGTTTGCACATCAACCGTATGATGCTGATGGTGTAATTTTTCAATATTTTGGCGGATGCGCTCAAAATACTGTTGCTGCAAGCTTTCATCGAGCTGTTTTTGCTCTTTTTGCGCCACTAAATCAGTACATTCAATAATATAAGCTTTATGTTTCACAATTTGCTCAGCTAAGGATTTTGCCCGAACTGCTACAAATGCATCATGACCTTGCTTATAATTTTGAATAATGCTGTCAGCCCCATTTAAATCAATTGCTTGAATTTTCGATTTAAATTCATCGACCCACATGCCAACTGCTTGCGTGTTTTTGATTTTTTTGAAAGCGCAATATAGCTTCCAACCTTGCTGATAAACATTAAAAAAACCTTCAGCTAATGCAGGTGGAATCGTTGCAGATGAAATCATGACCTTTCGACCTAACATCGCTGTTAAATGTACCAACCGAGCAATCGCAATTAAATCTTGCCCATCAAAATCATCTACTTCATCAATCACCAAATCAGAAGAAGACAACCGTAAACTTGGCAGAATATATTTTCCGCCACGTTTGGTTTCGGTTGCAGACATAATATGGTCGATAGTACAGGCCAATACAGGTTTATATAAAAAAGCTTTATTTCGCTCGGCTTGATTGGCAGGAAACAGAATATTCATAAAATCAGCTTGAGGCATATCACCATAATCAAGCTCATTATCCAAAAGCTGTTCTAGGGATTCAGAACCAATTTCATCATAAGTTTCATCGGTATGTTCATTTTTATTCTGCTGCTTATTATGCAACTCCTGTACAGCTTTAGAGCCAATCAGTACCGCCAACTCATCATTGCTTAAACCAATATCTTGACGATAGGAATCCCCTGTCTGTAAGGTTAATGTTCTCAGCCCTAGAGCCAACACATAACGTAAAGACTGTCCATCTTTAGACAAGGCCTGCATAATTTTAGCATTGGCAATGGTTTTTCCTTTACCTGTACTTGCCATATTGACCACGAACCAGCCTTGCTCATTGGCATCATCATGTTTTTGTCTAAATTGCTTAATATCTTTAACCGCATTGTCTTGCCATTCAAAACCTTGCGGACTTTTTTTCTTCAGTTTTTGAAGATCATAAGCAGATTCCATCTCATCCGCCAAACGACTCAGTGATTGTGCCACACGCATCGCATTGTCACTGACACGAACCAAATGCTCATCCAAAAGCTGTTTGGGTAATTTGCTAATATGATCAGTATTTGCAATTAAACTTAAATTCGTTTTCCATGTTTTATCCGCATCACAAGATGAATAATAATGATCCCCCATCATTAAACATAGACGTGCATGATGCAGCACTACACGCCAACTGCCATCTGCTAGAACTTGTGCAATATTCTCTTTTTCTAACAATAACCGTGCCGACCATTTTTTAATCTGTTTAGTCCATTCAGCAGACTGGCTGAGTAAGCCTTGTTCAAACTGAAAACACTGTATAAGTCGTTGTTGATATTCCTTCTCATCAAATTTATTTTGATAGCCCCAATCTGCTTCAATAAAGTCGAATAGATCTGTCATATTTTCGGCAGGTTCATCACTATAAGATTTTAATTCAGCTTCATCTTTTAAATTGGGTAAGCGGTGATGTGACACAATTAACCATGCAACTAACTGTGCCAATGGCGGTAAATTATCCAAGGCTTTGGCTTTATCTAATTTTTTAAGTACTATTGCTTTTAACTGATCTTCATTCCATGTTTGATTGAGCAATAAATCTAACCATGCATCATCAGTTTTTGGATTTTCTGAGGAATGAACCAAGGCATTCAGTAATAAACAAGAAATCCATTCATGCCGTAGTGGATCACCTTTAAATGCACTATTTTTAGCTGTCAGTTTTTGCTGAAATAAAACCGTGGCTTTACCCCAATCATGTAATAAAGCAGAAATCGCAACCAAAGCCTTAATTAAAGGCAAATAATGCCAATCATTTTCCCATTTATTTTGATCAAGTTTTTTCTTGGTGATGTTTACAGGGACAATACCATCGGAATTAAACTTATTCCGATTCCCAACAATCCACAGCAACTCACTACGTCTTCTCCCCCGTATCCAATGACAACTCACCGCAGTGCTTTTAGTTACGGTTTTACGCAGTAACTTTTTCACTGCTATTAAACCATCTTCTGTAATCACCGTTTGCCAAGTGTTATCCCCGATACGATCTGCAAAAGCATCGAGCACACGTCGAGTTCGTGGAATGGCTTTCCTTTCACATTGGCTAATGAAAGTCACAATCATGCCTCATCCTCATCTTGATTAGAAAGTGCTGCTGCCTTAACCTGATCAAACATAAAGTCCAGTGCTTTATGCTCGGTAAATTTCTGCAAAATTTGCTGCCGAAACTCCTGCTCTGTCATTTTTTCTTTGGCACAAATAAAAGCATAAGGCAAAACGATAGCATCCTTGATTAAATCAGCAACATCAAAGACCAAAGCCCCACGGCGAGTTTTACCATGCATGACGGCAAAACCATGTGGAATACCAAGTACCCAAAGCGTGGTGGCAGCTAAGCCATAGGCCAAATAATTACCATGATTTAGAAAGTCATTGGCTAAATCACCTTGTTCTGGATTGCGGCTAAAGTCTTTTAAGCCTGTACGTGTAGTAGCGATTTTATATAACTGTTTGGTGGTTGCCGCTTCGGTAAGAAGTAAATCACCAACTTTACTTTGGTGTGGAATTTTTTTGGTAAAACCATCTAAAGCCTGAGATATATCTAAATCATCAATATAAAAACCATATTCTTTTAAATCCCGGTCTTTAGACCAAATTTTTTTAATAAATTCAATTCGAGCCAACTGAAATTGTTTTGCTACTTCTAGACGTTTGACATCATCAAACCAAAATTGCATCCAGCCTTGCATATATTCAGTTGGGCGATACTCACTTTGCGGGGTCATCCACTCAATTTCACAGCCCATAAATAAAGGCGTGCCACCTCCACCTGCAAAACCAACCAGAACACCTGCACTTGCGAGCATTCGCATAGCCGCTTGAGTAATCGACGTCCCTGTCCCGAGCAAAATGACAGTAGTATTGGCAATCGGAATATTCCAGTACTGATTTTCGTTTTTAGCCTCGGTCAAATAAAGTACTCGACCATCTTTCTGCATCACACGGCAATGTTCAAGGTAGTACAAATTGGCACGTTTCGAATGTAATATTGCTTTTAGATCTGATGGATTAAGCTGTTCCATTCTTATCATCAATTATTAAGAAGAGTTGTCCTTAAAATATCCTTTTCCAATAATTATTTAAAGAAATTTAAGGAAACTAACGTCACATATTGACGCAGTCTTTTTTAAAAAATTTGTGTGATTCATATAGTTAAAAATATTTTTAAAACTTAAGACTTTAATACACTTGGGCTAATATCTTTTTATCTTTTCCACCCAACCAAACTAAATACTCATTCTCTATTGCCTGCTTATACGCCCAGTCAGCAACCCGATGCGAACGTTGCAGATCGGTTAGAAAACCTAATTGAGAAATCTCTCGAATAATGGATTGATCATGCAGATGATTACGCTCCTGCCACTGATGTAAGAATTGCTGTGATGCTAAATAATTACTTTTTTGTGAGTTGCATTTTTCATCCACCAAGACAAAGTTATGTCCGGTATCGGCAGGATATAAAGACCATGGAATAAAATGATCTACTGCATATTTGGAATTTTTGAGACTTTTTCCACAGTAAAAACACTGGCATTCTTGCAAATCAATCAGAAAGTCTGCGACCTGTCCTAGTTGGTTACGACTCGGTGCAAACATGAATTCATCTAGGTCAGGTAACCCATCTAATACAATCAGGTTCTGCTTATTCAGCCGGACAAAGTCAATCCAGCGCTTCTGGCACAGCTCTTCAATAATTTCACTAAACTGTCTCAAGCAATACATCACCTTGGGCAACAAGTTGAGGGACTGCTTGGAATCTTCAAGACTATAGAGAAACTCTATGGTTTGACCATTCAGATTCTGCAAATATACCACCGGCATTTGCTTAACCGTTGTTGCAACTGTTCGCTTTAGCTTGTTCCAGTAAAGCACCTCCTTTCTCAGCGCGGCCAAGGTCTTGAATTGTTGCTGTGCATTCTGGATTTCACTGATGATCTTTGCCTGCTTACCAGTGCTTTGATGAATAGTAAAAGGCTCATACTGGTTAAACTGAAACGGCAGTGACTGTTTCCAGTATAGGTTAATAAACTTTTCAGCAATATCTTGATATTCTAAATGCAAGGCAGCACCAGTATCTTGCCCCTGTTCAATCGCCAGACGCGTGATACTTATCAGCAAAGCAAACTTATATGTCGAAGTAAAAGTCCCAGAATGCAATATCTGCTGAATATGCTTCAAAAATTTCAGCTGCTCGTTGGGTGTTGGTATGTCAGCTGTACTGAACATATCTAAGCCTGCTCTTTTTTAATCAGGATATTGATCCACTCTTCTGTACGGTCTGGACGTTTATCTACAGTAATCCATTGCTGTAACAGTAAAGCCTGATCTATTTGTTTGAGTAAGTCGTAAGCTTGCTGCTCATTCAAGTCAGTAAAGCTACGCCCTTCTTTCTCACGGTCTGTATTGCCATATTTAAAAGACATGTAACACACACCATTTGGCTTTAATGCTTTAAATAAGCGCCCCAACACTTCAGTCAGGCGATCTCTTTCACAGTGTAAAAGAGAAGCACAGGCCCAAATACCATCATACTTAGCTACTTCATTCAGCTCGTAAAAACTTTGCTGACGTACATTGATGCCTGTCAGTTCTCTCGCCTTTTCAACCAGCTCGGCAGAATAATCAATTGCCTCAACTTGATAGCCTTTTTTCTTAAATGCCAAAGTGTCCCGCCCCGAGCCACAGCCCAAATCCAGGATCAATGCCTGTTCCGGCAAATATCTTAGAAATGGTGCGTAAAGACTTGCCATTTCAACCTGATAGGTATTTTCAAAAAATGCTTGAGCATGCTGATTGTAATAATTTGATGTTTGATTCATTGCCTAAAAGCCAATATCTTATGTTGAAGAACATACTGATATTTCACTAGATAAGTCAAATGATCAGTCCTATGAATGAATCAAACTTTTATTTCACTGTATCCGGACAACTGAGATAGAAACCAAACTGGTTCTTGTAAATGGAAAAAATATGGGCTTCAAATTTCGCAAGAGTATTAAAATATTACCTGGATTAAAAATCAATCTGACGCATAAAGGCATTAGTAGCGCGAGCATTGGCAAACCTGGTGCTTCTTTAAATATTGGCAAAAAAAGCACCCGAACCAGCGTTGGTATTCCTGGCACAGGCCTATCCTATTCAAAACACCACCCCTATAAGAACAGAGCTGGCAACCAAGAGAATCCTGTTCAGGAACAACAACCGTTCTATACATCACATACTGAGCAACCCAAATCGAATGTCTGGATTTGGGGGATTTTTGGATTATTTTGTTTTATTGTCGGGGCAATTATTTTTTGAATTTAGCCATTCTTTGTACCCCATAATATCCACTGCTAGGCAAAATTTAATTCATTCATTACTATGGACGGATGTTAAATACAATAAAGGCTGCCGCTGATGTCTGATAATGACAGTACTCTGGATTATGATGAAAATGATTTAATCGACTCTCCCTTATCTCAAGTTTTACAAGAGGATAATGAGCAAATTGAAATTCTAATTTATCGATTACCTGATAGTGACTGGACACTGGAAGTGGTGAGCCAAAGTGGTACTTCTACCGTATGGGATGAAACATTCCTGTCAGATCAGGAAGCTCTATCTGTCGCTTTAGATGCAATTAAAGCCGCAGGCGGTATTCAAGCCTTTTCTGAACTCAGTGACCTCGAAGCAAAGAACAATATTTTTCCTGAATCCCTTACTCGCCATTAAAAATGAAGTTGCTGGCTTGAATCTGAGTCAGTATTTTATGGATTCTTAGAACCTGTCGCGATGATAGGTTCACTTCAACCCAAACCCATCTAGGGTTGAAGGGTCAAAGTTTTCATCAAACATAAACTCATCTGCTCGCTCTTTTTTTAATGTCGCAAGTGCATAAAAAAAACATTTCTCACATAACTGCAATTCATATCTTTCCCCGTCATGCTTAAAACCATAGCCCCCAATGCGCAGATAAAGTTCCAAATTCCAATTTCGTTGATTGGTTGCATACATCACATACAACATCTGTAACGACTTCTACCTGTTTCAGTTGTTTAATTTCCATATACGGCTCCCGATATCAATCAAATTAAATTTGTCTACATACTTATCAAAAATTGATTCCTGCTTGATTTTAGTTACCATTAAAAAAGGTCAAATTTGAGCATTGTTATTGTAATAATTTAACTGTACTCATCCCTACTGTATTCATTGTAATCTGCTATGTGAACATCATAATAAAAACATGTTATTTTTTGCCAATTCACAAATATAGCTAACTAATAGTGAGTATCCTATCCAGTAGGAAATTTTGAAACCTTCGATAATAAAAAACTTTAAAATTAAGAAAAAAATGATGCCTCCTGCCATATTCAAAAACTCTAAATATCCTTGAATATTACTATATTATTTTTATTCAATGGCATTTATGGATTTGACATCTGAACTACTTTTAAAGTTTCCAGCAACACAGATAAGTACTGTAAAAAATTTCAAAAAAAGCAGAATCACCATTCATCCACACGCTTATGGTTTCAATCTATGCTACTTAAATATGTGGAAAAATCTCGCAGTAGATTTAGATATTTCTAATCGTATAAAAGAACTTCATGTCTGGAAAACTCCAGAATTTGATAGCTACACCGTTTTTAATAATATTCACTTATATCTTAGCTACTTAAAGAATGATATCAAAGAAGTCACTTTAATTATTCATCATCAACAATCTTTTTCAGATGACGAATTATTATTTCTGAAAGAGTTATGCAGTCTTGAATTTATTCAATTCATCAAATCTAATAAAATTAATATTCTGTCGTTAAATCCCAAAAAAGCATTGCATTTGATTAACACGCATCTTTCACGTCAAACACTATTAACTCTTAATAAAGAATCATCTTTAAAGCCACATTATCAAATGAGTCTGGAGCTGCTAGCACAACTGCTTTCATGTTCTCGAAATCAACTTAATCGACGTATTAAAAATATCGAACAACAGCGCACACATATTTTTAATGAATTATCACTCAACAGCAGCTGTGTAAAAGAACTCATTGGTCACTCTGATAGTTGCCTAAGTACAGAAAAAATTTGGAGATCATAGTGTCGAACTCTCTAAACGAGTATATTGATTTGCCAGTTATTTCACTGCAAAAAACACTAGAAAAACTGTTTGGTGATGAGCAATTTGAACGTACGCAACATATTAACTTTGTGGTTAAAATATTGTCTTCTAAACAGACTGACAATTTTCTGGTTGGTCTCAATCTTGATTACTTTGATATCGATGTAGACTTTGATTCGCAACTGCCGACACCTCCGGTAATCGCGTTCACGAAAAAAGTTAAGATTAGTGATTTACCTATTACGTCATACATCAATTCAATTGCACAATTTTCTGAATTGCAGACGCATGCAAAAAATTGGAATATTTTAGTTTTAAAAGCGGCAATTTATTTAATTGCTCTTCCTGAGCTTAAACCAGAGCTTTTTAAACAAGCACACACAGAACACTTCAATACCATAAAGCGCTTATTTCAGCGCTTTAGGAATGCGAATAAAAATTTAGATACTGAAAAAAAATATCAAAATACAGAAGAGTATCAACGTCTCTGGAATACCTATCTTCAATATCCAACGCTGAGCTTAGAACAATTTATTCAACATCTGATCACATTAGATAAGGATGAATTGCCTGAGTTTGACCGTAATCTACTCAATGATATTCGTGTTACCTTTAACTACGTTTTAAAAAACAAAGCGAAGATTGCACGTGCAAGTATCGGTACACAGCTTCAACATCAATTTCTTGATGAAGAACAATTCATTGAAGAAAGTGTAGAAATAAAAAAAAGTGCTAAATCTAAAGCACTGAATATAGAAACGTTAATTGATGAGCCAGTTAGTCGGCAAATTGTTGTCAATCCAACTCATGTCACACCACTGGCAGCACATTCAGAAACGATTCAAAGTTATGTTCTACCACTCGTTGCAAAACATATTCAACGTAAAGAACATTTACTCACGTCGAGTAGTTTTTTCCCAAATCCATCTAGCGTGAACCATCTACTGAAAAGACTTCATGTGGACTACTCTGAACATCAAAATAAAAGTGCTTTGATCCTGATACTTGCATTTTTAACAGGCAATAGTGTGAATGAGTG
Organism: Acinetobacter sp. WY4; assembly: GCF_018438165.1. Classification (GTDB taxonomy): domain Bacteria; phylum Pseudomonadota; class Gammaproteobacteria; order Pseudomonadales; family Moraxellaceae; genus Acinetobacter. Next base: position 2,150,578 of record NZ_CP053947.1, on the reverse strand, counting down.
GTTATATATAGAAAGTAAGCGAGCTAAAAAATTAAATAACCGCCAAGAATTGCTCCATAAAAATGATCAGTTCTTCTTACGCAGTAAATTTAATATATTTGAGAACCGCAATTTTAAGTATTCGGACAGCTTGCTCAATCAGACTATCTATTTAGACATTCCAATTCCGAATCTATTCATAGAGGATCTTCGCAAAATGGATTCGGTTAGTATCGATGATATACAGCAATATTTACGCAAATTAAGACAAGAATTACTGATTCCAAAACTGTCTGTCGTAAAGGTGAGTTCTCTACTGCATCACACGGTTCTTGAAAAAACAGGTAATAAACAACTTGCAGACCTAGTTACAGGGATTGATGCAAATCAGTCATCGTCTATTTCTTATTGTCATCAGAATATCCCGCGTTTACACGCACAATATCTCGATATTTTAAAATCACTCTGTACGGATATAGTGCGTAAATATGAAAGTGGTGTTACCACTTCACCATCTGATTCAACACTTTATTTTGGTAGTCGTAAAGCTCCCAAGCCACAGGTAATTACAGAGATTTTTGCTGTATTGAAATTTAATATTTTTTCACAAGCCGAAGATGACCTAATTTCAATCTTTAATCATTACAACATCTGGTTATGGCATATCCTTCTTCTTTTTACAGCAGCACGCCCCGTTGCTGAATTCCCTGGATTTCTTAAAAACTTTAATTTAAAACGCCAAATTTTGATGGTTTCAGACAAAGAAGTAGGCGGCCGTAATGGATTTGGACGCCTCATTCCACTTTGCCCATTTTTAGTTGAAGAGATAAAAAAATTCCTTAATTTTTTAGAATATTTTTTGATTCAAATCATGATGAGTCAACCAGCTTTAAGTGAGGTCATACAACAAATCAAAATGAGTAAGCTCCCCCTCTTGGGAATCATTCAGAATAATGACTGGATACCGTTAAGCCCATCTTCAGTAAAAAAATTTCATCCAGAATTAGGTCTTGATCATGCAAACTGGCATCGCCACACAGCTCGTGCATTTTTAACTCATAAAGTTTCTGAACCTGAAATTTTGGCACTTTTTGGACATGAGCTTATGCAACAAGAAGCAGCCCATCCATTTTCCAGTTTATCGCTCTCTCAATTTTCCAAAATTGCAGATGTTTTAGAGCAAATGAAAACGTATTTTAAAATTACAGGTGTTGAAGTTGATGTCCTCACGCAATAAAAAAATCTCAAAAAAACGCTATGCAGAAGATAGACGTCAACTTCAACGTAATGAATTAGAAAAGAATCTACGAGCTGATGCAGAACATGAGCTCCGCCAATACTTTGATGAACAAAAATTCTCAACTGAAGACTTAATTCAAGCTTATCCTGCGATTTATGAGTTTATTAAACGTAAAGCACCAAATTTGGCTTGGAATAAATATGCACATGAATTCTTCCGAACATATATCAAAGACCTCAATAAGAGCAATAACCTAGACCTCCCACTACCTTATCTCACCTTCGAGATGAAACGTGATGAACCAATTTTCACTTTGGATTGGATCCAGGCCGGTCATGAAATTGACATCATCCTCGAAAAACTGTGGCACTACTGGATTCTTGCTCAAGATAGCTCGACGTTTTCTGATGAAGAAATTATTGCAAATATTCTGCTTTGCTCAATGCTATATGGTGGACTAAGTCAAACAGCAACATTAAATGCATTACTTGAACATTTAAAGAATCCCGTAAAAATCCAAAAAATTTGCGATTTAAATATCATCTTTTTAGAGCCATTTTCTCCAAGCTATGGCGATCTATTTGTCGATGAGAAAACAATTCGAAAATCGCGTAATTTTGTTCCAGATCAACTCACACGACTTTGGCTCATTCACTTCAACACAAGGCAAATTCGTGACATCAGTCTAGACGTGGATGCTTATCTACACCTCATTTTTCAAAAAATAAAACATCCATACACCCAAAAGACTTTCAAATTTCTACGTGACTATGCCAATTTTAATTGGGTACAACTGCACAATGCAGATATTGATCCTGCCCTCTCACAATGTTTGTTAGAAAACACGCTCACGTGTGGTTTATCTGAACATGAGTTTGAAAATTTTGCATTCCCAAAACTCAAAACTCAATTAAGTGATGAAATCGAACAAAATGTCTCTTCTACCGCCAAAGCCCTACCAGATCTCAATACGTCTGAAGCAGTAGAAAATATCATATTTATTCATAAAAACTTGCTGAAAATTATTCGCACACCATCAACGGAACACCCCATTGCTGAACTTATTATTGATTTTTGCCTGCTTCACCAAGAGCAGTTTAATAAGTTTTCTAAGCGTATTATCTTATGGCTCATCAGTCTGTATCGACCAAATTCAGAGCAAATAAAAAAATTATCAGCCACTTTTGATTTTGATACAACTCAGTACACGAAGGCATCTCAAGACAATCAAAAACTCGCAGATAGTTCAATCTATACATATTACACCCGGATTGCAGAACCGTTTTTAACTCATGCCTTGCAATACGTCGATGCCGATGATGACATTAATGATCTACTGAACAAAATCTATCAACAAATCATTAGCAATACACGACTTGCTGATGAAGCAGATGAACCTGAGTTTAAAAAATCTAAAGACCAAACGATCCGCATGTTGAAACGTTTTCACACCTTCCAGCAAATTGTTTTTCAAGCAGAAGATTTCGAACTTGAATTTATCGCATCGCAAAGTCGACCTCGGGCACGCATCATAGGTCATACAGCCTTCCAGGTCATATTAAAGAAGTTAAATCAGCTCTTACATGACCAATCCATCTCAGACCATCACTATAAATTATTAAAAATCATTTATATTTTGGCTTACCGTACTGGTATGCGTATTAACGAAATCCTCGGGTTACGTGTAAAAGATATCGAGGGTTTAGATCAATTTTCCATCTGGGTTCAACCGTATGGTTCGAAAAAACAAGGAAATCAACATCTGCTCAAAACTGATAGTGCGGAACGCATTGTGCCTGCCTACGCTTTGCTTAAAGACGATGAATACCAATTTTTTAGCGATTTTATTGTTGAAAAACGTTTAGAGAATAAGAAAAGTTTATATTTATTCAGCAATTTAAATGAAAATAAAAAACTGAATCGACACACTGTCACTGTGCCCCTAAAACTGATAATGAATCACGTGTTTAAAGGACATCATTATTCATTTCACTCTTTTCGTCACACTGCAGCGAATCATTTATCACTTGTACTTAACTGTGAATATGCGCCACTTGTGCAAGAGCTAACTGACTATAGCGAAAACGAATATCAAAAAATTCGAGATGAACTTCTTCAAAATCAACATGGACAAAACCATTGGTTTGTTATCGCACATCTTTTAGGGCATATAGAACCCATTGAAACTTTCAAAAGTTATATTCACTTAAGTTATCTCATTGCTGGTCAAAAACTACTAAAACATCATCCAGATATGCCAAATGAACTGGCTAAAAAAATCATGGGCTACAATGCAACATATAAAAATTTGAAAATAACAAAGGATGAAAAAAACTTTAATTTTGAGAAAAATCAGGCCGTTCTAGCCACTATATTATTGAATGATCAAACAAACTGGCTTCAGAGTAATGCTACTGACATTCTTGCAGAACTGTCAGTACAAACAAATCAATCCCATGACTTTTTTGCTTTCTTCGCCGGCACAGAAGGCTCTAAAATTTCACTTCAACGCTTTTATGAAACCTTAAATCAATTAGAGATTCACAACGATCCTCAAGCTGTATCTCAAAAAATGTGTTTACCAGAAGAGCTTGTCAATTATTGGTATGAAAATGCCCTAAATTTAGCAGACATTAAATCAAAAAAAGGGAATCCCCGTTTATTTAGTATTGATAGCTCAATCCACTTAAAACCAGCAATGCTTGATAGCGCTGAAGAGCTTTATACAGTGACATATTTTTTTGAACATCTACAGAAAATAGCTCGTAAAAATCCAGCACAAATTGCATACGTCCTAAATGTATTTTTAACTCGAGTGACCGCATCACATACCGGTATCCATTACCGCTGGAAGGATATCGATCAACTCGAACATTTTTACTCCCAAGTTAAGGCTTTATTTCCTGCCAAATTTTGGCACTTACTTGGACAAAATTTGCAAACAAAGTTAGATGGTAAACAACAGCCTCAACTTTTTAAATTAGCAAAAGCATCAACAGGTAAACATCCATCGACTCTAGAGGAGTTTCCTCGTCTGCAACTCTATTCGGTAAAAGATGGCCATGCTCTTGCAGCATTTAAGTTTTGTCTACATCTAGCCTGTATTGGCAGACCACGATCTCTTAAACTTCAATAGAAGTTACTCAGTATGCCGCGAATTAACAAAAGATAAGGCCTATAAGTTCCGGGAATTTATAATTTCACCTTAACCATTCATCCAAATTATATTGTTTTTACAAAGAGTTAAAGTTAATATTTGATTTTGTCACAAAATCAAATAGTAGGTAGATTATGAACAATAATCGTGGTGGAATCAGAGAAGGTGCAGGTAGAAAACTGAAATATAACGAGCCTACAAAAACATTAAGAGTGCCCCTCTCTAAGATTATAGAGATTAAAAACTATCTCAATAAGACAGAAAACCCGTGCTTTAATGATATTGCTTCAATCTCTGTTGTAGAGTCATCCACCTACATGAAAATTCCTTTAGCCGCTGAGAAAATCGCTGCTGGCTTTCCATCCCCTGCCCAAGACTATGTAGATAAAACTCTAGACATGAATGAACACTTGATTAGAAATGAAGCAGCAACCTTTGTGGTGAAAGTCGCTTCACTTTCTATGCGAGATGCAGGTATTGAGATTGATGATGAACTGATTGTAGACCGAAGTATTGACGCCAAACATGAAGACATCGTGATTGCACTGATCGACAATGATTTCACTGTAAAACGCTTAATGATCGAAAATAATTATCGTTGGCTTAAAGCTGAAAATCCAGATTGCTCAGACATTCATCTGCAAGATGGCCAGGAAATGGTGATTTGGGGTGTGGTTACTTTTGTCATTAAGTCATTTAGAAATCGTTAATTTCTTTATTGGTTTCCTGCCCAATGACCATATATTCTCAGAAAATCTACGCTTTAGTAGACATTAATAATTGCTATGTGAGTTGTGAGCGCATCTTTAACCCTGGTCTAAAAGATAAACCAGTAATTGTCCTGTCTAATAATGATGGCTGCGCTGTAGCCCGCTCTCAAGAGGCCAAGGACCTAGGCATTAAGATGGGTGTTCCTCTATTTCAGATCAAGGACATCGTTGAACAGCATCAGGTCCAAGTGCTTTCTAGCAATTATGCCCTGTATGCAGAGATGTCACGCAGATTCATGAAAGTCCTGTCCGACTTTGTTTCTCCTAAAGAACAGGAGATTTACTCTATTGATGAATGTTTTCTCGATCTGACAGCCCATGCGGGAAATTACGACTTAACTGACTATACCCAGCACATTCGTCAGCGTATTTTTTCTTGGCTTGGTTTACCAGTATGTATTGGCATTGGCAGATCTAAGACAGAAGCAAAACTAGCAAACCACATTGCGAAAAAGAATGTTTATCTGAACGGTGTATGCAACCTAGTTTCAATGGATCCTTGCTCTGCTGAAGATCTGTACCAAGCTATAGAAGTGAGTGAAATCTGGGGAGTTGGCAGGAAGCACAGCCAAAAGCTCAACAGCATGGGGATACACTCAGTCATGGATTTCATTATGGCTTCGCCTCTGATGATCAGAGATCAGTTTTCTATCGTCATGCATAGGACATTACTGGAATTGCAGGGTGTTTCATGTATAGAGCTAGAGCATACGCGGGCACCAAAAAAGCAGATTGTTGCAAGCCGTTCTTTTGGACAAAGGATTTACCATATTGACGACTTAAAAGAAGCTATGAGCCTCTATGTGCAAGATGCAGTTACTCGTTTAAGAGGTGAAAATTTATTGTGTGGTTATATAATTGGCTTCGTACAATCTAACCCGTTTGACACGTATAGACCTTATTACAGCAAGTCAGCTGCAGTGACTTTACAAGAACCTACTGACAACCTGTTAGTGTTCTCTAAAATTGCTACCACGATGATTGATGACTTGTATACCAAAGATATTGCCTTTAAGAAATGTGGCGTGATCTTGACGTGCCTGGAGCCTAAAGCTTCCCATATTTATGACCTGTTCACTGACATGAAGCAAATAAGCTTAGACAATAACCTGATGGATTCACTTGAGGAAATCCATCATAAGTTTGGCAAAACCAAGCTGGCTTTAGGAGCAAGTACGTTACCGAATAGAACCTGGAACATGTCAAGAGATCGGCTAACTCAAAACTACTTCAAGTGGGATCAATTATTGAATGTGAAATAATTTGAATGATTTATTTCCTGCCAAATTTTGGCACTTACTTGGACAAGATTTGCAAAAAAGTTAGATGTTAAACAACAGCCTCAACTTTTCAAATTAGTAAAATCATCAATAGATAAATATCCATCGACTCTAGAGGATTTTCCTCGTCTGCAGCTCTATTCAGTAAAAGATGGTCATGCTCTGCAATTTTAGTTTTGCTTAGCGTGTATTGGCCGCCCACGATCTGTTCAGCTTAATGAGTTAGATGACATATCACCTGCTACCCTACATAAGCCTATGACTGTATTACACCAAGAGCGACTTTTTTAAAAAATTAACCCACTGTTCTATTTGTATTTAAATAGATATTCCTGGTTAATATTGGATTAAATATTCTTCATAGGCATGTAAATACTAGGCATCATTATCATCAATAGTGATCACCTGTTAGCTGTTTATAAATGTCGGTTCAAAGTTTTCATATCTCTTTCACTCATTGTGTAATTTATTTAAGGTTCTCTTTGCATTGACTGCATCCATGTGTACCACCAATAAGAAAAGAAAAACCCCGCTCAATAACTTGACGGGGCTGTTAGTGCCGTAACAATTTCGGCTAGGGATTAGATATTTTTTTCAAGAAAAAAATCTGTTTAACTCTCCCAAATTAAACAGATCAATTTGCGCTGTATCACTAATTATTCAGTATTATTTATTTGCACTAAATATAAAATCAAATTATTTCACTATGATGAAAATAGTTTATTTGATTCTTAAATATCACTTAACGTCTTTCAAAAAATTACGACAAACCTTAGATTTTCCAGCAAAAACTATGTAATCAACTTCCATTGTACTATATAGACCAAATATACGCTTTACGAATCGGAATAGTTATTTCCCCTTTTAAATTAATTTGAATGAAAATTTAAAAAGTAATATTTCTCTAATCCATAGTTTTAAAAAAAAGAAGCTCAATGGAGCTTCTTTTTTTTAAAACTATGGATCGGTCTGAGCCAAAATTTTTATCTTTTATCAATAAATCCTTTTTATTCTTTATAATTTTGCGTGCTGTATTGCTCAACTGGCAATCGGGACAAGGCCTTTTGCCCTTTTTCACCAGGTAACCCTTCTACATACTGCAAAAATGCTTCTGCATAATCTAATCCCACATCTATACGACGCTCACCAGTAATGTCTTTAAAGCTTGTGTAAAAGTCCTGACCATCAGCCAGAAAGTTGATGGTAATTACTTGATAGGTCTGATTCATATTTAATGGCTGATATTGACCTTGTGCATTTCGAACCTTTAAATTGGATAAACGCTGACCCTTTGCCTTAGTTAAATCTACATCCCATTGTAGTCCACCCGCATATGGATAACTGCCTGTGTTATTACTCGTAACAGCATCCATGGCATCTTCCAGCACTGCTTTAATTTCTTGGCCAGTTGCATTTAATTGTACTAAGGTATTTTTGAATGGCAGCACTGTATAAATTTTCTCTACCGTAATATCACCTTGAGGCAGATCTACCCTTACCCCTCCTCCGTTTTGGATTGAAATATCTGCATTAAAATATTTTTTACCTTGCTGTAGAAATGCTTCGGCAACCAGCTGCTGTACATCACCCCCATGCTGATTAATAAAATCTGCTTTATTGCAGACATCACCTAAACTAGAACGTGATGTATCTTTGGTCATTCCTGGAACACGACGTAAGCATAAATTATCATTAGCAATGGCAACTTTTTCTTTGCCTAATAAGTTTTTAGCGACTTTATACGGTTCTAAAATACTTAAAGCTATAGCATCAGGCTGTACAATACGTAAGGAGTTACTATTTTCAATATCTCGCTTAATAGAATCTAGTTCCGTACTCATCAATGCTGGAGCATCTTTAGCTGTACGTTTAAAATCATCGCCAATCAATACATTGGCTTTTCCTGCACATGCTTCAATTTTACCATCGGCATCAAAGTTGACTTTGAGTTGTCCGACGACATAACTATATTGCCATGCCTGTACAACACAGACCTGATCACCATCTTTATTTTTTAATACAGTGGGATAGTCACCCTCTGGGCTTATACCGTAACTTTTAAGTTTCGCATCTGCCAGCAAGGTATGAGAATCTCCGCCAACAATGACATCAACGCCTGACAATTTAGTGGCTAAATCTTTTTCTAACCCGTACCCTAAATGAGATTGAACAATAATTTTATTGATGCCTTGCTGTTTTAGCTCATCAATATATTTTTGTGCAGTAACTACTTCATCATTAAATACAGTATCTTGATTTGGTCGAGAAGCATTTTTAGTTTTATTGGCAATCGTTAAACCAATTAAAGCAATTTTCTGCCCTTCTTTTTCCATAACTGTATAAGGTTTAACAAGGTTAGTTTGGTATAGTGCTGAAGTTTTTCCAAACTCGACATTTGCACTCAAGACTTGGGTTTTATTTTCACAATTACCTTTATCATTTAAGAATCCAATAAATTTTTTTAAGCCATCATCCGTATTATCGAATTCATGATTACCTAGCGTTAACGTATCGAAACAAACACTATTCATGAGATCTGCCTCTGCTTCACCTTCTTTCAAAGTAAAATAGAGGTCCCCAGTAATGGCATCACCTGAATGAATTTTTATTGGATTCTTCTCAGTGCTTGCCAAAGTATTCATCAACGCAGCAACGCGTGTAAAACCACCATTAGAGACTTGTATTTCTTCACGTTTACCCATCGAAGTTTCAAGCATTAATATAGTACTTTCCTCATCCAAATGTGAATGACTGTCATTAATATGTACTAAATTGACTTCCAGCGGTTTAGGAGGAATAACAGGCGTTATATTCGTATTTTCTTTACTATCATTATTACACCCAGTTAAAAACATACTAGAAACTAATAAACTGCATGTAAAACCCGAATACCTAGTTAGTTTATTATTAAAAGACATGACCACCCCACCTGATTATAATTTAAACAAACATCATGTAGGTCTGCTGTTTAAAATTCATGACATTCACTATTTTTTCTAATTGTTTTTTAACAAATGGTTAAGTTATCCCATTAGGGAACTTTTCATTTCATGCCCCAAGCTTAAATTATAAATTTTGAATAAGCATATGTTTGATTATTGCTTGGCTAATTTTTTAAGCACTCAATAAAATAAGGAGAAATATGAAATTTCCCCTTATAGATTAAATTTATTTCGTCAGTTTTCTTAATTTACAGTCGATGAACTCATATCAAAATTTACGTCTGCGTATCATGGAAACTAAAACGAGGCCCGTTAAGGTTAACATTGACCAGATCCCCATGCTGCCACCGCTTATTTTTCCTGTATCAGGATTACTCGATATATTTTCGTTTAAATCCATATCAACAATTACAGGATCATGATCGGAAGAACGGAATGCATCATCGCTATAGAATGCTGCAATTTGCTCATCTGTTTTATATTCTTCGTTATAGTCTAAGGCCGTCGGCTCATCAGCATTGATGTGCCAAGCAAAAGCGCGTTTCACCATTGGATATAAGTCTGCATCAGCAATTGCATGGTCTAGGTTTCCTGCGCCCCCATTGCCATTGGCATCACTTGCAACACCAAATACATAACTATAGGCTGTTTTACCTTGTCCAATTTTTTCGTCATTGAGCAAGACTTTATAATTGGCTTTTTCTAATGCTAAAATCGGATCTTCTTTAGCATAACTATTCATATCACCGACCAGCAAATAATTTGGTTTAGCCACTTGTGTTGGATTTTTTGCAATCCACTGCATAAGTTCTTGTACTGCAGTTAAACGTGTTGCATTCCAGCAACCTTGACCATCACCCTGATCAGCATCGGCCAGAGTTTTATCGGTAGGACAACTGCCTTTCGACTTTAAGTGATTGGGTACTATCGTAAATATTTTTCCACCATTTACAGATTGGAAACTTTGCGCCATGGTGACACGGTTCTTTTCAGTCTGATCATCATAAACTGCAGGCTCACCTACAGGTTTTACGCGCTTACTGTTATAGATAATCGCAACTGCAATTGCATCTGTACCTAATTTTGTCATTTGGGTTGGAATGACATATTTCCAGTCTGCACCTAAGGCTTGCGATAAGTATGCCACTGCACTTTTATCATCAAAACCATTATTTGCGATTTCCATTAACCCATACACATCGGCATCAATTGTTTTTAAAGCACTGACAATTTTTTGATGTTGCTTCTTAAACTCAGTTTCTGAGCTTGCACCACGTTCTGTTGGGAAACCTTTTTCTGAACCATTATCATAATTTAAGACATTAAAAGCCGCAGCGCGAATTTGTTTAACATCTTTTGGAATCACCGTTGAAGGACGTAAATTAGTATCCTTGATAATTTCAGGTTGTACCTTCCCCTGTATCGGTTGAATTCGCCATGCATTAAAACGATATTCTAAAATCCCCTCAACATTTTTCAGTTCAGAACCTGTTCTTAATGTATTTATGGCATTGAAGTTTTGCGGAAGTAATGGTGTTCTATTTTGATTATTATAGCCATCATCCAAGATAATTTTAGAAAGCAGATTTTGCTGGGCTAATGCAACTGCTTCAGCAGATTTTGCAGGATATAGATTAGTTGGAATATACAAGCGACCTAAACTTAAAGATAGCTCACCATAACGACCGTAATTGTAATTTTCACTTATCGTTAAAGTTTGTGGGATTTTAACCAGCATCCCTTGATAGCGTTTAGGTACATTTCCTGCTATCTCCGTCAAACTGGTAAACGGTAAATTAAGTGCCTGTGCCGTGACTGTATTGGATGCTTGTGTATGACAGGTTTGAATATTTTGATCAAGTTGATCTATTTGGAGTTGGTTTTGATATGAGGTTAAACGACCTTTTAAAATAACCTCTTCACCTACTTTTCCTCCAGTGATTTTACTACTTGCAGGAAGATAGACAAAAATAGCATTACTTAAATTGGATTTGGCTTTACTATCGGGCGTTTGTATATAAAAACCAGAAAAACCATTGTCATAACGGTAGTCTGCGGTAATAACACCACGAACAACATATGGTTGATTTTCTGCGGCAGATTGTAGGTCCGCAATCGCCGTATCTGCTGTATTACAACTGATAGGAGTAACGGGGGAGGTTATAGGCGCGCTTGTATCTAAATACTGGGAAAACTCATTTCGATCAGACCATTTAGACCATTCGCTTTCTAACTCAAATGCTGTTGCAGGATCAATTGAAGTTACATTATTTGAAGTTTTAGTACGTGACAAACTATTTTGATAACTACTAAAACCCACTCCCCAACCAGTACCTGGATCCTCTCCCACACGACCAAAACGGTCTATTGGAGTACCTTTATAAAACAGGACCAAGGTATCATCTCCATTAAATGCAAGTCCTGCCACTTGATTGACTTTATTACCAATTACTGCCTGCAACTCTGTTCGACCAATAATGTATTTTGCTTTACTTGCCAATGAACCTTCTAATTGAAAAGTCGCAGATTTCGTGGTTGAACCATTAGTAAATTGTTGAATCTCATAATCAGCTAAGTTCACTGTTAAACTGTCAGGGTTATAGATTTCCAAACCCTTTTTATTAGATGTACCATCTATATACTGACTAAACATTAATTGTGCATGTGCAGAAAACGAGCACCCCATAAGTATTAAACTTAAACTCAATATTTTTGGTTTTATATTCATAATGATTTTGAACAGTTGTTAAAATTCAAAATAGCTTAGTTTTTATACATGACATCACTATGAATAACTGATGACAGTTTTAGTGAAATCGCTTTTCTAGAATTTTTCTCATTAAGCCCCCAAGTTGTCCCGGTTTAAATCAACGTTGCCCCTTTTCTTCTAAATTCAGATAAAAGTCTGAATATTACCCAGATGAAATAACAATACAGTACGATGTCATAAATATGTCATGAAACAGTCACAGAATGCTTAGTTGAATAAAGTTTAATTCTTAGCCTTTCTACAGAATTAGTCATTTTTTTATTTACAAAGAGTCAATTAACCTCTTTCAAAGGCTTTAAAGAATTTTCTATTAGCTTCCTTCAGCGCTGCAATCTGACTTTATAAGAGCCATAAATGACTACCTTAAATGTGTCTTCAAACTCTTCATCACATCCGTTAAAAAAGTATATAAATAGAGAGCTCTCACTATTTGAGTTTCATAAGCGGGTGTTGGCACAGGCGAAAGATACTGAATACCCTTTACTTGAACGATTAAATTTTTTAATTATTTTTTCAAGTAATCTGGATGAGTTTTTTGAAATACGAGTTGCCAGTTTAATGCAACAAATTGAACTTTCAGATCATGCTAGAGCTCGTCCAGATAACTCACTCCTCTCAGATATAGTCACCACCATTTCCAAACTTGCACACGAAGCTGTCGAAGAACAGTATAAAATACTTAATTATAATCTCTTACCACAACTGCAAGGACATGGTGTTCATTTCATTCAGTATGGTGACATCCTCGAAAAACATAAAGAATGGATTAAGGACTATTTCCATAATGAAGTTCGACCTGTGGTCACACCTATCAGTTTAGATCCAGCCCACCCCTTTCCTCGGCTAGTGAATAAAAGTCTAAATTTCATTGTAACCCTAGAAGGTAAAGATGCATTTGGACGAAAAATTGATTTGGCGATTGTTCCCGCACCACGATCATTACCTAGATTAGTAAAGTTACCTAATAGTATTTCTGGCGAGGATGAACACTACATTCTACTTTCAGCCATTATTCAGCAACATCTTCATGAGTTATTTCCAGGGGTAACCACCACTGGATGTTATCAATTTCGGGTCACACGTAATGCAGATTTAACTATCTCAGAAGATGTTGAAGACTTAGCAATTGCCTTAAAAGATGAACTATCCTCACGGCGCTTTGGTCGGGCTGTAAGACTTGAGGTGACTAAAAATTGCCCTGAAAATATTATTGATTATTTACTTGGACAATTTGATCTTAAGCAAGAGCAACTCTATCGTATTGACGGCCCGCTTAATCTGGCGCGCTTTATATCGAACTTCAATTTGCCAGAGTTACGTTTTCCTCCCCATGTACAAAAATTACCGAAAGTGTTGTATGGGAAAAAATCCATATTTGAGGTATTAAAAACCGGAGATGTTTTATTACATCACCCTTTTCACTCTTTCGCTCCGGTCATTAAGCTACTGAAAGAGGCAGCCAATGATCCACATGTGTTAGCCATAAAACAAACCCTTTATCGGAGTGGTGTACATTCTGAAATTGTGCAAGTCCTTGCTGAAGCGGCACGAAATGGTAAGGAAGTCACAGCAGTGATTGAATTACGTGCTCGCTTTGATGAAGAGTCAAATATCGAAGTTGCCAATCTATTACAAGAAGCTGGGGCGGTTGTTGTATATGGGATCGTTGGCTATAAAACCCACGCCAAAATGATTCTGATCGTGCGTCGTGAAATAGACAAAATTAAACGTTATGTTCATTTAGGCACAGGTAACTATCATGCAATGAATGCCAAAATCTATACTGATTATGGACTACTGACCAGTGATGCTGATATTTGTGAAGATGTCCATAAAGTCTTTCAGGAGCTCACAGGCATGGGGAAAATGGTCAAATTGAAAAAACTTTTTCATGCACCATTTACTCTGCATTCTCAATTGATTGAACTCATCGAAACTGAAACTGAAAATAGCAAAGCAGGCAAAAAAGCGCGGATTATTATTAAAGTAAATGCCTTAACTGAACCTCAACTAATTGATGCCCTATATAGGGCATCTAAAGCGGGCGTTCAAATCGATTTGATTGTCCGTTCAATTTGCTGCTTACGCCCACAAGTGAAAGGGCTTTCTGAAAATATTCGAGTCCGCTCAATTGTGGGACGTTTTTTAGAACATACCCGGGTTTATTATTTTTACCATCAGGGCGAAAACAAGCTTTATTGCGCCAGTGCAGATTGGATGGGGCGTAATTTATTCTCTCGCATCGAGACCTGTTTCCCAATCGAAGATAAAAAACTTCGTAAACAAATTCTGCAAGATGGCTTAATGAATTATCTTCAAGATAACCGCCGTGCATGGGAGCTTCAAGCAGATGGAACATGGATTCAATGTACACCCAGTTTGGATAAGCCCATGTATATCGCACAACAGCACTTATTAAACCATACATCTTAATTAACCCGAATCCTGTTTAAGCCACTGATTCTATAATTAGAATTTTTGGCTTATTTTGATGGGTGAGTTGATATGCACATAACAATGCGTAAATCCCCAAATTAAAATCCGCGGAATCAGGGACAAAGCCAAGCTCTTAATTCCTTGGGCCTTGGCTGCCATGATTTTTGTTCCCATTACATAAAATCTGTTTTTGGGCTTATAAAAAACCTGCCTGCTACGACTAAAATTACGTTTTTATTCAAGCCATGATCCTCGGTATGCCGAACTAAAACAGCAATTAATTCACTTTGCCGGATTATATACGCGGCTACTAAAATATGAGCATCAGTATTGCAAATACGATCAAACATCTGGATATTGATAGCTATAGGGATGAAATGTTATAAAAAAATATCCGGGCATTGGCCCGGATATTTAAACTCTAAGCAGCTTAGGCAGTTTGCTTTAACGGTTTGATTTCATTTAATTCATGATCTAATTGAAGCTGATACGCACGGCTTTGATCAACCTGATAACTACGATTCTGGATGCTATCGATAAAAATCCAGTTCGCCTGTACCTGATCCGGGGTAAATGCAACACTCAAGTATCCGCGTTGATTCAAATTACAATAATTCAGCTCATCAATTAGCGTAGTAAATGCCATTTCAAATTCCTGTAACTGGGCTAAGGGAATCTGCAAATACTTCTCCATACCCGGTGATGAAACTGAACTGGTCGCTAGTTCTACCCCGACTGTACTGCCGGCTTGATCTCTCAAAGTGGAGTTCCAGGCATTATGGGTATCTCCTGCAAGTACAATCAGTTTTTTATTCAGCTGTTTACAAGCCGTATAAATCACCTCACGCTCCACGACGTACCCATCCCAGGCATCAAGATTATAAGGCACAACAGTCAGTATTCTGGCTAATTCTGCCTTTGTCAAAGTTGGATCATTTTGCAGATAGCGTATTTTTAGGCCTACCAGTTCTGTCAGCATCTGACGCACTTGTAGCAACACATCTGCAGTGGCCTGACCACTGGTGATCTGCCCCAAAACAGCCAGAATTTCGGCCGGAATTAGCATCTTGCTCATCAGCACCTGCTGACCCAGCACATTCCAGACGGCATTCGATTGGCTGAGTTGTTTCAGTATCCATTCACGTTGTGTATGTCCTAACAAGGTACGCGTCGGATTGAGCAAATCTGTCTGAAATTTATTGGCATCTAGTCCTGTCGCGGTAAGATAGTCAGCATATTGCAATTGCTTGTTACGCGCCAAAATACGAGTATCCAGCATATTCAGCTGAACCAGATCACCAAAATTAAACTGGCGATAAATATTCAAATGATCTGTTTCAGACACTGGACGAATCGGCATCCATTCAAAATAGGCCTGCAAAGCAGCCAGCTTACGTGCAAAAAAATCACCTTCTGAAACATCATGATTTTCCGCACCCTGCTCCCAGGTATCATTGGTCAGCTCATGATCATCCCAGACCACAATAAATGGATGACGCTGATGTGCTGCTTGTAAGTCCGCATCAGTTCGATACAAGGCATAACGCTTGCGGTAGTCTTCCAGTTTAATGATTTCCTCAGCATTATCTGCAGCCAGACTTCGGCCTAATGCTGCAGCCTGTTCAGTCGCATAACCACCCATCCCGTACTCATAAATGTAATCCCCTAAATGAATCACCACATCTAGGTCTTGCTGGGCAATTTCCTGATAGATATGAAAATATCCGGCTGGATAATTGGAACATGAACAAACGGCAAATTGCACCAGCTTGCTTTGCGTGGCTAAAGTTTTGGTTTGACCGACAGATGAATATACCGATGCACACTTAAAACGGTAAAAATAAGTTTGCCCTGCCGATAGACGATCCGCATCGACTTTAACCGTGAAATCTTGCGACCGACTGGTTTCAACTTGTCCTGTATTGATTATCTGGCGAAAATCCTGATCGGCAGCAATTTCCCACTGCACCTGATAACGCAGGTTTTCATCTTCCGGACTTAAGCGTGTCCATAGAATTATCCGATCCTGTAAGGGATCACCACTGGCCACCCCATGTTTAAAAGCGACTTTAGGATGTGCCTGAGCTTGATCTGAAGCATCCTCATCACTGCCACAAGCGGTCAAAGATATGGGTAAAGACAAAGCACCGAAGCCTGCAATGGAGGTCTTAAGCAGTTCACGTCTGGATATTTTTTTAGTCATAACAGCTTTCTATTGTGGGTTTTTTGTTCTTTTTTAATCCAGTTCGATGACATTAATATCTCTAAATTATGACATTTCTATGAAGCCTAATTTTTCCAAGTCCTAAATATACCAAATGACGATAAAACTAATTTCTGAGAGGCTGATTTGGGCTATTCGAATTCTTATAGACTGATGACTTTATTTAGAAAATTTCCAATAAGTTGCTTCAAATTTCAGAAAGAAATCATCAATTACGCAGAATAATTCGTTACTATTGAACATCGGGGCTAAAGCTTTAGGTTTGGTAACTCAACTGATGGCTCTAGTCCTCTTATTTTTCAAGTTTATTTCTTATCCGCGATTCGGGTTAATTAACCTGGGGTGATTACTCCATAAGCTATTAGCCCTTAAATGCGCTTTGTACTTTAATCTAATCTCAATAATTAAAGATTAGATTAAAAGAACCCCAAATTAAATGGTTGAAAGATATGAGTGATATCAGCGTAAAAAAAGTCAATAAATTAATTGAAGAGTTTGAACAAGAAGGAAATAAGGTAGACCGATTGGAGATAGGTTACAAAACATATGCAGCCTTGATGTTAGATAAGAAATTTGCTGATAAAGTCACAAAATCAAATGAAGACCCTAAAGAGCGTCTTTATAAACAAATAAAAATTTAGCTGGTTACTGAAAAACATTATTTTAAGGTTAGGTGAAATAATTTTCTTTCCTAAGATAAAAAATCAGATTAACTCTGAACTAATACAGTTCAGCGCTTACTCAGAATAATTCCAGTAAATTTATTTGAAATAAAAACCTTAAAAGCGTTATTTTCACTCGATAAAGCCTCCATCAATCAAGAGGAAGCTCGCGTAAGCTTCCTCTTGTAAAAATTGTGGGACAGCAGTGGCAGTCCAAAATATGGTTATGTGTGTCTAGAATTTTGGTGGCTATTCAGTCCATCATTACCTACATTCCAACTCTCTAGTTTTCCAACTAGCCCAGGTTATAATAATGGCCACCCAAAATACGATTGATCTATTATGAACACCACCAATGATCCTTTACACGGTAAAAAACTTGCTGACATTTTGGATGAATTATTGGATTACTACGGTGGCTTTGAAGGTTTAAGTCGTAAAATTGAGATTAGATGTTTTTGCATAGACCCAAGTGTTAAATCATCATTGCGATTCTTGCGTACCACCCCATGGGCACGTGAAAAAGTAGAAAACTTATATTTGTATGTCTTACGCCAAAAGGCCAAACAGAAATCGTAGCAGTCAAAGCCCTAACCTCATCATAATATTATACCAAATAGTAAACTACTCTTAGAAAGAGAATATATATGTCGGTAATTATTGTTGATTTACATATTAAAATTAGTGACCAAAACTTAAAGCACCCTACTCTACCTTAAATTACACCACACAAAATAAAAACCCTATATAGCTGTTATATATAGGGTTTATTGAAATACCAATTATGTTATTTAGTGTATTTTATGTCGGTGACTATTGCCAAGGTTGGGGTCGGGAGTTCGAGTCTCCTTTCCCGCTCCAGATTTTAAAAAAGCCCTGATCGAAAGATCGGGGCTTTTTTTATGTTGATGTTAGTTTTTTTAAATAATCCTTTCATTGTTATTTCATTCCATAAAAAATTCTTAAAGTACTTTCTGATTTTATAACCAAGATGTGACCATGACAGCTCTACGACAATAAAAAAGCCCTCATCAAAAGATCAGGGCTTTTTGATCTTCCATCAATGAATTAGATGAAAGCAGGCTGGCAAAAAAACTAGCGATGATAAGAATCCATCTTCAACACAATTAAAAGGTAATCCGCTGATAATCACGGTATTGCGGTGTCCAAAAATTACGTTCAATAGCCAACTGCAATTCTTCTACACTGACTTTCGGTGCTACCCCATCTTCAATCGCAGCAAGTGCTACTTTTAATGCAATCTGCTTCGAAATTGACTGTAAACAATCCAGATTCGGCAATAAATCTGCCTGAGGATCTTTTAGTTTCGGAGAACAGTCCGCCAAGGCATTACTCGAGGCCATCAGCATATTATCCGTGACACGTTTCGCGCCTGAAGCAATTACGCCCAGACCGATACCCGGAAAAATATAAGAGTTATTGCATTGGGAAATATGATGAATCTGTCCCTGATAATTCACTGGTGCAAATGGGCTACCCGTCGCAATCAATGCTCTGCCATTAGTCCATTGCAAGATGTCAGCCGGAACAGCTTCTACGCGGGAAGTCGGGTTGGATAAAGGGAAAACAATCGGTTGCACACTATTTTCAGCCATGGCCTCAATCACTTCCTGAGTGAATAGACTTGGTTGTCCAGATACGCCAATCAATACCGTCGGTTTGGCACGCTTAACTACATCCAGCAGAGAAATCATGCTCTCAGCATCTGCCCAGCTTTCTACATTTTCAAGCGGCTGTGCCAGTTTGCGCTGGAAGTCCAGTAAATTCGGCTGATTCTCCGTGATCAAACCAAAACGGTCGACCATAAATACGCGTGCACGTGCTTCAACATCACTTAAGCCCTCAGCAACCATTTGCTTAATGATCTGTTCTGCAATCCCGCAACCGGCTGAACCTGCACCAAGGAAAGTAACCACCTGATCTTTAAGCTGTTTTCCTGCTGCACGCGAAGCAGCAATCAGACTGCCGACAGACACTGCTGCGGTGCCCTGAATATCATCATTAAAACAGCAGATTCGATCACGATATTTTTCCAGCAAAGGCATGGCATTTTTCTGCGCAAAGTCTTCAAACTGGATCAAGGCATCTGGCCAGCGCTGTTGAATCGCCTGAATCACCGTCTCAACAAAAGCATAGTATTCATCGCCGCTGATTCGCGGTTCACGCCATCCCATATAGATCGGGTCATTCAACAACTGCTGATTATTGGTACCGACATCAAGAGTAATCGGCAAGGTATAGGCCGGACTGATCCCGCCACATGCGGTGTAGAGTGCCAGTTTTCCAATGGGAATCCCCATACCACCAATGCCTTGATCTCCAAGACCCAGAATGCGCTCACCATCTGTGATCACAATGACTTTCACGTTCTTTTTATTAATATTATGAATAATATGATCGATCTGATCACGGTCAGGATAGGAAATAAAAATCCCACGATGACGGCGATAGATATCAGAAAAGCGCTGACATGCCTCACCCACAGTCGGCGTATAAATAATCGGCATCATCTCGCTGAGGTGATTTTCAATCAGATGATAAAACAGGGTCTCATTGGTATCCTGAATATTTCGCAGATAAATATGCTTGTTAATATCACTGCTAAAAGCACAATACTGCTGATAAGAACGCTGACTTTGTTCTTCAATGGTCTCGGTGACATGAGGAATCAAGCCATGCAAATTAAAGCTTCTACGCTCTTCTTCAGAAAATGCAGAGCCTTTATTGAGTAGTGGGAGTTCTAGCAGAGTATTTCCAGCATAAGGAATATATAAAGGGCGCTTACTGTTCAAATTTTCTCTGGGCATTATTTAACTCATCTAATCAATATTCGGCAGTTCTGCCAAAATAGTCACATCACTTTGTTTATTTTATATAGCTTAGCCTGATTCTGAGCTGTTAGGTCATTTAGTAAATTGATAATACTTTTAGCAGGATTTTATAATCTGATAACACTCTTTTTTCAGCATACGTTCTGGGTTGATTTTAAAATGAACTGATATTGGTTTTATTAATTCAAATGGACAGCAAGTTCTGTTTGACAAAAAACCTCAGCTCATCAAGGATAAAGCATAAATTTAATAAGATGAACGAGTATAAAAATGAGTGAACTGCAACCGCTTTATCAGCCCGATATTTTAGGAACAGGCTATGAGCAAGCGACCTTGAACTTTCCTGATGATTATGAGGGCAAAGTCATAGCAACTCTGATCCGTAGAAAAGCAGCCCAACCCATGAAAAAAGCAGTTTTATATATTCACGGCTTTATCGATTATTTTTTTCAGACCGAAATGGCAGAGCGCTTTAATCAGCATGGTTTTGATTTTTATGCGCTGGATTTAAGAAAATACGGACGTTCGATTCTGCCGCATCAAAAATATTATAACGTGTATGACCTTGCTGAATATGATGCAGAAATTACCCAGGCACTCGACATTATAGCAGCCGAGGGTCACGATGCTGCCCTGCTCTGTGGTCATTCTACCGGCGGCCTGACCACGACCTTGTATGCGGTACATCATCCGCAGCATTCTTTAATCAAAGCACTTTGGGTCAACAGTCCATTTTATGACTTCAATATGAATCCGATTAAACGTGCACTTGGCATTCCGCAACTGAGCAGACTGGCCAAAATTTTTCCTAACCTTCGATTTCCAAGCGAGCTGAACAAGTGGTATGCCACCAGCCTACATAAGGATTTAAAGGGCGAATGGGACTTCAGTCTGGACTGGAAAAAGACCCGCTACCCGATGGTTCGGATCAGTTTTATTCGTGCCATTCATGAGGCACAGAAGGAAATTCATCGCGGTGTTCAGCTCAATGTTCCGGTACTTATCATGCATTCACATCAGACTTTATATCCTAAAAAATGGGGTAAAGCCGCACAGAGCAGCGATGTAATTTTAGGGATTAAAGACATTCAGAAATATGCCAAAAAAATTAAAGGCGATGTCACGGTTCAAAGTATCCGGAACGGTTTACATGATCTGGTGCTTTCAGAGCAATCGGTACGTGAGCAAGTTTATCAGCAACTGTTTCAATGGCTGCATGACAAAGGGCTTTAGATAAATGCGAAAGGAGAAATGAAACTTGCCCTCATTTCTCCTGCTTGGCTTCTTTTAAATCCTTACTAGGTCAAAATGTAATCAAGCGCATTGAAAATATGCCAATCTTTCGATGTTTTATAAGTGCTATAAACCCTTGTTTTTAAATTTAAGAATTTAAAATTTATAACTTTTATTTTTCTGCCACTTGTCTCCAAATATTGTCTTTTGTAGCAAGCCTGTAAACAAACAACCGTCCGTCTTTTTCCCTCTTTATAGTAGAGCTGAATGCAGAAGCGCCTATATTTTTTGATCAGCAAAATGCGCTCAGCCTGCACCACTAACAATCATATAAAGGAATAGATTATGCGTTATGCAGATCCCAATACTGACGGTTCAAAAATTCAATTTAAAGGACAATACGATAATTTCATTGGCGGCGAATGGGTCGCTCCGGTCAAAGGTGAATACTTTGACAATATCTCTCCGGTAGATGGCAAAGTCTTTACCAAAGTACCGCGTTCTTCTGTAGAAGATATTGAGTTGGCGCTAGATGCAGCACACAAAGCCAAAGAGCAATGGAACCGGTCATCGCCGACCACCCGCTCCAATATTCTGTTGAAAATTGCAGATCGCTTAGAACAAAATCTGGAACTGCTGGCTGTGGCAGAAACCTGGGACAATGGCAAACCGATCCGTGAAACGCTGGCTGCCGATATTCCACTGGCCATTGACCATTTCCGTTATTTTGCCGGCTGTATCCGTGCGCAGGAAGGCGGCATTTCCGAAATTGATGAAGATACTATTGCTTATCATTTCCATGAGCCGCTTGGTGTAGTCGGACAAATCATTCCCTGGAACTTCCCGATTCTGATGGCTGCCTGGAAACTGGCACCTGCCCTGGCTGCGGGTAACTGTATTGTGTTAAAACCTGCGGAACAGACTCCGGTCAGTATTCTGGTGCTGGCTGAACTGATTCAGGACATTTTACCGCCGGGCGTGTTGAATATCGTCAATGGCTATGGGGTCGAAGTTGGCCGTCCACTGGCGACCAATCCACGTATTGCCAAGATTGCCTTTACCGGCTCAACCGCAGTAGGTCAGTTGATCATGCAATATGCGACTGAAAATATTATTCCGGTGACTCTGGAACTTGGCGGTAAATCACCGAATCTGTTCTTTGCTGACATCATGGATCAGGAAGACGATTATCTGGATAAAGCTCTGGAAGGCTTTGCCATGTTTGCCCTGAATCAGGGTGAAATCTGTACCTGCCCTTCCCGTGCCCTAGTGCAGGAAAGTATTGCCGATGAATTTCTGGCGCGTGCAGTAGAGCGGGTGCAACGCATTAAAACCGGGCATCCCCTGGATACTGATACCATGATTGGCGCGCAAGCCTCACAGGAACAGCAGGACAAGATTCTGGGCTGTATTGCTACTGGCCGTGAAGAAGGTGCACAGATCCTGACCGGTGGTGAAGCACGTCATGAAGTGGGTCAAGGTTTCTATATTGAACCGACCATATTTAAAGGCACCAACGATATGAAAACCTTCCAGGAAGAAATCTTCGGGCCTGTGCTGGCTGTGACCACCTTTAAAGACTTTGATGATGCGATCAAGATCGCCAATGATACGATTTACGGACTGGGTGCCGGTGTCTGGTCACGCTCAGCACACACCTCCTATCGTGCCGGTCGTGCCATTCAGGCTGGTCGGGTCTGGACCAACTGTTATCATATCTACCCTGCGCATGCAGCTTTCGGCGGTTATAAAAAATCAGGCATTGGACGTGAGAATCACAGAATGATGCTGGATCACTATCAGCAAACCAAAAACCTGTTGGTGAGCTATTCAACCAAACCGGCAGGTTTTTTCTAAACAACCTGATGATTAAAAGCGGGCTTCGGTCCGCTTTTAACCTGATATTTTTTAAAATTTTTAATACTGGGTAAAATTTTCCAGCATTTTGAGTCCAAAATTCCATTGAATGACTGACAATAAATAAAAATACTTTCTGAAAACACCTTAATGTCTGAGCTTATGTCGATTTCACCTAAGTTTCTCATTTTTTATACTTTTTAATTGCTCAAAAAACCTGCATAAAGCCCAGGCTTTCATTTAAAGTCGGCTTTTCATGTTTATCAAGACTGTGTATAACAATGAACCACTAGAGGGAAAGCAATAAGCATAGGCAAAATTGCGCAAAAAGCGTTAGACTATGTACCCAATAATGTCATGATTCGGTCTGATCAAGATCAAAAAAGAAGGTGAAGGTTGATGCCGCTCAATACTGTTGAAGAGCTTGTAGCAGATATCCGTGCAGGAAAAATGGTCATCCTGATGGATGATGAAGACCGTGAAAATGAAGGCGATTTGGTGATTGCTGCAACGCACGTACGTCCTGAAGACATCAACTTCATGATCACCCATGCACGTGGTCTGGTCTGCCTGACTTTAAGTAAAGAGCGTTGCCAGCAGTTGAATCTGCCTTTGATGGTAGATGCCAACGGCGCCCAGCATGGGACCAATTTCACCTTGTCGATTGAAGCGGCTGAAGGTATTTCTACCGGTATTTCTCCGGCTGAACGTGCACACACGATTCAAACTGCGGTGGCTGCTCATGCCAAACCAGCAGATATTGTACAGCCAGGACATATCTTCCCGCTGATGGCGCAACCAGGTGGTGTATTGCACCGTGCCGGGCACACCGAGGCAGGTTGTGACCTTTCCCGCTTAGCAGGACTGGAACCAGCATCAGTTATTTGTGAAATCATTAATGAAGATGGCACCATGGCGCGCCGTCCGGATCTGGAAGTCTTTGCTGAAAAGCATGGCCTGAAAATCGGCACGATTGCCGACCTGATTCATTACCGCATGACCAATGAACAAACGGTTGAGCGTATCGATCAGCAAAGTATTGATACTGAATACGGCAGCTTTGACCTGTACCGCTATCGTGAACTGGGTAACCCGGATATCCATCTGGCCCTGGTCAAAGGTGAGCCTAAAGAGGGCGTGACCACAGTGCGTGTACATGGTTTTAACCCGACCCGCGACTTGCTCAAACTGAAGAAACAGGATGGCGAGCCGGCCTGGAACCTGGATCGTGCCCTGAAAGAAATTTCCAATAGTGATCGTGGTGTCCTGGTCTGGATTGGCCAACGTCATTTACAGGACCTGGGTCCAGCATTAGATACCCTTAAAGCACCAAAAAATGTAAAATCAAATTCTGCACTGTCTCAGCAGTATCAGACCATTGGTGTGGGTGCACAAATTTTGCGTGATTTAGGCGTTGAAAAAATGAAGCTACTTAGCTCTCCATTGCGCTTCAATGCACTATCAGGCTTTAACTTAGAAGTGGTGGAATACATCACCGCACAACAAACATCTTAAGAAATCATCGAGGTTGTTATGGCAGTTCGCCGTATTGAAGGTATGTTACATCTCGCGAACGAAGACCGTTATGCGATTTTAGTTGGTCGTTTTAACAGCTTTGTGGTTGAACATCTGTTAGAAGGTGCCATTGATACATTGAAACGTCATGGTGTATCAGAGGATAATATTACTGTTGTTCATGCACCTGGTGCCTGGGAACTTCCTGTAGTTGCGAAAAAACTGGCAGCTTCAGATCGTTTCGATGCCATCATCGCGCTTGGCGCCGTGATTCGTGGTAGCACGCCTCACTTCGATTTCGTTGCAGGCGAATGTGCCAAAGGTTTAGGCGTGGTTGGCCTGGACACTGGCTTACCTGTCATTAACGGTGTACTCACTACGGACAGTATTGAACAAGCGATTGAACGCTCTGGAACAAAAGCAGGCAATAAAGGTAGCGAAGCTGCCCTGACTGCGATTGAAATGGTTAACTTGTTAAAGGCTATTTAACGCTATGTCGCAAACACTTCAAGCAACTTATGCAGCAAAACGTAAAGCACGTCGCTTTGCTGTACAAGGAATTTATGAATGGCAAATGAGCCACAATCCGGTGCATGAGATTGAAGCACGTACGCGTGTGGAAAATGCCATGCACAAAGTGGATCTGAGCTATTATCATGAATTGTTGACTCAAGTGGTTGCCAATCATGAAGCATTGGATGCGCTCTTAATCCCGGTACTCGATCGCGAACTTTCTGCACTTGACGGTGTTGAACTTGCGACCCTTCGTCTTGGTGCATATGAACTTAAAGAACATCTTGAGATTCCATATCGCGTCGTTCTAGATGAAGCGATCGAGTTGGCTAAACATTTTGGCGGTGCCGATAGCCATAAATACATCAATGGTGTATTGGATCGTTTAGCGACAACTTTGCGTGCAGCAGAAAAACAGCAATCTAACTAATAGCGTAGATTTGTTGTATGGCTGAATTTTCGATTATCGACACCTATTTCAATCGCAAGAATGCCAATTCTGTCGATCTAGGCGTCGGTGACGATTCAGCCTTGCTCACCCCCCCTTCACAGCAACAACTGGTCATCTGTGCCGACACCCTGGTTGCTGGACGCCATTTTCCAATGAATACCGATCCGCATGCGATTGGCTGGAAAGCTGTGGCTGTCAATTTATCTGATATTGCCGCGATGGGCGCAACCCCGCACAGTATTTTACTCGCATTGAGCCTACCCCAAATTGATCATGACTGGCTAAAAGCTTTTAGTCAGGGTTTATATGATTGTTGCGATCAATTTGGTGTGAGCTTAATCGGTGGTGATACCACTCAAAGTCCTCATTTAACCCTGTCTATCACAGCATTGGGCTGGGTGGATATTGGTCAAGCCATTCCACGCTCAGGTGCGAAACCCGGTGATCTGATCTGTGTCAGTGGAACTGTCGGTGATGCAGCTTTTGCACTCCAGCATCTTGGCCATCCACTGCAAAAACGTCTGGACTATCCAACGCCACGTTGTCAGCTCGGTGCTGCCCTAAAAAGACTGACCAATAGCATGATTGACGTCTCGGATGGTTTGGCCCAAGATCTTGGACATATTCTCAAAGCCTCTCAAGTCGGTGCAAAGCTGCAACTCGAAAACCTGCCGATCAGTCCTGCCCTGCATGCCTTAAGTGATGAACAAAAATGGCAATATGCCCTCGCTGGTGGCGATGATTACGAATTATGCTTTACAATAAGCCCGCAAAATTACGAAAAATTATTGCAAAAACAACTTGATGTTTCGATTAGTATAATCGGCACAATTCAGCAGCAACACGGCTTAACTTTTGAAAAAGATGGCGTAGATCATTCACTTCAATTTAATGGGTATCAACATTTTGCATAAACCTGCGATTAATTTTAAAGCCATGTCATGGATCGACCGACTGATTGTCTTTAGTGGGGTTGGTTTTGGTTCCGGTCTGGCACCTAAAGCACCTGGTACCTTTGGTTCGGCTTTTGCACTTTTATTTATCCCTATTTGGCTGCATCTTGGTTTTCTAAACAGTGTTTTTGCCATTGCCATTATGTCTCTGATTGGCATATATATCTGCGGGCATACTGCCAAAGTCATGGGCGTCCATGATGATGGACGCATTGTCTGGGATGAATTTGCCGGACAATCCATCACATTTTTGCCCCTGATCTACTTAGGTCAGATGAACTGGTTATGGTTGCTGGTCGGTTTTGCCTTGTTCAGATTATTTGATATCTGGAAACCTTGGCCGATCCGGGTGGTGGACCGACAGGTCGACGGTGGCTTTGGCATCATGCTGGATGACATTATTGCCGGCCTTTGGGCGGCTCTTTGTATTTTGCTTTATTTTTACTTCACCGTGGCATAAGCCATATTTAGGATTAGAACATGTCAACGACTGTTATTATTCTTGCTGCAGGTAAAGGAACGCGCATGCGCTCTAGCTTACCGAAAGTATTACAACCGCTTGCAGCACGTCCTTTACTGGGTCATGTCATTGAAACGGCAAAAAAATTAAACGCAGATAATATTATTACGATTTATGGTCATGGTGGTGACCGGGTTCAGACAGCATTTGCACAACAAGATATTAAATGGGTAGAACAGGCTGAACAGCTCGGTACCGGCCATGCGGTGCAAATGACCTTGCCTGTCCTGCCTCACGACGGCGTATCGCTGATTCTTTCCGGTGATGTACCCTGCATTAATCCTGTGACCTTGCAAAAATTACTCGATGCCACCGTAGAAACTGGCATTGGTCTGGTGACGCTTACCCTGCCAGATGCTAATGGTTATGGCCGTATTGTGCGTAAACAGGGTCAGATCCAAGCCATTGTTGAGCACAAGGATGCTTCCGAAGAGCAGCGTCAGATCAAGGAAATCAATACCGGTATTTATGCCGTCAGCAATGCTAAATTACATGAATGGCTGCCAAATTTAAGCAATGACAATGCGCAGGGTGAATATTACCTGACCGATATTGTCGCGATGGCTTTGGCAGATGGTATGCAAGTTGCATCGGTAGAACCTGAGCAGGCTTTTGAAGTTGAAGGGGTAAATGACCGTGTGCAGTTGGCTGCTTTAGAGCGTCAGTTCCAGGCTTATCAAGCAAAACAGCTGATGCAGCAAGGCGTACATTTGATTGATCCAAGCCGCTTTGACCTGCGTGGCAATTTAACTGTCGGTCAGGATGTCCGCATTGATATCAACGTGATTATCGAAGGTGATTGCGAGCTGGGCGACAACGTTGAAATTGGCGCCGGCTGTATTATCAAGAATACCAAGATTGCAGCTGGCACCAAGGTTCAGCCATATAGCATTTTTGATAGCGCCGTCGTTGGGGAAGATACCCAAATTGGACCTTTTGCACGACTGCGTCCAGGTGCACAACTGGCCAACGAAGTGCATATCGGCAACTTTGTTGAAGTCAAAAATACTACGATTGGTCTAGGCTCTAAAGCCAACCATTTTACCTATCTGGGTGATGCTGAAATCGGTGCCGGTTCTAATATCGGTGCAGGAACCATTACCTGTAACTATGATGGTGCGAACAAATTTAAAACGATTATTGGTGATCAGGCCTTCATTGGCTCGAACAGTTCATTGGTTGCACCTGTGAGAATTGGCAACGGTGCCACAGTGGGTGCAGGCTCAACGATTACCCGTGATGTGGAAGACAACAGTTTGGCAGTAGAGCGCTCTAAGCAATTTGCCAAAGAAAACTATCCACGTCCGCAAAAAATCAAGAAATAAGGGGAACAAATATGTGTGGTATCGTTGGTGGCATTGCAGAACGTAGCATTACCAATATTTTGATTGAAGGCTTAAAACGCCTGGAATACCGTGGTTATGATTCAGCAGGTTTGGCACTCATTAACAACAGCCAAGTCCTACGTGAACGCCGTGTCGGTAAGGTTGCAAACCTTGAACAGGCTGTGAATGAATCCCAGATTAGCGGTTCACTCGGCATTGCGCATACACGCTGGGCCACCCATGGCAAACCGACTGAAGAAAATGCCCATCCGCATATTTCTGAAAATGTAGCAGTGGTCCATAACGGGATTATCGAAAACTATCAGGAACTCAAAGATGATCTTGAAGCTTTAGGCTATGTGTTTACCTCACAGACTGATACTGAAGTGGTTGCCCATCTGATCAATGATGCGCTGAAATCTACCCCGAGCCTGTTAGAAGCTGTACGCCAGGTGGTTCCGCAACTGAAAGGTGCCTATGCACTGGGTATCGTACATACTGACCACCCTGATGAACTGATTACCGTACGTGAAGGTTCTCCGCTCGTCATTGGTGTCGGTATTGGTGAAAACTTTATCAGTTCTGACCAGTTGGCTCTGCTCCCGATTACCAACCGTTTTATTTATCTTGAAGAAGGCGATATTGCCCGTTTGACCCGTACCACGATTGAAGTCTTTGTCGATGGTCAACTTGTCGATCGTCCGGTCAAGGAACTGGATGCTGCCGTCAGCAATGCTTCTAAAGGTGAATACAAGCACTACATGCTCAAAGAAATTTATGAGCAGCCTGAAGCGATCAAACAGACCATTTCCCAAGCTTTAAATGGCAATGACCTGCGTGAAGATTTTCTTGCCAGTGCGGAACAAGACTTTGCAAAAATCCAGCAAATCCAGATTATTGCCTGCGGTACCAGCTATCATGCCGGCATGATTGCCAAATACTGGTTTGAACAGCTGATTGACCTGCCTTGCCAGGTCGAGATTGCCAGCGAGTTCCGTTATCGCACTCCGGTGATTGTGAACAACACGCTATATGTATGTATTTCCCAGTCCGGTGAAACTGCCGATACCTTGGCTGCCTTACGTGATACACAGAAACGTGCAACTGCCAAAGGCCTCGACATTAGCACGATGACGATCTGTAACGTGGCAACCTCTTCGATGGTACGTGAAACAGATTACAGCCTGCTGACTTTAGCTGGTCCTGAAATTGGCGTGGCTTCCACCAAAGCCTTTACCACCCAGCTTGCAGCCTTGATGCTGTTGGTACTGAAAATCGGTTCTGTAAAAAATACTATTTCTACAGAAAAAATGACGGAAATTACCACAGGACTTTGGCATATGCCTAAAGTCATGCTGGATACCTTGCGTCATGATGATGAGCTTCTACGCCTTTCTGAACTGTTTGTTGAAAAGCAGCACTGCCTGTTCTTGGGCCGTGGTACGCATTTCCCGATCGCTCTGGAAGGCGCACTCAAGCTGAAAGAAATCTCCTATATTCATGCGGAAGGTTATGCTGCAGGCGAACTAAAACACGGGCCATTGGCACTGGTTGACAATGACATGCCGGTAGTGATTCTGGCACCACAGGATGACATGCTGGACAAGCTCAAATCCAATATGGAAGAAGTTCAGGCGCGTGGTGGCGAGCTATTTGTGTTTGCTGATGAGCACAGCGGTATTAAAGCCAAAGAACGCCAGCATGTGGTACATATTCCGGCAGTCAATGCAATGCTGGCACCGATTGTCTACAGTATTCCTGTACAGCTGCTGTCCTATCATGTTGCAGTTCTACGTGGTACGGATGTCGATCAGCCACGCAACCTGGCAAAATCGGTCACTGTAGAATAATTAAAATTGAATCGAGGCTGGTGTTGTTTTTGAGTAATAAAGTTAAATACTAGGTAATAAATAATCATACTTAGTAATAAAGTTTCATACGAATTTTTCAAAATAAAGAAAATATATTCATTATTTTCAGTATTTTGTAATTTTGGTATGAAACTTTTTTTATTTTGATAGAATTAAATTTAGACTAGCCCTGCCTATAGTATGATACTTTAATAAATACAATATAATTTTGGAACCAATAAAAACAAATACTTATGCACAACAAAGGATGAAACTTTATTACTCTCATATAATAATAAAATAAGATAATAAAAAATTTGAATTTAGGGTCTGTTGACATTTCAAGTATAGAATTTACCCGATAAAGGTAGCCAAATAAATATACAAGCTAATGCAACTGCCCCCTCATAGCTACACTTTAGCTTATCATATCGTGTTGCTATTCCTCTGAACTGCTTTAACCTACAAAATGCATTCTCAACTAAGTGTCTGATTTTATATAAATACCAATCCATATGATCATTATTTGACTGAGTATTTGATTTTCTTGGAATATTCGCTTTAGTTTTTTTCGCAGATATTTGTTCTCTTAATGATTCAGAGTCATATCCTTTGTCTGCACAACATACTTCCGTTTCACTCAAATCAAGTTTTTCAATCATTTTGGGAGCAATCTTGACATCATGTATCGTTCCATCGGAGATAATAATTTCGATTGGATTGCCATCCGCATCAACAGCTAAGTGTATTTTAGAACTATTTCCACCAATGCTTTTAGAAATATCCTGATCTTTTATTCCAGCAGAATGTTGGTGTGCCCGAACATGACTACCATCAATAAAAACCCATTCCATATCAGCACTTGAAGAAATTAATTTAAATATTTTCATTAACTTATCATTTTTACACCAACGATTATATTTTTTAAAGATTGAGTTATACGAACCAAATTCTTTAGGCAAATCACGCCATGGGCAGCCTGTTCTTATTCTATAAAGTATTGCTTCGACAAAATTTCTCAAATTAGATTTGAAATAGATATCAAAATTTCGGAAAATAGAAAGTAACTTAGACCAGTGTTGATCATTCAGCATTGTACGAGGCATAGCGAGAAGTAAATTTAGTTTGGCGATTAAATTTTACTTTCTCGCTATTTTTTTGAACAGTAAATGTCAACAGACCCTAATGTTTGTATTTTTATAATTAAGTTTGTATCAAATGGGAACACATCATACGCTACTTGCTCAAAGAACAGTCAACCAAAGCAAAAAGGCATGCCATCAATTAAGCCAGATCATGATTTAGGCAAGGTAGATTGATGACAGCGAAGTTTTGAGCCGGTTTGTCATAGCGTGTGAATACCTTGCGTATTCTTATGCAAACCTACTACCTATTCTTATTCACCCCCCTCATTTTGGTTCATATTAAACCACTGATTTTCTATTCAAATATTTTCAAAACAAAATATGCAAATTTGAATCTTAAACCACCACCTTAATCTGCTATAATTTGTACATCATACTGATGTACAAATTGGTGGAAAAATATGACTAACTTAGCAACAGAACGAATAAATGTTCGTTCAACTGTAGATGCAAAGAATGTAATTGAGCAAGCTGCGAATTTATTGGGTCTTAGTGTGAGTTCCTTTATGATCCAGTCCTCATTTGAACGAGCAAAAGAATTACTTAAATCTAATCACGAGTTAAAAGTAAATAATGCTGATCGTGATATGTTAATGAATTTGCTTGAAAATCCACGCCCTGCAAATGATGAGATGAAAAAATTAATGAGTTTATTGGATGAAAATTGAGGTTTTACAAGCCCATCATCAGAAAAAATCATTTAATTGTGGGCAAGATGATTTAAACAAGTTCATCAAACAATACGCATCTCAGCATCAGAAATCAGGAACAAGTAAAACCTATGTTGCTATTGATGATGATACACAGCAGGTGCGAGGATTTTATTGCCTATCAAGTACCTCTATTGGATTTGATGGGGTTGATGCGGTTCTCACTCAACGATTACCTCGTTATCCACTCCCTTGTGTAGTTATAGGTCGCTTTGCCGTTGATCAAACTGCCCAAGGGCGAGGAATAGGAAAAGTGCTTTTAGCACATGCGCTTAAACAAGTTTCAAAAGTTGCTCAAATTATTGGTGTAAATTTTATTGTAATACATGCCAAGGATCAAAAAGCGATGGAATTTTATCAGCGTTTTGGCTTTATTTCATTAACATCAAATCCATTAACATTAATATATCCAGTGAGTGAAATACCTAATTTTAATTAAATGGCCTACTAGCAACAGGAGTGACTAGTAGTAGATTACGAACAAGAATAGGTGACGGACTTATTCAGCAATTTGCAATTTATGAAGACTAATGAGGAAAAGTCAGTTTTTCTCAAGCTGATTGATAAAAAACCCTAGGAAAATTAATATTTTGGCTACCAAACAATTCAATAGTAGCTCATTTTATTCTAGAGTTTTCACTGGAATTTAAAATCATACTTTCAAAAGTAAAGAATGAAACTTTATTTTTTTAAATTTTTCACAATAAGATGAAACATTTTAAAATTAACCAGAATAAATATAATTAAATTATAAATATCAATAATTTGAAATAAAAAATATAAAACAAAATATAAATTTCTGGAAAAAAGTAATAAAGATACATACCATATTGAATAATAAACAACCTAATGATATGCTCAAAAATATACTAAGGCAGGTTAAAAAAATATGTTAACCAAAGAGCAACAACTAAAATGGATAAAAGAAGGACGTGGTCAAGGCTTTCTAAGTAAATACAAACCCTTCTTGACAGTTAAGGATAATAAATCCCTAAACAACCGCTCAAGTCGAGTATATGGCTATAAAACAGGTCGAACTCATCACTTGTTTTCAGATTTAGAACTCGCTGTTTTTTTGATTTTAGATAGAAATATTTTTATCAAAGATATTCGAGAACAAATGCCACTGAATTTAAAAGAAACTGAGGATTTGGCGCGTACTTTTTCCCTTTATCATCCAATGAAAAATGGTATTGCACAAACACTAGTTTCTACATTTTTTATTGTCAGTGAAGCTACTAATGCTCCCCCTGTTTATGTCATCAGAGCTATTTCTCATACTGAATTAGAAAATTTAAATATTCTTGAAAGTCTCGAGTTAGAAAGACGCTATTGGCAAAAAGAAAATATCCCTTGGTATCTTGTTACAGAAAAAGATATCCCTCTGACGGTCGTTGATAATATTAAATGGTTATATCCTGCAAATTACTCAGAAAGTAAAAATCACACTCCAGATAAAATCAACTTCTATTATCAGCAATTTATAAGAAATTCTCATCTGAGTCTAATTGAACTATCAAAATATATTGATATTCAATATTCATTAGAACCAGGAGAATCACTATTAGAAATCCGCGAGCTCATTGCTCAGAGGTACTTCGTATTTGATATCAACATTAGTTATAGAAAAATCACATGTGGCAATATAAAACTCAGTGAACAAGATTCATGGGAGGTCATCTGCAATGCTTCGAATCAATGATGTTTATGAGCTTGATGAGAAAAAGTATCGCATCCTCAAAGTATATACAGATCATATAATTTGGATAGAACTTGAAAATCAAAAAGCTTTACCTGAATTGTATACAAGATCTACACTCATCGAGGCAATTGAATCGGGCAACATAAAAATTACTACAGATCCTTTTGAAGACATGTCTTTGATGGTATTAGAAGAAAACTCTGTCTATCAAATCAAACGTGACAAGAATTTAGCTATTATAAAACCTATAATTGAACATGAAAAATTTTATGATTCAAACATACGTGCATCTTTGATTAATGAAATTGTAAATCAAAAGATTACCACTAAACAGACTATATATCGCTTACTTCGCCAGTATTGGCAAAGAGGAATGACCCCCAATGCCTTAATCCCTCAGTATTACAATTCTGGAGGAAAAGGTGTTAAAAAGGCTGTAAATAATAAAAAATTAGGTCGCCCTCGTATTATTTCTGAAGGGACAGGTGCTCTTATTGATGAAGATACTGAAAGACTATTTAGGAGAGTCATCAATCAGTACATGCTCAATGAAAACAAGCATACTCTACCCTACACATATCGTAAGTTTCTTAGTATATATCAAAGCCTATATCCCGACATTATTGAAACTGAAGTCCCATCAATCTGGCAATTAAAATACTTTTATGATCGTGAATATAGTCCTATTCTAAAAATAAAATCACGAACTAGTAAAATTGAATATTTAAAAGACAAAAGAGTTTTATATTCAACAGTTAATACACATGTTCTCGGACCAGGATCTCGTTACCAAGTAGATGCTACGATAGCTGACATCTATCTTGTTTCTGACTCAGATAGAGGCTGCATTATTGGACGTCCAACCATTTACTTTATGATGGATGAATTTAGCCGTATGGTTACTGGCATGTAC
Source organism: Acinetobacter sp. WY4 (assembly GCF_018438165.1). GTDB lineage: Bacteria > Pseudomonadota > Gammaproteobacteria > Pseudomonadales > Moraxellaceae > Acinetobacter. Next base: position 2,115,579 of record NZ_CP053947.1, on the reverse strand, counting down.
GTGGGATTAGAAAATCCATCTTATGTTACGAGTATGCTAGTTCTTCGTATGGCGATGTCTGATAAGGTCGATTATTGTAAAAAATTTGATCATGAGATTACTTTTAATGATTGGCCATGTATTGGATTACCTGAGGCAATCTTGGCAGATAGAGCCGAATTACTTGGACATCAAATTGAGAATCTCGAAAAAAACTTTGCCATCCGAATAGAAAACACACCTGCCTATCGTGGTGATTTAAAGTCAATTGTAGAGCGCTATTTCCGCACTATCCAGGCTGAATTTAAACCTTATGCACCTGGTGTAGTCCAAGCAATCAAAGAAAAGAAACGTGGTGGTAAAGACTACCGACTAGATGCAACACTCACTGTTAAGGAATTTACCCAGATCATTTTAAATTCTGTTCTCATTTACAACAACACACATGAACTTTCTTCTTATGATCGCGACATTGATATGCCAACAGATTTACCCTGCATTCCTATTCATTTATGGAATTGGGGCATACAGAATCGAACAGGTAAGTTACGCTCAGCATCAGAAAAAGCGATTTATATTGCACTACTTCCCCGCACAGATGGCACCCTCTCTGAGCTAGGATTAAAGGTTTTCGGAGTCTTTTATAATTGTAAAGAACTCATTGAACGCGGCTTGCTCCACAGGAAAAGTGCTTCAAGACAAAGGCCAAAATTTAAAGTTGCTTACGATCCAGCGAACGCTGAAAAAGTTTATATATTTCATTCTGAAGATCATTCAGATTATTGGGAAGCACAACTTTCAAATCGTTCTAGAGAATTTAGAGGTTGTAGTTTTTGGGAGGTCTGGCAAGTTCAACTTGAGCAAAAAATAACACGATCTCGCTACAAAATAAATGCAAATCTTGCACGTGCTGATTTAGAACAACGCAATGAAGATATCATTGAAAAAGCAATTTCCTCAAGACCTTCTACTCAAAAAAGTAATGCTCAACGTCTTTCATCGATACGGAATAACCGTAATCAGGCAATAACTGAAGAAAGGGAGGATTTAAAGAAATCTAACCAAATCCAAAGCTCAAAAAATGCGAAGGTTACAGACAATATTATTCCAATCTCAGGAATTAAAAAAGCAGAAGACGAAGAATCCACCTTACTTATTCCAACCTATTACGAATCATTATTTGATGAAGATGATAATTAAAACGAGGTAAATAAAAATGAAAGTTAATGCAGTTTATCATCCAAGTTTTGGGCAGTATCAAGGAAATCCTCTTATAGAAGCATTACCACCTGTACGTGAATTTTCAGAGGTGAAAAATGCACTAAAAAGTACAATTACTATTAACCCATCAGAAAAACATGAATCAGGTGTAGTTAGAGGTCACCTTATTGCTCAGTTGATGAATAATTTTTTTCAACCGATTGCACGGCATATTCAACTGGAACAAAAACTCTCCATTATGCTTCGTGAAGGTTACGTGGGGCGTAATCTTGCAAATGGCTCTCTTAATTCACATCTACAAAATGGTTATGAGCGAATGATGACTGGTGATGTAAATGCCATTCGCTTTGAAGCAGCTAAGTCCACTGCACGAAGTATGTGTTTTATTGGCTGTTCAGGAAGTGGCAAAACTACTACATTAAATCGAATTCTCGCTACTTATCCTCAGGTCATTTTTCATGAAAAGTATAATTTTACGCAAATTGTTTATTTAAAAATTGATTGCCCACATGATGGCTCTTTAAAAAGTTTGTGCCTACATTTTTTCAGAGCAATCGATCAAGCACTAGGGTCTGATTATGAAAGAAAATATGCATTAAAAAGACATGGTATTGAAACATTACTCAACTTAATGCGCCAGATTGCCAATTTACATGCAATTGGATTGCTTATTATTGATGAAATTCAGCATCTAAGTGTGAACAAGTCTGGAGGTGCAGATAAAATGCTGAATTTCTTTGTCACTTTGGTTAATGTGGTTGGCTTACCAGTCGTGATGGTTGGCACACCAAAAGCTCGATTTATTTTTGAAGATGATTTGAGATCTGCTCGACGAGGGGTGGGATTAGGCTCAATTCTGTGGGAACAGATTAAAAATGAAGAAAACTTTATTCACCCACAGACAAAAAAAATCATTAAATCAGAATGGGTCGGATTTACTGAAGCACTTTGGAAGTATCAATGGCTCAAAAAAGCAGATCTTATCATAAGTGAAGAAATCAGGAACTGCTGGTATGATCTCAGCCAAGGCATTCCAGATATTGTGGTTAAATTATTTGTATTAGCCCAAATGAGAGCAATTGAGTCAGGGCTGGAACGTATCACGGTCAAATTACTGAAACAGACATATGAACAAGATTTAATCCCAATTCATCCAATGATTAAAGCGCTACGCTCAGGTGATGCCGAACAAATTTCACAATTTTCCGATCTAATTATTCCCGAAGTTGATAAAAAGCTACTCCTCTTACAAGTAAAGCTAGAGCAAAAAAAAGAGTTCATGGAAGATATTGATATCTATGATGGACATCAAGAATCTATTCATTTGCATCGCCTACTGATTGAGCTAGGATACGAATCAAATTTATTAGCACCTCTAGTTAAAAAAGTATTCCGAGAGAATCCTAAATTTGACATGAAATCAGTAATGCCGATTATCCTAAGCTGGCTGCATGAGCAAAATGAGGAGTCCTCTTTACCTTCTAGTGCAAATAAACCACAAGATACACAAAAGATAAGAAAACAGAGAATTCAACCCAAATTATGGCACTCTCTTGATAATGATGATTTACGTTTTCAGTTCAGTCAGAAAGAAAATAAACAAAGCTTTTATGAACATCTAAAAAACCAGACTGATTATGTCATCAATATGGAAACTTTAATAAAAGAGGCAGGATAAATATGCTAAATTTTCCGGTTCCTTATGCTAATGAGTTAATCTATAGTTCAGTTGCTAGAGCTGGAATACGATTAGCAATTAATAGCCCAAAACAACTTTTAGATGAGATTTTCCAAGATCGCGAAGTTGTAGCAACAATAGATTTGCCCGCACATTTATCAAAAATTTTAAAGCTTTTACCTGAAACACAATTTGATGCAGAAAAACTGATTTATCAGCATACTCTTTTTCCTCTTTATGCCCCATTTGTTCCAGAAGAGCGAAGACAAGAATGCATGCTATGGATGCTGAATAAATCAAATGGTTCAGTACACTTAGCCCTAGGAATTAATGCATCGTACATAGCAACTCCCACATATTTGCAATATTGCCCGGGATGTATAAATGAACAGCTTAAACAATATAAAGAATACTATTGGTCCAGACTTTGGCAAGTCCAAGGTGTTACCTGCTGTCAAAAACATGGTGAACTTATACAAACGAATATAGAGTTTAGATCACCACACAAACATGAATTTATTGCAGCTGATATTAAAAACTGCCCGATTGTCACTCAGTCAGCAGCCAAATTAGATGATCTGTTCATATGTAAAAAAGTAGATGAGGTTTTACAGCTTTGTCCAAAACAGTCTGCAAGTTTTGAGCAATGGAGTCTTTTTTATAAGAAACTTGCCCATCAAAATAATTGTGTCCGAGGAAACTCTCATATTTTATATGAATCCATTTATGAAAAAATTTCGACCCGCTGGTCTAAACAGTTTTTAAAACAATATCATTTGGACAATTTCAGTTCTGAAAATAGTTGGCTACGTAGTATTTTCCGAAAACATCGTAAATGTTTTAGCTATCTTCAACATTTAATTGTAATTGAAGCTATGAATGCCGGTAGAGAGTGGTCATTTAATGAGATATTAGTAATTGTTAATTCTTTACAACCAGTCATTAAACCACAATCTATAAAATTACAATCCTCGGATATAACAGAATCTCAAAATACAATTATATTAGAAAAACGAAAAAAATGGCTTGAGGCAATCAATCAAGACAGCATCAATGCATCAAGAAAACAAAATAGTGCTCTATATGCATGGCTCTATCGCAATGATCAAGAATGGCTACTTGAAACAAACAGTCATTATCAGCAACCTCACATACCTACAGGAAATAAAATTGATTGGGGTACACGTGATCTTGAAACCGTTAAACTATTAATCAAGATTAAACAACAACTTATAGAAAACTTGGATTTACCTAGAAAATCGAGAAACTGGTGGATCAAGCAACTTAGGAATCCAGCTACTATTGAAAAAAATTTAGATAATTTGCCATTAACTAAACAGTTTTTAGATCAATATAATGAGGACATTAGCTGCTTTCAGATTAGGCGACTAACCCGAGTATTACTGCAATCATATTCAGCAAATGAACAACTTCAACGCTGGATCATTTTACGAAAATCGGGTTTAAGTGAAGAAAGAATAACAACTGAAGCAAATAATTTTTTAACGAACGTTATTAAACTTATTCATTGGGAGAATTAATTTTGGTTATTAGGGGTTTTCCGTTAAACGCTAGAATTTCATATATTGGGGCAATTTTTAAGAATAAACAAGAGAGAGATTGGAATATTAATCTCGGATTAGAGCATGAAAAACAAAGAGTTTTTAAACATACTCGATTCTCAAGCATGCACTTGGTGGCACAACGGAGATGCTTAAACTCCTCAGTTCAATTGAAAGATGAAAATTATTTAACACTAAAATTTAAAATTAGCGATCTCACTGAATGGCAGGTCAGCAATAATATTGCGACAAAACAATTTCAACTCACACAGAAATTAACTGACCTTGATCAAAAATTTAAAAATACAATTGTACATTTGCCACAATTGGAACTTGCTAGAGCATTATTTTTTCATAATGCTTATTTTGCGAGAAATGCACTTTCACAAAATTTTTTAAGTCTGGAATTTGATGTTCAAAGAGTTTCAGAAAACCATGTACTGATTACAGAACTATCCCCGAGTAGTTTCCCCTTATCTCAATATAATCATCCTGGCATGCGTAACTTACTCGCTTGGATTTTAACCAATCCTGAAATCAGAAGAAGCTATGAAAGTATTGCTGCTTATTGTTTTAATGAAAAAATACAAGGCAAAAATAAAGAATGGTGGTATTTCAATTTTGATCCCCCTTCTTTAGCAAATGTAGAAATAACTGTTAAAGCCTATTATTCTAAAAAATTGGATCAAATTTATATCAATGAAATTGTAGAGATTAAAGGGTTAGAATCGAACTTACCAAAGAAGATTGATTTTTCTAGTCCGCGATTTAATCAAAATAAAAGCACGTCGTCTACAGGAAAATCTGGCACTTACTCAAACCTACAAGAGCCCGAATCTCCAGAAATTGATGATAGTCAAGAAGCTAATAGTGATCGTAAAATCCTTACTTTGCATAGCTCTCCTGTATTGCTCAGCTTTTCCGATCCAGTTCTCACTCGTAAAATTTATAATAAAAAAAGAGCCAAGAACACATCCTTGCCTTCGCAGGAAGAGGAAATCCAAGACTATGATGCTGTAGGGACCGATGAAGCGACTAGAGTTGGAACAATTGGTCGTGGTGAATTTGAGGGTTTAGAAGATGAGAGTAATAATTTAGATTTGCTTATGGATCGTTTTGAAGCCTTCAGATTCATGATAGAAAGGTTTATTGAGCAAAATAATATTAAGACAACAACCTCAAAGCTCTATAAACTTCCTAGATTGCAGCGATCTAAACTCCACATGACTTTGGATGGAAACAAGCGCTCTCTAATGATTTATAGGTTAGATAAGCTATTCGATCACAATTTCATAATCTTTGAAATAGATGTCACAGATAATGTGAAAAAACTTTCAACACTAGTTCTCTGCTTAAATCATATGAAAAAGTTTGATGAGACATCAATTGAAACAATGATGAAAAAAATTATGCAGCGTTCACTAAGATGGCCAACATTAAAATATTTTGCAGACTATGGTTTGGCAAAAACCTTACATCATCCTAAAAATCTAAATGAACTTAATGAATCAAGTCATGAGTTTAAACTATGGGTTGAACGATTCGATAAAATGATTAAAGAATTACTTCATCAATCAGAAAAGAATTAAAAAACTGTAGATAAGGATATTGTAAAGTGCAACTAGATATGTAAAGAAGTATTCTGTTTATGCCGATGGGGCTTATGACACAATACAACACCGTCAAATAATTTCAGATCGATAAGCATATGCAATCATTCCACAAAGAAAGAATGCGAAAATTTGAAAAATGCAATGAATTATATAAATACCTCCAAGTTGTAACTTAAATTTAGATAATTTAGAGAGGCTCTGTCTTTTGAATCTTTGTACAACAAAGTCATCCTCAAGCAACAGGATTTATCTAGGACTGAATATAGACGGAAAAAGTGGGGTTTAGCGGATGCTTACTCTATGTTTAAATACCTTAAAGTTCAGCATTATTTTCAGGAATCTCGAGAAATCACATGACCAAACTGACGTGCTTTAAAGCCTATGATATTCGCGGAAAACTGGGTAGCGAACTCAATGAAGATATCGCCTACAAAATTGGTCGTGCCTATGGACAAATTTACCAACCAAAAACTATCGTTGTTGGTTGTGATGTTCGCCTCACTAGTGAAGATTTAAAACAAGCTACAATCCGTGGTTTAAATGATGCTGGTGTGAATGTTTTAGATTTAGGCATGACAGGGACAGAAGAAGTGTATTTCGGTGCCTTCCACCTGGATGTCCAAGGTGGTATTGAAGTCACTGCCAGCCATAACCCGATGGACTATAACGGCATGAAACTGGTGCGAGAAAATGCCCGTCCGATCAGTGCTGACACTGGTCTTAAAGAGATTCAGGCTTTAGCAGAATCAGGCGAATTTAAAGACGTTACCGTTAAAGGCACCACAGAAAAATATAATATTTTGCCTGAATTTGTTGATCACCTGATGACCTATATCGATCCGGGAAAAATACGCCCTATGAAACTGGTGGTGAATGCCGGAAATGGTGCTGCCGGTCATGTCATTGATGCCATCGAAGAAAAATTTAAAACCTTGCAGATTCCGGTAGAGTTTATCAAGATTCACCACGAAGCGGATGGTACATTCCCAAATGGTATTCCGAATCCAATTCTGGTTGAAAACCGTGACAGCACCCGTGAGGCAGTCATTCAGCATGGTGCGGATATGGGGATTGCCTGGGATGGCGACTTTGACCGCTGTTTCCTGTTCGATGAAAAAGGCCAGTTCATTGAGGGCTATTATATTGTCGGTCTGCTGGCACAGGCCTTCTTGCTAAAACAATCTGGCGAAAAGATCGTACATGACCCGCGTCTAGTCTGGAATACGCTGGATATCGTGGAACAATACCAAGGGATCACGGTGCAGTCCAAGTCAGGCCATGCCTTTATTAAAGATGTGATGCGTGAGCACAATGCTGTTTACGGTGGTGAAATGAGTGCACACCATTATTTCCGTGACTTTGCTTACTGTGACAGCGGAATGATTCCATGGTTACTAGCGATGTCTGTTTTATCTGAGACACAAAAACCCTTATCAGCTCTCGTTGAAGAGATGATTGCCAAATTTCCATGTTCGGGTGAAATCAACTTCAAAGTAGCCGATACTCAAACCACCATCCAGAAAATCTTTGACTACTTTGCAGACCAAAATCCGGCTATTGACCAGACAGACGGGGTTAGCCTGGACTTCGGTGCATGGCGTGTGAATGTACGTGCATCCAATACAGAGCCTTTATTGCGCCTGAATATTGAAACACGTACAGACCAAAATCCAAAACCGATGCAAGCTTATGTAGATGAACTGATTCAATTAATTCAGGGTTAATATTGCATATAGAAAAGAGCCGGAAGGCTCTTTTTTTATACTTGATATTTATATACAGAAATTAGTCGCGATAGCCCTGCGGATTCTGCTTCTGCCAGTTCCAGCTGTCTGCCAGCATATCTTCCAGATCATATTGTGGCTGCCAGCCCAGTTCTTTTACTGCACGGGTATTATCGGCAAAAGACGTCGCCACATCGCCTTCACGACGCAGAGCGATTTCAAATGGAATCTGCACCTCGTTGACCTGCTCAAAGGTATTTTTGATTTGCAAGACTGAACAGCCTTGTCCCGTACCAATGTTCCAGGCACGGCAACCTTGTGCTCGCAAACGGTTAGTCAATGCACACAAATGCGCATTGGCCAGATCCACCACATGAATATAATCCCGTACGCCTGTCCCATCTACCGTATCGTAATCATCCCCAAAAATAGACAGCTTTTCACGACGACCCACAGCCACCTGGGTCACATACGGCATCAGGTTATTGGGAATCCCTTGCGGGTCTTCACCAATCTGGCCACTTTTATGCGCACCAACCGGATTAAAATAACGCAACAAGGCAATTGACCAGCGATCATCGGATGCCGATAGCTTTTGTAATAGCTGCTCTACAATCAGCTTGGTATAACCATAGTTATTGCTCGGCATACCGGTCGGCATATCTTCATTTAAAGGCGAGATATTGGCTTCATCATAGACTGTAGCCGAGGAACTGAAGACCAGACGGAATACACCAGCGCGCTGCATGGCCTGTACCAGGCTGATAGAACCTGAAATATTATTTTCAAAATACGTCAGCGGAATTTGCTGGCTTTCTCCTACGGCTTTTAGACCAGCAAAATGGATCACGGCATCAATTCGATAGGTACTAAAAATCTGATTCAAAATATTTTGATCTAGAATATCACCCTGAATAAAATCCAAAGATTTCGAAGCCAAAGCCTGCACACGATTCAGAGATTCTTTAGAACTATTAGAAAGATTATCTAATACCACGACTTCATGTCCGGCATTTAATAATTCCAGACAGGTATGTGAGCCGATATAACCTGCACCACCGGTTACCAGTACTTTAGCCACGCTGTTTCCCCATTAATATTGCAATTAAACCTTGTGTCGAGGCATCCAGCGCGGATACATCCGCCTGCTCACCATTTAAAATCGGCAAGAGCCGATTGGCAATTTCCTTGCCTTTTTCGACGCCCCACTGGTCAAAAGGATTGATATTCCACAGCACTGACTGCACAAACACTTTATGTTCATACATGGCGATCAGCATCCCCAGACTATAAGGATTGAGCTCTTGCATTAAAATAGTTGAACTCGGCTGGTTCCCTGCATACTGCTTATAGGCAGGTAGATTAGCCAATTCACTGGCATCCAGCGCCTGATTACCAAAGGCCAACAGCCTTGACTGCGCCAGACAGTTAGATAGAGCCAAATGATGCTGTTCAATCAGTGCATCGGCATTATCGGCATAGGTAAACTGGTTCGCATTATAACGCTGTACCGGCGCAATAAAATCACTGCTGACCGACTGGGTGCCCTGATGCAATAACTGATAGAAGGCGTGCTGGGCATTCGGTCCGACTTCTCCCCAGATAATCGGGCAGGTATCCCACTCTACTTTCTCGCTATTACGCTGAATGGATTTACCATTGGATTCCATTTCCAGCTGTTGCAAATAAGAAGCAAAATATTTTAACCGGCCATCATAAGGCAATACGGCATGGGTTTGTATATCCAGGAAGTTGTTGTTCCAGACCCCTAACAGTCCCATCAACACCGGAATATTCTGTTCAAATGGGGCAGTCTGAAAATGCTCATCTACCGCATAGGCACCTGCTAAAAAGTGCTGAAAACCCTGTACTCCGATAGTCAATGCAATCGGTAAGCCAATACAGGACCAGAGTGAATAACGGCCTCCGACCCAGTCCCAGAGCAGGAACTGGTTTTCCGGCGCAATCCCCCAAGCGGTCATCTTCTCCGGCTTGGTCGAGACGCCAATAAAATGATGCTGGATCGTGCATAGGTCTTGACCCAAGGCTTTTTCCAACCACAGACGTACCGTTTGTGCATTAGAGAGGGTGTCAATGGTACCGAAAGATTTGGAGGAGATAATAAATAGCGTGGTTTCAGGGCGCAGCTTATGCAGCAGATCAGACAGCTGACTGCCATCCATGGTCGACACAAAATGTACATTCAGGGGACGCTGAGTCGGCTGTTTAAAGTCAGACAGCGCTTGACTGACCATCAGCGGCCCTAAATCCGAACCACCTACCCCGATATTGACCACGTCCTGAATGACTTCACCAGTGGCACCGCGGTACTGTCCAGCATGGATTTTTTCCACCAGAGTAAACATGCGTTGTAGCTGGGTATGCACCTCTGCAGCCAGCTCAGGATGCTGTTCATTCTGTTCTGGCAAACGTAAGGCCCAGTGCATCGCAGCACGCTGCTCGGTATAATTAACCTGTTCTTGGGAAAACAGACGTTTGATCCACTGTTTCAGGTCTTGTGCCTGTGCCAGTTGCACCAGAGCCTGCAGCACCTCCTGATCTATGCGGTGCTTGCTAAAATCAAAGGTCACAGGCTCCAGATTGACAGAAAAATGCTGAAAACGTTGAGGATCTTGCTGAAACAGCTCTTGCAGATGCTTATGTTCAAATTGCTGTTTTAAATTATTTAATCGGCTTAAAACAGTCTCTGTATCTTCGAGCGGATAAGGTTGCTGAATCGTACTCATTAACGCCCCACTCCTTTATAGGCAAAGCCCTGTGCTTTCATATAGTCCGGATTATAGATATTACGTCCATCCAGGATCAGTGGGTGCTGCATCTGATTCAGCAGGCGGCGGTAATTGGGACTCCAGTATTGTTTCCAGGCAGTGAGTACACATAAGGCATGTGCTCCATCTACAGCCTCGTATTGATCTGTGCAATACACCAGATCATCACGTTGTCCATAGACTTTTTCAATTTCCGCCAGGGCTTGCGGATCATGCAACTTGACTGTGACGCCTTGCGCCCAGAGCGCAGTCAACATGGCATGAATCGGCGACTGCTGGATGCGTGAAGTATTTTCCTTAAAGGATGCGCCCCAGATCGCCACAGTTTTTCCGGCCAGATCACCATGGTAATAATTCCACAGCTTGCGAAATAGCAGCTCTTTTTGCTGCTCATTAATTTCCCAGACCTGAGCCATTAGCTGGCTTTTCGCGCCGGTGCCTGACACAGTACTGGCCAGGATCTGAATATCATGCGAAAAGTTTTCGCCGCCGAACCCAGCCCCCGGATACAGATAAGATGAACCAATCCGGCTATCTGCTGCCAGCCCCTGGCGTACATGCTCAATATCAATACCAAGCTTTTCAGCCACCAGAGCCAGATCATTAATATAGCTGATACGCGTGGCCAGCATGCCGGACACACTCAGTTTGGTAAATTCGGCATCCAGAACCGGCATAAACAGGTATTGCTGTTCACGCGGGAATAACGACCTGAGCAGTTCCTTCAAAAGCGTTTTCGCCGTTTCATTGCTATAGCCGACAATGAGCTGGCTGGCTTCGGTCAGGCTGCGTAAGGCATTACCTTCCTGAATCACATCTGGCAAATAGATCCAGTAATCTTCTGAAAGAATTTGCTGGAATTTTTCGGTACCGTGCAGGCCTAAGGTAGAAGCATTTATCATCAGTTTTGGATGAATAATTGGACGCTGCTTGAGCTCACGCAGGATTTCCAGACCCTGACTTTCTTCAGTCGGACTTAAGCTAAACAGATAGACATCAATATCTAAAGGAATCGCCTCAAACTTGCAGTATTGTAAAAAGCCCTTGGCATGCTGCTTGTTCAGTAACTGCTGTACGGCTTCATCCTGTGCATAGACTTGCTCGGAAGAGGGTTTTTTCAGCAAATCACACCAGTAGACCTGATGACCACATTCTGCCAGTAAGGCTGCCATGACACCGGCATATAGAGTCTGACCAAATACTGCAATGTTCATAAGGATCCTTGTTATTGTTAAAGTCTGTATTTATAGCTTCAGTTCTTGAATCAGGGCTTTAAAGGACTCACCCAGTACTGGATGATCCACACCATAGTGCAATACAGCTTTCAGATAACCCAGTTTGCTGCCACAGTCAAAGGTCTGGCCTTTCATGCGATAGGCCTCTACCGTATCAGTCTGCTGTAACATGGCAATCGCATCAGTCAGCTGGATTTCATTGCCTGCACCACGTGGGGTCTGTTCCAGTAACTGCATGATTTTTGCCGGCAGAATATAACGACCCACTACCGATAAGTTTGAAGGTGCCGTTCCTACCGCCGGCTTTTCTACAATACCTTGCATCACGATGCTTTGTCCTTCAGCAGGTGATGCTGCGACATCCACAATGCCATACTGATCCACCAGATGATCCGGTACGGCTTCGACCATAATCTGCGAAGCTTGTGATTCATTAAAGCGTTGAATCATCAGGCTTAAATCATTTTCTGTGCCTGAGTCTTTGACCAATACATCTGGAAGTAGCACAGCAAAGTCTTCTTGACCCACCACTGCTTTGGCACAGAGCACGGCATGACCCAAACCAAGTGGTTGTGGTTGGCGTACGCTGATCACGCTGACATGTGGCGGCAGGATTTCAGTGATTTCATTAAGCAGATCAAATTTCTTTTTTTGCTCCAAGGTGGTCTCCAGCTCAAAACTACGGTCAAAATAGTTTTCAATCGAGGCTTTGGAGCTATGGGTGACCAGGATAATCTGCTCAATTCCCGCAGCGACTGCTTCTTTCACCACATATTCAATCGCTGGGCGGTCTACCACCGTTACCATTTCCTTAGGAATAGATTTGCTGGCTGGGAGAAACCGGGTACCCAAACCTGCGACTGGCAAAATGGCTTTCTTAATCATAAATAAACTTCACTTAATTAACTTTAATTTCTTTACCACGTTGATAGCCATCAACATAATATTCAAGCTGTGACAAGGTCCAGTCAATATCTGCCTGCATGGCAGAAAGTTCCTGCATTTTATCAAACACTTGTGTAATTTCCTGTAACGGAACGTGTTTTTCAAATGATCTTAGGATACGACTATGTGACGTAATCTCGGTATTTTCCTGATCAATGAGCAATTCTTCATACAGCTTTTCACCTGGACGCAAGCCGGCATACTGAATTTCTATATCCCCCTCCGGATGCTGCTCATCACGAACTTTCAACCCACTCAAGGCAATCATTTGACGGGCCAGATCCTGAATACGCACCGGCTCCCCCATATCCAGCAGGAACACATCGCCGCCCACGCCCAAGGCACCGGCCTGAATCACCAGCTGTGAAGCCTCCGGAATAGTCATAAAGTAGCGGGTCACATCCGGATGAGTCACAGTAATCGGCCCACCCTTAAGAATCTGCTGTTTAAACAGCGGTACCACCGATCCCGAAGAACCGAGCACATTACCAAAACGGACGATGCTGATCTGGGTCTGCTGTTGTGCCTCTGCCATCGCCTGACAGTAAAGTTCTGCCATACGTTTACTGGCGCCCATGACATTGGTCGGACGTACCGCTTTATCGGTTGAGATCAGTACAAAAGTTTCTACACCTTTTTTCACCGCAGCATTCACGCTAAACGCCGTTCCCACTGCATTGTTTTTCAGGCCTGCCAGCGGATTACACTCAACCAGCGGTACATGCTTATACGCCGCTGCATGATAGACGGTTTGCACCGCATACTGCTCAATCACACGTTCCAGTTTTTGCTGATCCAGCACCGAGCCCAGAATCGGAATAATCTCACACTGAGACATTAAACGTAGTTCTTTATCAATGTTATACAGGGCAAACTCGGTTAATTCAAAAATAACGATTTTTTCCGGCTGGTTTTTCACAATCTGCCGGCACAGCTCTGAACCAATCGAGCCGCCTGCACCGGTGACCATCACCACTTTATCTTGAATATTTCTGGCCAGAAGCTCCGGCACTGGGGGCACTGGATCACGCCCCAGCAAGTCAATAATATCGACTTCCTGAATATCAGAAATACTGATTTCACCATCAACCAATTTGGTCAGCCCCGGAATTTCGGTAATTTTTAAATGTGCCGGTTCCAAAAATTTAATGATTTCACTTTTGCGGACCCGCCCGACTGAGGGCAAGGCAATCAGGATCTCATCAATTTTTTGCTTGCGCATGAGCTTTATGGCTGTCTGGGCATCATAGACTTTGAGTCGGCCCAGCTGCTGTCCAGTCAATGAACGTTTGTCATCAATAAACATGACCGGCAAATGCGCATTGGAACGATAAAGTGCAGCAGCAACCTGTTGGCCTGCATGACCCGCCCCATAAATCGCAATGCGTTTTTTCTGTACGTCGGCCTGCAAATAGGAACGGATAATAAAGCGGATGATCCCCCGGCTAAACCAGATCCAGGCAAACATCATAAAGCCAAACATCAGCGGAATAGAGGTCGGAATAAAGGCTGGAGTAAAATAAGCCAGCGCATACAGGCCGGCGACAGCCAACGCAGTCGCTAGTCCCATTTTGATCATAAACACTTCATTATAAGTACGGACAATGAAGCGGTAGACTCCACAGACAAAAAGCGATGCAACGGCAATGACACTCACCCAAATTGCACCAAAAGCCAGATTAGGCACGACCTCTGCGCCTAAATCAAAAAGGCGAATGGCATAACACAGCCAGATCAAGACAGGAAAACTACAAAAATCAAGGATTATTAAAAATGCGAGTTTAGCGGCTCGTGGCGATTCTACAAAGGGCGTAATGATAGATTTCATATTTACACTATTATTAAATTTTAAAATGTCATAAAAAATTAATGCGGTATACAACTTCCAACTTCTAAAAATGAATATGGGGCTATTATTTTTCCACTTGATACTTTTACGCCCACACTTAAATGGGCAAATGCTTTAATAATGACATCATGATCTAATAATGTACCGATATTTAAGATTACACCATCATTAATCACAGTTTTAGTACTAATCACACAACCGGCCATAACAGTTACGCCTTGACCAATCTGAGCAGTAGAACTGACAATGGCTTGTGGATGGATAACAGACGTCATTTTAATCCCCAAATCACCTAATAACTTCTGCCATTTTTCTCTTAAGTGATTATTACCTACTGCCACAATTGCTTGAATATTATTGGAGGTGAATTGCTGTACATTGGCAATATTAGAGATAATTTTATATTCGCCAACTTGCTGGGTTTTAGGCCAACGATCATCAGCAAAGATAATTTCTTGCCACTGCCCACTTAACTGCGCAGCTTCTGCAACAGCCAGACCATAACCACCTGCACCTAAAATCAATAATGTTGCTTTAAGCATCTGGATTGCCTGCTTTTATTTTGATAGCTAATATTACTAATGGTAGATAAGCAATTAATATTGTAAGTTCAGGATACGCCCATTGTTGCATCACAGTCATATATGCGATTGGGAAGAGCCAAAAGAGGTTAATCATTGCCACAATCAATGTTACTGGCGTGTGGCTGCCCCATCGGCGTGATAAAATTTGATAGCTATGGCTTCGATGTGCATCATACATTTTATAGCCATTTAACACTCGCTTAATAAGGGTATAGGTCGCATCGACCACAAATACACCTAGGCAAATAATCCATGCATAAAACAGCGCCAAGTTTTCTTTCAAAGCAATAAGCGCCAAAATACCTAATGTAAGCCCCAAAAATCCGCTGCAGGCATCGCCCATAAAAATTTTAGCTTTAGGAAAATTCCATAGTAGAAAACCGAATACACATGCTGCCAATAACCAGAGAATATCTGAATTTAGGGAGGTATGAAGTAACAAATAAAGTAGAGCCATGCTCACTGTAGTCGTAATGGCTTCCACACTGGCAATTCCATTAATGCCATCCATAAAGTTATACAGATTCAGCAACCAAACCAGAAACAGGACTGCAATAATATTGGCAAAAAATCCAAGTTCAAAGCCATGAAAGATAGTAACTTCACTGAAACCACCTAAACTAAAGACTACACCTATAGCAACTAAAAAATGGATCGCGAGGCGTACCAATGAATTAATATGGCCATGGTCATCGAGAAAACCCAGTAAGGCGATAACAAATCCAGCTATGATTAGCGTAAGACCTGCGTGGACTTCTAATTGTTGGCTATAGATTAAAACGGCTGAAGCCAATAAATAACTACAGACTACAGCAGTTCCTCCACCCCTTGGCGTAGGGATACTGTGTGAGCTGCGCTCATTGGGGTTATCTATGATATTTTTCTTTAGGGCATAATGACGCATATAGCCTGTGAACAACAACGTCAGTAAGAAAAAAATTATGCCCATTATGACGACTGACATGGATCAATTACTCTTTTATCTTTAGATAATCTTGGCCTGCTTTTAACATAGCCTGCCGCGTACTGATGGGTGCTTTCCATCCCAATAGATTTTGAGCTTTTGAAGTATTTACCTCGAGTGACTCAAATAGTTGTTCATAGAGTTTTGATTTACCAATACATGCAGCTCCTAGTTTCATAAGAGACTGAGGAAGATAAATAAACCGGGGAGTCTTTTCCATACCCTCCTTTAAGTATTGCACTAGTTCACGCGTAGAAATACTCGTTTCATCCGCAATCAAAAATGTTTGATTGGCAGCATTGGGGTGTTCAATACAGGTCTGAATAAAATCGACTAAATTTTCAAGTGCGACAAAGCTACGTTTATTTCTTGTACCTGCAAAAGGTAAAGGTAAATTAGTATCAACCAGTTTGAGTAAACGAGCAAAATTACCTGGTGCATGTGCTGCATAAACTAATGGAGGACGAATAATGACTAACTCTGTATCTGCCCCTGCAAAAAGTTCTTTAAGCTCTTGTTCGGCTTCTAGTTTAGAAATAGCGTAATGTGCATGAGGATGTGGCACAGCATCTTCTGTAAAGGACTGCTGTTCTGTAACCGAACCATTTACACCTATAGAACTTATAAGGATAAATCGTTTGATTTTTTTTTCTAAAGCCTGCCGAGCTAGTTGTAATGTGCCTTCCACATTGACTTTACGAAATTCTGTTAATGGGTCTATACTTTGATCATTTAAAACATGAGCTCGGCCTGCCAAATGAATAATAATATCTATATCATTTGGGAAATCTGCTTCGAAAATATTTTTAGCAATCAGTTGATGTGTACTACCTGGAAGAATATTACTTTGAGAGCGAACTACAGCCATGGTGTCATATGAACTATTAAGCTTTTTTACCAAAGCTGTACCTACGAATCCTGTAGCTCCTGTGATTAAAATTTTCATTATTTTGAAGACCGTTTCGCTAATACTTGATTATAAACATCTAGCGTCTGTTGCAGCATCGTATTAAAACTAAATTTAGTTTCATATAGGTATCGACTGTTTGAACCTAATTGTTGACGCAAGTTCTTATTCATAATAAGTTCTGTAAGCGATTGAACTAAAATATCTATATTTCCTTTGGGAATAAGATATCCATTTTCAGAACTCACACTTTCATTTACACCACCTACATCAGAGGCAATAATAGGTAGAGATGCACTCATGGCCTCCAGTATAGTTAAAGGAAAGCCTTCATAATTTGAAATTAATATGAAAATATCAGCCTGATTCAAAAACTCTTTGACTTTAAAACTTTGTCCATGAAAAATAATTTTTGAATCCAGTTTTTCATTTTTAGCCAATTCTTGGCATTTTTCAAGATTTGGCCCTTCACCTAAAAAATCAACTTGCCAGTTTAAGTGTTTAGGTAGTTTTGAAAGAGCACGTATAAGAAAGTATTGATCTTTGGGATCCTCAAAACGTGCAACCATAATCAACTTAACTCTAAAATTAGTTTTTTTAAATGCTAAATCTTTGATATCAGGTACACCATTATGAATTGTTTGAACTAATTCTGGTGTTCCAACCTGATACTTAAACCCATGGTATCGATCATATTCTGAAACTGTAATAATATGATCTGAGAGTTTAGCCATAAAACGTTCTAAAGTAGCATATATTTTTTGTTTTTTAGGACTCACACCGTCTGTAAAAGCCCAACCGTGTGCTGTAAATATGACAGGCAAGTTTAATGATTTTGCGGCTAAACGGCCTAGTAATCCTGCTTTACTAGAGTGGCAATGCACAATATCAGGCTTAAGTTGTTTCAAGTACTTTTTAATTTCCCAAAAACCGAGTACATCATTAATTAAAGAAATTTCTCTCTGTAAATACTTTAAAGAAGCGAAGCTAATATCATTTTTTTCAAGCTCTTTAGTAAAAGCTCCTATTCCACCTACCAAAATATGCACTTGATGACCTTGATTAACCATTCCTTGTGCTAAACCTAATAGATGTACACTAGCACCACCGAGTACATCAGATCGTGTAATAATATAAACAATATTTAGCATAGTTATTTATTAATACCAACAATATTATCCAAGGTTTTTTGAAAATCTGATTCTATTTCAGCATGTTTAAAAAATTTATTTCTTCTTTTTGCAATTTTTTGGAGATTACCTGTATAAAACATTAAGTTAACAATAAAAATTTTTAAATACATTTTTAAAAAAACAATACTAAACTCTTTTTTTGAATAATGAATATAAATTCTTAATAAATCTTGATAAGAATTAATTATCTTATCTTTTGAAAGATTTCCTTCCTCTCTATAATATAAAAGTAGGTCAGGAAGTACAGCCATTTTAAAATCATGACTAACTATAGCACGAGTCCATAATTCAAAATCTTCAGCTCGTGGATATTTTTCAGAATATTTATTTCTTTCAAACCAAGATCGTCGAGCCATTATAGAAGGATGAACTATTGGATAATTAAGTTTGAGCAGAGTAAAATCATCAAATAATTTCTCAACACATCTGAATCCTTTTACTTTATTTTTACTATCAATAGAAACTAGACCTGATGATACAAGATCATAATTGTTATTTTGGTTTAAAAATTCAATTTGTATCTTTAACCTGTCAGGATGCATAATATCGTCCGCATCCATACGTGCAATAAACTCTCCTTTAGACGCCTGAATCAACTGGTTCAATCTATAAGGAAGTTTTCGATTTTCTCCATCAGAAATCACCCTAATACGGGAGTCACTACACTCAAAGTCTTGAGCAATTCTTAGTGAATTATCACTAGAACCATCATCTACCAAAATTAATTCCCAATATGGGTGACTTTGAGCTAATACAGATTTTATTGCATCAGCCACATAATTTTCAGCATTATAAATAGGAATACCAATAGAAATATAATTTTTCATAACTGCTCTCTATATTTACTATATAACAAAAATATTGCAACTAAAAACCAGAATACTAGTGTCCTTGCATTATATGTAAAGAAACCATAGAACATTGGACTCAAAAAAATAATTTTTTCTGCAAAATTTAATTTTCTAAAGATATTAAATAAAAAACTCACAAACAGAAAAAGACCAATTATTCCATAATAAAACAAGATACCAAACCAAGTTGAATGTATTTCATGATTAGATGAGGAAAATAAATAGTAAGCTCCCTGACCTGCACCAAATAATAAATATTGAGGGTAATCAATTAGATTAGTAAAACCGCGATCTGATGCCTGTTGGTCATTAGACTCTATACCTTGAGAAAATCTGGTAACTATATTATCTAAAAAACCGAAATTTAATAGAATAAAAAATAAAGTTATAACAGTAAGTAAAGATATTAATGAAAAAATTATTTTTAAATCTAAACGACTTTTATGCTGAAAAACCAAACCGAATGTTAAAATAATAAATCCTAGTGTTGCTGAACGAGACATTGTTAGCAATATAAGAAAAAATGAAAGAGAATATATAATAATCTTAACCTTAAGATTATTAATTAAAATCAACCCCATAGCACAAGAACATAGAACCCAGAAAGCCATTTGATTAGGATCATTAAAGTACCCATTATATCTAGGATTAAAATCATATCGTCCCAATCCCACTACCCAAATTATAATATTAAGAATTAGACTCAAAGGAATAATAAATTTTAAATAATATAATAATTTCTTTATACTTAAAAAATTCAAATTAACTAAAACTAAAAATAAAATTAAATTAAAAAACCAATATATTGTGGAGATAATATAGCTTAAATCTCCAACTAGAAAAGTAAAAAAAACATTAACAAAGGTTACATAAACAACAAAAATAATTAAATTGCGCGACTCACTAATATTAATTTTATTATATAAAATACCAAATAATAAAAATGACAAAATAATAAAAATATGAGATGGTTGGGGCAAACCACTAGAAAAAATATAGAACTGAGAGAGAAAGTAGCCCAACAATATAAAAAATAATCCTACTTTACTTAAGTTGATTGCCATAAAACTATCTCAAATTAGTCTCTTTAATTCTCTCTATAGGCTTACAATAGCTTTGAAATAAAGCTTTTAAATTGCTATCCATCTTATCTATGCTATCAAAAGAAACAATATAACTTTCTTTATTCAAACAGGCAGGAATAAGTAAAGATGATGTTGAACATGAAGAAATTGTTCCAATAATATTTTTGTGACTCGCAACCAATTCTTCAACAATCCCATCGAAACTCACTATATTATAACCTGAATAGTCAAATATTTTATCCACAGGATGCTTTTTGATTAATAATGAAATATTATTACTTTTACAAATAGTAAGAACTTTGAAAAGCATTTCCTCATATTGATTATAACTCATCAATCCAACCTCAATTAAGGGCTGTGTACAAAATAAAATACTTTTTTGATATATACTATTTGAAGGGCTAAAGGTAGTGATATCATCTAATACTTCTAAGAAACAATTTTTATAAACAGGATTTATATTAGTACCATAAAAAGCTGTAAAATTATATAGTTTATGCTGATTAAATAATATTAAAAATTTCATCAGACATACATATATTAAAAGTTTTATACTCCCCTTTATACTTTTTTCACGAAAACTGGCTTTTAGTGAGTGCATAAAGCTAGCATAACTTGACAGACCTTCATCTATTATTGAAATTTTTTCTACACTATTAATTAAGCCTTTTTTTAAGATAAATAAACTTGGATTTTTTACACACACAAAATTTATCTTTAATTTTTTTTTAAAAATAATATCTAATATTATTTTTTTTTCATCCTCATCAAAAATTACATTAATATTTTTTTGTTTACAATAATCTATATATCTTTGAGGGAGTATAGAAATTTCCCAATAATTACTAATAAACAAATATCTTTCATGAAAATCTTCTTCACAAGACTCTAGATAAGTTAAAAAGTTTATTAAGTGTAAAGGACTCACTATGGAATATCCAATAATTATTTTTTCTCTCATAGAAATCTCGCAAAAATACTATATTAAAATCTACGACTATTAATTACAATCATAAAAACTGAAACCATTAATAAATTACTAAAAATTAAAGCATAGGGAATAAATTCTATAGAAATTTTTGACATAAAATAAAGTATAATTACATATATAATAGTCATTGAAATCGTTATATAAGCAATAACTTTTGTTAAACCAAAATAAAAGAAATAATTAACTAAAATTAAATAAGGAATATTCAAAGACATACCAAAAACATACATATAAGTATAATATTTAGAGCCACTATATTCTTGCCCTAAAAACCAAATATAAGCACTTTCTGGTATAAAAAAAGCCAATCCACTAGGAATTAAAGTCAAAGGCAAAGAGTATAAAGCCAATTTTATGATTTTACTCTCATTTAAATTTTTATTTTTTAAGTTTTCATAATAGGTAGGTACTAATGCTTTATTTACCACACCCAATAATATACTGAGTAAACCTGCAATTTGAACTCCAGCAGAAAAGACACCTAAAGATAAAGCATCATACTGTTTATATATAAAAATCCTATCTATTTGTCCTTTAATTAGTAAAGAGAATGAATGAAAGAAAATTGGGATACCATAACTTAATAAATACAAACTATATAATTTTATCTTTTTTAAATTTAAAAAATTATAGGTATTCTTAATAAAGAAAAAAATAATTGGGATTAAAACTACAAAACTAGACCATAGCATTGCATCTAATCTCAACTTTACTTTATCACCGTCCATTAATTCAAGAAATGAAAACGTAAAAATAATTAGTAAAATAGCAGAACTTATTTGAATTAATATATATTCAAATTCTTTTTTTTGAGCCTGTAAAGTTGCCATATGATAGTTAATTAATATTGCAACTGATGATATAGATGCTAAGAGAAACCAATATTTTATTTTTAATAAAAATAATGAAATAGCAACTAGAATAGTTAGAGCAAACATTAATATCATACTAGAAGTTCTTAAATATGGTAATGCCCTTTTCCCCTTTTTATAATAATAGCTAAAAGTTGCAGCCTCTTGCCCTAAACTAATAAATATGCTCGCAAAGGCAACAATAGTAAGAGCATACGCTAACTCACCGTAACCAGCTGGTCCTAGTTTTCTAGTTAAGTATGGTATAAAAAAAAATGGTAAGCCTTTGGAAATCATTTCACCAAAAAAATAAATAACTATTGAGCTTCTAGCACTCATTATTTAATTTTCCATTCTTCTTTATTTAAATTTAAAAAATATGAATACCAATCTTTTGATCCAAAAAAAATTGATAGGATATAAATAATTTCAAATAAAATCTTAATTTTAAAACTTCTCTTATTTGAAATAATAAATTTAAAGTTATATTTTTTCTTTAAAAAATTACACCATTCTATAATTTTCTTTACCTCCATTAACTCCCTTTTATCAATTTCACCTTTTAAAACACCACCAATAATATAAAGCAATGTATTTTCATAAAAAATTTCATTAAATCTAACTAAAACACCTTCTTCTATTTTTTTATTGTTTAGATAATAGTGGTTTTCTAACCCTTCATATGAAGTTAATAGGCGATCATAATATTTTCTATTAAATTTCTGCCTAGTTATAGAGTTTTGATTTTCTACATACTCATAAACTGCATCATTAAACTTAAAAAAATTATTTAAAAAAATTGGCAAAATATAAATTAAATAATTATCTTCATATATAACTTTTTCAGGATAAGTAACATTATTTATTATAAAAACATCTCTATGAAATATCTTAGTTACTATTCGCCCTAAATACAAATATTTATTTTCAAAAGATGGGTAATATCCAGACTCCAAATTACCCATTGAATTAGTTATTTTATTATTTTCTCTAATATTAAAATCAATAAAGTCAAAATTAACATCAAGTTCTATTGCTTGCTGTAATCGCTCATATGCATTTGATATATCTATGTTATCATCTGAGTCTACAAACCATATATATTTTCCTGTCGCATTTTTTAGACCATTGTTTCTAGCACCTCCCGGCCCTTTATTTTCTTGATCTATAATTTTCAAACATGAACTTTTACTAAATTCTTTATAATAATCAATTAGCTTACTAAAAGTTGCATCCACTGAACCATCGTTTACTAAAATAAATTCTATATCTTTATTTTCAGTTAATGTTCTTTTAATGATACGACGTAAAGACTCGCTTCTATCGAAAGTATTAAAAAAAGGAATAACTATTGACAATAACATTACTTTATAATTTCCCACTTTACTGGTGTATTACCAACCACATCCCTTAAAACTACTTTACCAATAATTTCATCAAAAAACTTAGGCACTAAACCAAAACCTGGGCGTACGCTGCGTATACAGGTTTCATCAATGACTTCACCCGCTTTCATATCTTTTACAAAATAAAGTGAACGTCTAAATTGTGCATTACCCTGCTCACTAGATTTACGACCATAATCTACCTGACCCAAAGCCTGCCAGGCAGTTTTAGCACCAACACATAATTGCTTCAAATCTTCAGGTTCTAATGAAAAACTATCATCAGGCCCGCCGCCATTACGATCTAAAGTAAAATGCTTTTCTATGACAGAAGCACCTAATACAACTGAGGCAATTGCAGTCGTATTATCCAAAGTATGATCAGACAAACCAACAGGAATATTAAAACTTGAACCCATATCCAAAATTGTTCTTAAATTGTAATCTTCCGCTGGCGCAGGATAACCACTCACACAATGTAAAATTGCCAACTCTTTACACCCACCATCATAGGCTGCTTGTATTGCTTCTTTAATTTCTTCTTTATCTGCCATACCTGTAGAAATAATCATTGGTTTACCTGTAGCAGCCACATATTTAATTAAAGGCAAATCTACAGCTTCAAAAGACGCAATTTTATATGCAGGTGCATTTAAGTCTTCCAGTAAATCTACCGCTGTTCGATCAAAAGGAGAACTAAAAATAGTAATATCTAACTCACGGGCATAATCAAATAAAGGCTTATGCCACTCCCAAGGCATATGTGCCTTCTCGTACAGCTCATATAATGACTGACCATCCCACAACCCTCCACGAATCATAAATTCTTCATTTTTACAATTTAGGGTAATGGTGTCTGCTTTATAGGTTTGTAACTTAATAGCATCTGCACCACAGATTTTTGCCTGTTCTATAATTTTTAAGGCTGTTTCTAAACGACCATTATGATTGGCGGATAATTCAGCAATAATATAAGGAGGAAAATCAGTTCCAATATCTCGACCATTGATCTGTATTTTTTTATTCACACTTATCTCTCCAACCATTCAGATTGCAACAATCCAAACTGAAAAATATCAAATTCACCACGTTCATCATTGAAATGCTTTCTTAAAACACCTTCTTGAAAAAAGCCTAGATTTTGATGAAATTTTATCGATTTCTGATTAAATGAAAGCACTTGACCGAATATTTTACCAATATTCAATTGTCTAAATGCAAATGCCAAACTCACCTCACCCAATAGAAAACCCATACCCTTTTGAGTATTCGGTTTTATATAAAATCCCCACTCATAAGCTTTACTATTTTCAATTTTTTGGAAAGATATATAACCTTCCAGTTGCTCCATATATTCAAAAACAAAAAAATGTCTATCTGTACGGTTTTGATTGCGAATAAACCACTGTAAATGATCATCGTAAGAAATAATTGACGTATTCACCATCCATTTGCGAATATCATCATGATTGCGCCATTCTAAAATGGTACTCAAATCTTCATTTTCTAATTTTCTAAGCTTAGCTTTAGTGCGATCTAGCATGAGTGTGACTCACTATTAATATAACTTAGTAATATTTTCACACCTAAGCCTTCCGTAACTTGTAACGCTTTACATTGTATATGTTTTAGCTGAGAAATCGATAACTGATTTAGAATAGGTGGTAAATTATGCTCTATCTCTTTCTGCTGAATCGAAATAGCGGCCCCCCAATTATGTAAATCTTTTGCAATCAAATTCTGATTATCAGCCAACACAACCATAATAGAAGGAAGTCCCAAACAACACCGCTCCCAAGAAGTAGAACCAGCAGCACCAATAGCCAAATCACTTTTTGCCATTAATTCAGCCATATTATTTACACCCACCACAACTTCGGTTGTCCAAGGCATATCTTGAGCTTGTTGGCGCACCTCTTTAATCCATGGTGCAGTCCTACCCATCACCACTGTAATTTTTAATTCAGAAGGTAAAGCGCATTGCTTAAGCGTGATAAGTATTTGGGTCGTGATATTGTCTTTATCCACCCCACCTAAATTAATTAGCAGATGTTTAAGTTGGCTGTTTTCTCTACGTTCAAGACTATACTCACGCCACTGAGAAAACTCAGGACGTAATAAAGCATATTCAGTACCACACAAAATTTCACAAGAGACTGGAACTCGTGCTATGTAATCCTTTAAATCTCGCCCAAATGTCTGATCTAATAGCAAGTCACAGTTATGTTCACGGTCGGCTAGATCATCAATAGCCATTACTCGTTTGCAATATGGACGCAAAGCTTTTTCCCAGCGTACATCCAAAGCATAATGATCAACAATCAACCAATCTGGCTTTAATGCTTCCATAATAGGAATACATAAACTCACATCTGCTTTTTGTGTTGCACCTAGCCAAGAAGCATGCGCAAGATCAGTATTATGGTTTTGCAACTTATCTTCTTGAGATAAATCCATATAAGGCAATGCATCAACATGATAGCCTCGCTGGGTAATTAGACCAATCAAATTGCCAGGATGCTCACGACAAATAAAATAACATTCCGCCCCCCGATTCTTCAAAGCATCAGCTAAAGTCAAACACCGCATGACATGCCCTGTACCCATTTGAATAGAGGCATCTACTCGAAAGACAACGTTCATTGCTGTATTGCTTTGAATAACCATTCAGCACGATCCCAGTCTTCTTGTGTATCTATATCTTGTACTCTAAAACGCGGTAACTCTACAACTCTAGATTGAGTGGAAAAAATCATCGCTTTATTTAACCAAGCTTCCGCAGTACCCCAGTAGAACTGCCCTGCATCATGCCAAGCTTCTTCTAAATCTTGAGAACGAACATTAAAATATTGTGGTGAAAACATTTCTACTGTGTCATATTCATTCAACTTTATTGCACGTTGAATCGGGAATGGGTAAGTTGTTGCACTAAACACATAATTCAAATTACTATTATTTTTAATCTTTTCTAGCCCCTGCACCAAATCTGCTTTGGTCACAAACGGAGCAGTCGCATATAAGCAGCAAATATAATCTGGTAAAGCATGATTTATCTTGCCAAACTCCTCTACTGCATGTGACATCACATCTGCAGTGGTTGCAAAATCATCTGACAAATGTGCAGGTCTTAAAAAAGGCACCTTCGCACCATAAACTTGTGCAACTGCCGCAATTTCTTCATCGTCTGTAGATACCCAAACCTCATCAAAACAACCACTATCTATAGCTGCTTGAATTGACCATGCAATCATAGGTTGGCCATGAAACATCTTTATATTTTTACGTGGTATTCTTTTACTTCCACCACGTGCAGGAATCACAGCCAACTGCATTGTTATACCAAAACCTCTTTCAGTGACTCATACACATATTGAATCTGAGCATCTGTCAAATCAGGGTACATTGGTAAGCTGATCGCTGAATCATAGTAGGCTTCAGCTACGGGAAAATCCCCCAATTTAAAACCTAGATTTTCATAGTAGGGCTGCGTATGTACAGGAATATAATGAACATTTACACCAATACCTTTGGCTCGTAATGCTTCAAAAACTTGTTTACGCGAAGCTTTTAGTTCATCTAACTTCAGACGAATCACATATAAGTGCAAACCTGAATAGCTTTCAGGAATCTGGTACGGTAAAATGATAGGTAAATCTTTCAAAATTTCATTATATTTATTTGAAATTGTATGACGTTTTTCTACAAATTGACTTAATCGATGCATTTGAGAAACGCCCAAAGCCGCCTGTAACTCTGTCATACGATAATTAAAGCCTAATTCTACTTGTTGGTAATACCACGGCCCTTCAGTCTCTTTATTCATTAATGCCGTATTACGGGTAACCCCATGACTTCTAAGCAAGTCCATCTTCTGTGCCAAGGTTGCATTATTGGTTAATGCCATCCCACCTTCGGCAGTAGTCACAATCTTGACTGGATGAAAACTAAAAACTGTAATATCAGAATATTTACATGCACCTACATAGGCTGACTGATATTTTCCTCCAATTGCGTGAGATGCATCTTCAATAATATGAAAGCCATATTCTTTAGACAGCGCATGAATTTTCTCCATATCGCAGGACTGTCCACACAAATGTACAGGTATCACTATTTTAGGTAATTTATTTTCTAATTTAGCTTGTACTAGTTTTTTTTGTAGCGCATCTATAGACAAATTATAAGTTTGTGGATCAATATCTACAAAATCAACATTTGCACCACAATAAAGAGCACAATTCGCAGAAGCGACAAAAGTAATTGGAGATGTCCACACTACATCTCCTTTTTGTAATCCCAATGCCAAGCAAGCAATATGCAAAGCAGAAGTTGCACTATTCACCGCCAATGCATATTCGGCCCCAACATATTCTGCTACAGTTTTTTCAAATAAAGGAACCTGAGGGCCTTGTGTAAGAAAATCAGACTGAAGCACTTGAATAACAGCATCAATATCTTGCTGATTAATGTTTTGCTTGCCATACGGGATAAACATATTAGATATTTCCTATTTTCTCACGGTTAGCTTCTATCCAAGTTTGTAATTCAGCGTCACTCATCCATTCAGTATTGTTATCACTTGCATACACAAAACCTTCTGGTACTTTTTTGCCATCCTTAATACGTTTAGGGCAAGTTGACCACTCATTAATTGTAGGAAGAATTTTAAAATGCTCTGGATATTCATAAGTATAATAAGCATCTTCTACACTAATCATTTGCTCATGCAGCTTTTCACCAGGGCGAATACCAATAACCTCTTGCTTAGCTTCGGGTGCAACAACACGAGCTAAATCTGTCATTTTCATAGATGGAATTTTTTTAACGTAAATTTCGCCACCGACCATGTCATCAAATGCATGCCAAACTAGATCAACAGCATGTTCTAATGAAATCATGAAACGAGTCATACGCTCATCAGTAATAGGTAATACGCCACTATCTTTAATTGACAAAAAGAATGGGATTACAGAACCACGAGAACCCATCACATTTCCATAACGCACGACTGAGAACTTAGTACCATGCTCACCCGAATAGGAATTACCAGCAACAAATAATTTATCAGAAGCTAGTTTAGTAGCTCCATACAGGTTAATTGGACTACTTGCCTTATCCGTTGAAAGTGCTACAACACCTTTTACACCTTTATCAATACAGGCATCAATGAGATTCATCGCACCATTAATATTGGTTTTTACACATTCAAAAGGATTATATTCTGCTGTTGGGACAATTTTAGTAGCTGCTGCATGTACAACGTAATCAACACCATCTAGTGCACGGTAAAGACGCTCTTTATCTCGTACATCACCAATAAAGAAACGGACACGTTTATCATCTTTAAACTTTTTAGCCATTTCCCATTGCTTCATTTCATCACGAGAAAAAATAATAATTTTTTTAGGATTATATTTTTCTAATGTCATCGGCACAAAGGTATTACCAAATGAACCCGTACCACCTGTAACCAATATAGTTGAGTCTTCTAACATTATTTCCTCAATAGTTTCTTTGAAAATATTTTTAAATAAAATACAAATTAAAGCCTAATATTTAAGCCATCATTTTCTAACAAATATTTTAAATCATAGAGCACATGCTTACTCTTACCCAAAGCATGTATTTCTGCCGCTGTCATTTGTTTAAACTGATCATGCGCAACTGCTAAAACAATGGCATCATATTCATTATTCTTTAATGCATTCACTGGGGCTAAACCATATTCATGTTCCACTTCTTTCGGGTCTACCCACGGGTCATAAATATCTAAATCTAAATCATATTCTTTTAAAGCTTTGACCATATCTACAATTTTAGTATAGCGAATATCAGGACAATTTTCTTTAAAACTTAAGCCCATCACTAAAATTTTTGAACCCACCACTTGTATACGCTGCTTCACCATCTCTTTAATCAATTGTGTTGCAACGTATTCACCCATACGGTCATTTAAACGACGTGCCGCCAAAATGATTTCTGGATGCAGGCCTAAAGACTGTGCTTTATGGGTTAAATAATACGGGTCTACCCCAATACAGTGCCCACCCACCAAACCAGGGCGGAAAGGTAAAAAATTCCACTTGGTTCCTGCAGCCTGCAACACCGCTTCAGTATCTATACCCAACTTATTAAAGATCACAGCCAATTCATTAATTAAAGCAATATTCACATCACGCTGGGTATTTTCAATGACTTTTGCGGCTTCAGCCACTTTTATACTCGGTGCTTTATGCGTACCTGCAGTCACAATCAGTTGATAAACTGCATCAACAAAATCTGCCACCTCTGGGGTAGAACCCGAAGTCACTTTTAAAATATTGGTCACACGGTGCAGCTTATCGCCTGGGTTAATCCGTTCTGGGCTATAGCCTGCAAAAAAGTCCTGATTAAATTTTAAGCCCGACACTTGTTCTAAAACTGGAATACAGGCTTCTTCGGTTGCACCGGGGTAAACGGTAGACTCATACACCACCACATCGCCTTTTTTAAGTACTTTCCCAATACTGGTAGAGGCTTTAATGAGCGGGGTCAAATCGGGTTGTTTAAACTCATCAATTGGGGTTGGAACAGTCACAATAAAAAAGTTGCAGCTGCGTAAGTCATCTAAATTGGCTGAATAGCTTAAATGTATCGCTTGTTTAAGTTCTTCTGACGACACTTCTAAAGTATGATCTTGTCCACTTTGTAATTCTTGTATACGTTTTTGCTGAATATCAAAACCCACCACAGGCAGCTGCTTGCCAAATTCAACCGCTAGGGGTAACCCGACATAGCCTAAACCAATAATGGCAATTTTTAGGTCTGAAAGCTGTAGCATTTGAGCGCCTTTCAATTTATATCTATATTTTATGAAAAATAATGAATCTTTCGGCAGGAATACTAACAGAAATTTATGAAATTTCTATTATGATTTGTGCGCAAATTACTTGAAAGGAGCATCAGTGTATAGTTTTTGTGAATATTCAACTTTTTTAATTTGGATTAAATGCACAGTTTTCGAATATCATCAATTTTTTTGCAAAGAATCGGCTTTGTTGCACAAAGATTTGAAATGCAAAGCGCCCCTAATTGAGCCAAATTTAAGGCGTAACTTGGGTAAGTGGTCGACCTAATTCCGTAAATCTGTTAAGGACTGCTACACGTGCATGGATCTCATTCACTGGGCTATCAAAACTCCTTGCACTGAGTTTATCTCCTAATAATTTGATGCAATGCATCTTGGTTTCAACCAAACTTCGCCGATGATAGCCTGACCATTTTTTCCATAGTGTCCTGCCTAAACGTTTAATTGTTCGAAGTAATTCATTTCGTTCTAGCGAGCTAATCTTTGTATCTTTCCATGGTTTCGCATTTTTTCTAGGTGGAATCACCGCATGTGCTTGCCGATCTGCAATGACCTGACGGCATTGCTTGGTGTCATAAGCTCCATCGGTATAAACAGAGTCAATCTGCTCATCTTGTGGAATGTGATCAAGTAAATCACCAAGCACCTGTGAATCACTGACATTATTGGTTGTAAGCTGAACTGCTCGTATTTGTAGGGTTTTAGCATCTATACCAATATGAAGTTTACGCCATTGGCGACGATATTCAGGTCCATGTTTCTTGCGCTTCCATTCGCCCTCACCTAGAAACTTCATGCCTGTAGAGTCCATGAGTAGATGCAGCCCATCGCTACTTTTTTGGTAGTTGATTACAATATCAATATGCTTTTGTCTTCTACAAAGCGTGGTGTAATCTGGAGCTATCCAATTTAATCCGCAAAGTTTAATCAGACTTTGCACAAAGCCAGTAACCATACGTAAAGACAGACGGAATAAGGATTTAATCATTAAGCAGCATTGGATGGCTGCGTCGGAGTAGGTTTGATTTCGCCCTTGTTTGCCTTTTGATGGCGCATACCATTGCGTAGCAGGATCAAACCAAATGGCAATATTTCCGCGACTCATGAGTGCTCGGTTATATGCGGGCCAATTGGTTGTGCGGTAGATTTTGTGTGTAGGCTTCTTCATTTGAAAATTATATCGCTGAAAAAGCCTTTACAGATAGGTTTGTGCAACAAAGCCCAAAGAATCTGACAGAATCTGCAAAATGATTACAAATTGCTATGTACCTATTTGACAAGTTCGGTAAAATGGCGGCAATTGATTTAAATATTTTAATAAATTAAAAATGGAATCTCGCGTGCGACACTTTCAACTGGCTGTTTTATTGGCATGTGGCATTGCCGCCACTGGGTGCGCTGTCACCTCTGGCTTACAAACTTATGACTTACCAAATGAAGGGGTCTATACCACCGACTTGGGCACAGCGGTCAATGTGATTAAACTTACACAAGACTCAATGCTTGCGGTGCAGCCTGCAGTTCACAATATTCAACAAGACTATGCGCATTTATTTCATATACCACAGCGTCAATACACCTTAAGTTCAGGCGATATTCTTTCTATTTATTTATGGGCATATCCTGAAATTTCTGGGAGTAACTCTGATCCTAATAATGGTTATCAGATTGATTCACAGGGTTATATTCAGTTCCCGATTATCGGGCGTTATAAAGCTGCAGGGAAATCATTAGCACAAGTGAATCGTGAGTTACGCGGTCAATTGTCACGTTATTTAAAAACCCCAGATGTAATTGTGCGAGTTTCATCTTACCAAGGGCAACGTTACTCTGTACAAGGAAATATTGAAAATGGTGGTGTATATCACCTTACAGATCAACCCATTAGTATATATAAAGCCATAGGTATCGCAGGCGGAATTAATGCTCAACAAGGTGACAATTCCTCAATCACATTAATTCGTCAAGGAAGTAGCTATACACTGAATAGTATTGAATTAGAGCGAGCAGGATACTCTTTACATAATCTACTTATTCAGGCTGACGATACCATTTATGTCAATGCCAGAGAAAATCAAAAAGTTTACGTGATGGGTGAGGCTGGAAAAAACCATGCTTTAGCTATACGTGCAGAAGGTATGAGTTTAGGCGATGTTTTGGGTGAAAGTTTAGGTATCAATCCTTTTACGGCAAGCCGCAGCAAAATTTATGTAGTACGCTACCAACCAAACAATCTAACGACCGAAATTTATAATCTTGACTTGACCAGTATAGGAGACTTTGGTCTTGCCAATCAATTTAAAATGCGCAGCAATGATATTATTTATGTTGATGCGACAGGTTTAGTGCGCTGGCAACGTATTATTAATCAAATTGTCCCATTCTCTAATGCTATTTATGGCTTTGAACGCTTGGGGAACTAATGAAAATTAATCACATTTTGGTAGTGTGTATTGGCAATATTTGCCGTAGCCCCATGGCAGAATACTTTTTAAAACAGCAATATCCACACTTACAGATTGAATCCGCAGGTATTTCAGGCTTGGTTGGTCATGCAGCGGATGACAAAGCCTGTTTATGTATGCAACGTCACGGCATTGACATGAGTCCACACGTGGCAAAAAAACTCAATGCAGACTTAATTAAAAAAGCCGACCTGATTTTGGTGATGAGCCAAAATCAAAAAAAGCATGTGGAACAAGCCTGGCCCTTTGCCAAAGGCAAAACCTTTAGATTGGGGCACTGGCAAAGTAAAAACGTGGCCGACCCCTATCAGCACGATCAGGCCGTATTTGATGAGACCTGTGCGTTAATTCAAGCCTGCATTGCCGACTGGAAAAAATATATCTAGTTTCTTGATACTCTAGCTTTTTTAAAATTCTACTTTTTTGATATTTAAACTATGAGCCAAACCGCCAACACCGAAGACACCATTGATTTAAAGGAATTATTTTTTTCCTTAATCGCACAATGGAAAATGATTACGCTTTGCGTTCTACTCAGTATCGTCTGCGCTTTACTGTATTTAAGAACCACGCCAGACACCTATGCAGTAGATGCTTTGGTACAGGTCGAAGACAGCAAAGGAGCCTCTGCAGCGTTACTGGGTGATCTGTCCAGCATGATTGAGCAAAAATCCCCTGCTCAAGCTGAAATTGAAATCTTAAAATCACGTTTGGTGCTCGGTACAGTCATTAATCGTTTAAATCTTAATATTCGAGTTTCAGGTACAGAAGACAGTTTCTGGAATCGTTTAATCGCCAAGCATGAATATACGACAGAATATTCAGAAAAATCGGTATTATTTAAAGACAATCAAAAAAGTTTTGATATTCGCCAGTTTGAGATTCCACAATATTTTCAGGATAAAAATTTAATCCTAAGTTTTGAATCAGGAAAATATAACCTGACAGATTCTGCCACAAATCAAGTCGTTTTCTCGGCACCTTTAAATCAGATTAGTCAATTACAATCAGAATATGGTCTCTGGAAAGTGGCTATTTTTAGTCAAGACAGTTTTGATGCAGCCTATAATATTCGCAAGCAAAGCCTACCTGCTGCGATGCAGACTTTAACTGCCAGCTATTCAGTGGCTGAAAAAGGAAAAATGACGGGTGTACTAGGTCTGAACTATCAAGGTGAGGACAAACAGCATATTACGCAAGTCTTGAATGCCATTCTTACAGCCTATAGCCAGCAGAATATTGAGCGTCGTACTGCAGAAACGGCACAGACCTTAAAGTTTTTGGAAGAGCAACTCCCAGAACTGAAACAACAATTAGATGTCGCAGAACGTGAATTTAACCGTTTCCGCCAACAGTTTAATACAGTCGATGTCACCAAAGAATCTGAGTTGTATTTAACCCAAAGTATTACTTTGGAAACCCAAAAAGCGCAGTTAGAGCAACAAGTGGCTGAAGCTGCGGCCAAGTACACCAACGAACACCCTGTGATGCAGCAAATGAATGCGCAATTGGGGGCAATTAACAAACGCATTGCAGAGTTAGACGGCACGCTCAAACGCTTGCCAGAATTACAACGCCAATATTTAGAACTGTTCCGTGAAGTAGAAGTCAAACAACAGCTGTATACAGGCTTGCTTAATTCTTACCAACAACTGCGGATTGCCAAAGCAGGTGAAATTGGCAATGTGCGTATTGTCGATACTGCAGTCGAGCCCATTGAACCCATTAAACCAAAGAAATTACAAATTCTGATTTTATCTATTTTCTTGGGTGCTTTCTTAGGTACATTACTGGCCCTACTACGCAATATGATGCGTTCAGGTATTAAAGATGCAGCGCAAATTGAAAATGAGCTTGATCTGCCAGTCTATGCTACGGTGCCGCGCTCTGTAATTCAAGAAAGCCGCATTAAACTATTGAAGAAGAAAAAGAATATTCCTATTCTTGCAGTTAAAGATAGCGGTGATATTGCGATTGAAAGCCTGCGTAGTATGCGAACAGCGATTCATTTTGCCTTAATGAATGCGACCAATAATGTGATTGCCATTTCTGGCCCTGCACCTGAAATTGGTAAATCATTTATTACCACTAACCTTGCTACTATTTTAGCGCAAAGTGGAAAACGGGTCTTGGTGATTGATGGTGATATGCGTCGTGGCTATTTGCATAAATATTTCAATGCAGAGGTACACCCAGGTTTAGCGGAATTATTGAATCATCAAAACAGCTATGAAGATGTCATACAAAGCTCTACGGTAGAGAACCTGTTTTTTGTGACACGTGGTAAGAGTCCGGTTAATCCATCTGAACTGTTAAGTACTGATCAATTCAAGACTTTCATGGATCAGGCCTCTGTTCATTTTGATCATGTCCTGATTGACACGCCACCTGTGCTTGCCGTGACCGATAGTATTATTATTGCGCAATATGCGGGTGTAAATTTATTGATTGCCCGTCATGGTAAAACACAAATCAAAGAGTTGGAAATCACTGTGAATCGTTTTGAACAGGCCAATGTCAAAGTTAATGGCGTGATTCTAAATGATGTACAAAAAGGGGCGGCTGGTAGCTATGGTTATAATTATGCTTATGCTTATACCGCAAATAAAGACAATGACTAATTCATTGTAAACCTTGATTTCACATCTTGCTTTAAGCAGGATGTGAAATCACCCTCTATTACATTTATCTCAAATGATCATCGTTGAAAAAATCAACTAAAAACCCTATCGTGGTTACAGTTTAAAACTCCTGAGAATCTACAAGAATGTTTAAATCAAAAACACTGCTCGCCAGCTTGGCATTAAGCTCCTCACTCACCTTTGCCCAAGGCATCGTTTTAAATGAGCAAAACCTGCGTACCGATTTAAACTGGTTAAATCAGCAAGGTGTGATTCAAATCAGCACTTCGACCTGGCCAATGAGTGGTGATGAAATTCAACGCGCCCTTTCTCAGGCAAAAATCAGCAATAGTAATCAACAAAAAGTCATTGATTCAGTCATAACTCACTTAAATACCAACAACCAGTTACTCAAAGCCTCCTTGTTTGCTGAGACAGATCAAAAAAATATTCCTCAAGCCTTTGGCGATCAGCAAAAAGCGCAATACCAGGCGGGTGTAGAGTTGAATACAGGCAATCAGAATTGGGATGCCAGACTTCGTATCAATGCAGAAAAAGATCCCCAGATTGATAATGATCAAGATGTGAATATTGAAGGGTCTTACCTTGCAGGTAAATTATGGAATCAATGGCTGATTGCTGGACAAATTCCGACCTACTGGGGACCTGGTCATGATGGCAGCTTAATTCGGGGTGATGCCAGTCGTCCTGTGTATGGTGTGACCATGCAGCGTGCCGAACAGCATGCTTTTGCAAGCAAATGGCTATCTTGGATTGGACCTTGGCAATATCAAGCCTTTGCCGGACAACTGGATGACTACGATGCTGTACCTGATGCCAAACTGATTGGCTTACGTGTCACCGCACAACCTTTACCCTATTTGGAGCTGGGTGCATCGCGTGCTATGCAATGGGGTGGTGGTGACCGTTCAGAAAGTCTGTCTACACTCTGGAATGCTATAAAAGGCAATGATAACTTTGATAACAGTGATGATGATAAGTCTAACCAAATTGCCGGTTTTGATGCACGGTTA
The DNA here is from genome assembly GCF_018438165.1 of Acinetobacter sp. WY4. Lineage (GTDB taxonomy): Bacteria > Pseudomonadota > Gammaproteobacteria > Pseudomonadales > Moraxellaceae > Acinetobacter. The sequence continues at coordinate 2,079,206 of NZ_CP053947.1, read as the reverse complement.
AGCTTACAATCACTGGTGCAAGTACCAATGGATATCTATGCGCAATATATCGGTGAAGACGAAGCAGGTGGCTTACCGGCCAAAAAAATGTATTTGGCTGGAGTCGATTATTCTTCTAGTTATAATAATATGCCTTTCCAGCTGTATACTGAATGGACAGATACCCGTAGTAATGGTAGTGCTGATGGTATTTCATATAACCACCATGTTTATACCGATGGTTTTTATCAGCATGGTTACCCATTAGCACATGCGATGGGTAGTGATGGTCAAATGGTTTCTGTGGGTGGTGATATTCGTTTCGATCGCCTCAATCGTGTTAATGCTCGAGTGCTGTTTGCCAAGTTGAATGAGTCTAACCGAACTACTAATTTAGCTTTTCCAGCGCAGGATGAATTAAAAGCTGTTGATGTGAGCTGGACCCATTATTTACGCCCAGATATTCCACTGAAACTAAATGGCTGGATCAGTGATTCAGACTTACGTGGTAATGATGGTGGTGCATCGATTGGAATTGAATTTCCTTTAGAAAAAAGCTTGTTTTCTTACTAAGCTCTTTGCAAAATACAATTTCGGTTAGAGCAATCTTTGTTCCTAGACATTCTCGAACAATGATTAAAATCTGAAAAATAAAAAAACCAGCTATTGCTGGTTTTTTTATCTCTTTAAACTTCAACATAATTGCGGTGTCCGCTTGCTAAAAAACCACCCATTCTGCAAGATTTCTCAAAATTTTCTGCTAAGATGGAATGAACCTCAACGATAACATTAGATTGGAATAATACATGAGTAAGGCCTTACCGATTGCTGTCGCTGTTCTTTTAGGCGGTGCCGCGCTAGTACCTGTTTACTATGCAACTCAAAACCCAGCTGCTCAAACCACAAAAGCATCTAAAGATGCCTCTGCTGTTTCAAAAATTAGCTATGCACTCGGTTATGAAGTCGCTCATCAAACTCCACCTGAGCTGGATATTAACAGCTTTGTGACAGGCGTTCGAGAAGGCCATGCCCGTACTGCTCCTGCTTATACTGAAGAAGAATTACAAGCAGCTTATGAGCAGTTCCAAAAAGAAATGCAGCAGAAGCAAGTCGACAGTGCCAAGCAGGCTCAAACCTCAAGTGATACTTTTCTGGTTGAAAATGCAAAAAAACCAGGGGTAAAAACTACAGCATCTGGTTTGCAATATTTAGTGACCAAAGAAGGTACAGGCAAACAGCCTGCAGCAACTTCAATTGTAAAAGTACATTACACAGGGAAATTAGTTGATGGTACGGTGTTTGACAGTTCGGTTGAACGTGGCGAGCCGATTGAGTTCCCACTCAATCAGGTAATTCCAGGCTGGACCGAAGGTCTGCAACTGATGAAAGCAGGCGGTAAAGCAACCCTGTATATCCCATCTAAACTCAGTTATGGTGAACAGGGCGTGCCAGGTACGATTCCTCCACACAGTACTTTGATTTTTGATGTGGAACTCATCGAAGTAAAATAATCCACAAAAAGGAGAGCAACGCGCTCTCCTTTATTTTGAGAATGAATCATGAAAATACAAATAAGTTTGATGGTTTTACTGCTGAGTTCTGGCAGTCTGTTTGCCAAAGAAGTCACCAATAAAAGCTCTGAGGCTGAACAGGTCGGCTACAGCTTTGGTTATCTGATGGGAAAAAGTAATGCAGATTCCTTACAAGGCATTGATCTGGATGCCTTCAGCGCCGGTTTAAAAGCTGCAGCCGCGGGGAAACAGGCGACTTTAAGTGAAGAAGACATGGCGCGGGTCTTGACCCAGTTTAAGCGTCAGGCTGAAGCCAAAGAGCTGATTACCCTGAAAAAGCAGGCGGATGAAAATGCCAAGATTGGTCAGGATTTTCTGGCTGAAAATGCAAAAAAACCGGGTATAAAAACCACAAAATCAGGTTTGCAATATCAGATTCTTCAGGAAGGTAAAGGTAAATCGCCGAGCGCAAACAGTAATGTCCGCGTACATTATGAAGGCCGTTTGATCGATGGTACGGTTTTTGACAGCTCGATTGCCCGTAATCAACCCGTGGTATTTCGTACCACCCAAGTCATTACCGGCTGGACCGAAGGTTTACAGCTGATGAAAGAAGGTGCCAAATATCGTTTCTTCATTCCGGCCGAACTGGCCTATGGACAAATTGGGTCAGGGGATGTGATTGAACCGAATAGTACTTTAATTTTTGATGTGGAATTACTGGAAATTATTAAATAATAAGTACTATTTTTCCTGCTATAAAATCAGAGAGGTTCAATATGCACCTCTCTTTTTTTTGGGCTTAAACATCAGGGAATCACATGTTTTCATGTCACATTCCGATCAGTTTTGCTATGTTATATTTTATTTAAGTGATTCAACAACAACAGAGGACGTCAGCATGGCAGCAATCAAGACTCGCGAAATTCATTATACTGCGCAGGATGGCAGCCCATTAATTGGTTATTTTGCCGCCCCAGAAACAGATACCCCTGTTGCCGGTGTACTGGTCGCACCCGAATGGTGGGGTCGGAATGAATATACCGAACAGCGCGCCCGTGAACTTGCAGAACATGGCTATGCGGCCTTGGCCATGGACATGTATGGGGATAAAAAAGTCACGACCAATTCTGATCAGGCTCATCAGTGGATGATGCAGACTTTTGAAGATCCTGACACTATCGTTAACCGTGCAACAGCAGCCTTGAATGCCCTGGCAGCACAGGATGAAGTCAATGCTGATAAGCTTGCAGCGATTGGTTTCTGCTACGGCGGCAAAGTCGTATTGGATCTGGCCCGTTCTAATGCACCTTTAAAAGTGGTGGCGACTTTCCATGCCAACCTGTCTCCGAAAGCACCGGCTCAGGAAGGTCAGGTACAGGCGGAAATCCTGGTGCTACATGGTGAACTGGACAGCATGGTGACCTTGGATGATGTGGCCGGTTTCCGTGAGGAAATGCATGCAGCCAAAGTCGAGCATGAAGTGATTGTTTTTGAAAATGCCAAACATGGCTTTAGCAACCCGCTTGCGGATGAACGGGCCAAAGCCAATGGTGTGGATCTTGGTTACAATGCAGAAGCGGAACAAAAAGGCCTGGCAGCAATGTATGCCTTGCTAGACCGCCATTTGGCATAAATAGAAACAACTATCCGGCTTGTTCACAGGCTGAATTTTTAGATACTTCATGAAGAAAAGAAAGATAAATCCTACCAGAGGAGAATGTGTATGATGGCTGAAACCAACTGCCCCTACTGTAATTTTGACGAATATGATGTCATTGCCAAAAATGATTATGGTGTGGTGTTGCCTGACCCAAATTCATTGTCCGAAGGTCATTGTGTGATCATTCCATTGCGGCATGTGGCCTCATTTTTTGAAGTGACCGACAAAGAACGTAAAAGTTTGATGTCTTTACTGGAACAGGCACGTAATGAACTACAATTACGCTACCAGCCTGCCGGTTTTCATGTCGGCTTTATTGATGGTGAAGTTTTTCAGGAAAAGGTAGAACATCTGCATATTCATATTATTCCGCGTTATGCAGGCAAAACCTTAAAGCTGGATGAGCGCTGGGGAATTAACGATTAACCGGATTCTTTATCAAAAATAAATGCTCTACGGAGCGTTTATTTTTTAAAATCACTCTCCTGTCCAAATAAATGAGCAGCTATTTTTATCCTACTTTTCACATTCCCACCCTGCTGATTCCGCTATACTAGCTGCTGCTTATTCGGTTGCTAGGTGTTCATGTTTGTATTTTCAGATGCCCTGTTGGAATGGTTTGATGTGCATGGTCGTCACGACTTGCCCTGGCAGGTGACCGATGATCCCTATAAAGTCTGGGTCTCTGAAATCATGTTGCAGCAAACCCAGGTCAAAACTGTACTGCAATATTTTGAGCAATTTATCCAGCGTTTTCCAACTGTTCAGGACTTGGGTCAAGCCTCATGGGATGAGGTCGCACCCTACTGGGCAGGTCTGGGCTATTATGCCCGCGCCCGCAATCTGCATAAAGCTGCTGGCATCGTGACGGCACAGCAGCAGTTTCCTCAAACCCTGGAAGAATGGATGGCCTTGCCCGGCATTGGGCGTTCTACTGCTGGTGCCCTGATGTCACTCGGTTTACGTCAATATGGCGTAATCATGGATGGCAATGTCAAACGGGTATTGTCACGTTTCTTTGCTATTGAAGATGATCTGTCCAAACAGGTGCATGAGCGTGCCTTATGGCAACTGGCGGAACAGCTCTGTCCTATCGAGCGCAATCATGACTATACCCAGGCAATTATGGATCTGGGCGCGACCGTATGTACCCCGAAAAAGCCTTTGTGTCTGTATTGTCCGATGCAGCAGCATTGCAAGGCTCATCAGCAAGGACTGGAAAATGAATTGCCTTTCAAGAAGGTCAAAAAACCGGTTCCGGTACGCTCTGCTCAGGTCTTGCTAATCCAGTCCGGTACAGACTGGCTTTGGCAACAACGTCCCAATAGCGGTCTTTGGGGCGGTCTCTGGTGTCTGCCGATTATTGAAAATGAACATGAATTGGAACAGCGATGCCAACAGCTGAGCCTTAAAAATATCGTCAAAAAGACCCAGATTAGCCACAGTTTTACCCATTTTACCTGGCACCTTGAAGCGATTGTTTTTGCTGTAGATCAAGATCAGCAGGAACATCTGGCGATTGAACTGCAAGGCTGCTGGATGAGTCCGCAAACAGCAACCGAGGCCGGCATTCCGACTGCCATGAAAAAATTGATCACTAGCGTAAATCTGTGACATAGTCTGAATAAAGCAAAATATCGATTAGCTCAACATGAGCATTGCCAATATTTAAGGATGAATAAAGTGCGCCAATACCTTGCTTTGACGTGGATCGCTTTGATTGCTGTGCTGCTGGCTGCCTGTAGCAGTACACCGAAAAAATCCCCTGCTGTACAGCTCAATCCTATGCTCGTGCAAAAACTGAAAAGTATGCGAGTGCCGTCCTCTCTACCAATCCCGGTGGCACGCGTACAGGCACGTGAATTAACAGATACTTGGGGAGCTTCACGCAGTCACGGACGTCTGCATGAAGGTATTGATATCATGGCTCCACGTGGAACCAAAATTTTTAGCGTGACTGAGGGCCTGATTGCAGATTTACGTAACAACAATTTGGGTGGTAAAGTAGTCTGGATTCTGGGTCCGGGCGGCTCCTGGCATTATTATGCACATCTGGATGGCCATAAACGTGGCTTAAAAGTCGGCGACTATGTCAAAAAAGGTCAACTGATCGGTTATGTCGGCAATAGCGGCAATGCCCGGCATACTGCTCCCCATCTGCATTATGGAATCTATTTACAGGGCAAGGGCCGCGGTGTGGTCAACCCTTATCCCTATTTACGTTAATTTTAGGATATTTACATGTCAGAAGCGTTGATCAATCGTCTGGTGGAATTTGCTGAATCAGGCAATCAACAAAAAATTGTATTGAATGGTCAAACTTACCAGGGCTGGGTGATGGAAATTACCGAGGATGCGATTCTGATCAGTACCGGTTATGCTGACAAGGCCGGTAAAGATATGTGGATTCAATTTAGCGTTCTGGATCAGGCTGAACTGTCGTACTGGGATAATCAGCAAGATCAATGGACTGTTTTTAAATTATAAAACCATAAAAATAAGGAGCATCACATGACTGTGCAACGCTGTGGCTGGTGCTCCGATGATCCACTGTATATCGCCTACCATGATCAGGAATGGGGACAGGCCCTGCTGGATGAAAATCGCCTGTTTGAAATGCTGTGTCTGGAAGGACAGCAGGCCGGTCTGGCCTGGATTACCGTTCTCAGAAAACGTGAAGCTTATCGTGAACATTTTTTTCAATATTCGATTGAGTCTATCGCCTCACTTACAGATCAACAACTCCAAATAAAACTTGAAGATGCTAGCCTGATACGGCATCGCGGCAAGCTCAATGCCATTCGGGAGAATGCCCAAGCTTGGCTGAAGCTTCGACAGCAAGAGATTAATCTGGTGGAATGGCTCTGGTCTTTTGCCCAGCAACCGCGAATGAATAATGATGTTGTGGATTATCGGCAAGCACCCGCTCAAACCATTGAGAGCCAGAAGATGTCTAAAGCCCTTAAACAGGCCGGTTTTAAATTTGTCGGACCCACCATTTGCTATGCTTTTATGCAGGCCGTTGGTATGGTTGATGACCATGAAAATCATTGTGACTTTAAAACAATATCCTCGCATTTAAAAAGAGCTGAACATTATGTCGAATAATATTATTCAAGCTTATGCTACCATATCCGCAGGTGCGGAACTCGAACCTTATCAATTTGATGCCGGAGAACTGCAGCCGCATCAGGTCGAAGTGAAAGTAGAATACTGTGGTCTCTGTCATTCTGATATTTCAGTGATCAATAATGACTGGGGTTCTTCAGTGTATCCGGTCGTAGCAGGACATGAGATTATCGGTACCATTACACATCTGGGTGCAGAAGCCAAAGGCCTGAAAGTTGGTCAACGGGTGGGTATCGGCTGGACGGCAGAAAGTTGCCAATATTGCGATCCTTGTATTTCAGGCCAGCAAGTGCTGTGTACTGGCGGTCAGGTGGCGACCATTGTCGGACATGCCGGTGGTTTTGCCGACAAAGTGCGTGCCGGATGGCAATGGGTCATTCCCCTACCCGAAGATCTTGATCCTGAAAGTGCCGGACCCCTGCTCTGTGGCGGGATTACCGTCTTTGATCCGATCCTGAAACATCAGATTCAGGCCATTCATCATGTGGGCGTAATTGGCATTGGCGGTTTAGGACATATGGCCATCAAGCTGCTGAAAGCCTGGGGCTGTGAAATTACTGCCTTCACCTCGAACCTGGATAAAACTGATGAACTGAAAGCCATGGGCGCTGACCATGTAGTGAACAGTCGTGATGTCGCTGCATTAAAAGCCCAGCGTGGCAAGTTTGATTTATTACTGAGTACTGTCAATGTCACCTTGAACTGGCAGGCTTATCTGGCAACTTTGGCACCGAATGGCACTGTGCATATGCTGGGTTTACCACTTGAGCCGATGCAGATTCCGGCTGGCATGCTGATTGGTGGAGCCAAGTCAGTTACCGGTTCACCGACAGGTTCGCCGGCGGCATTACGTCAGTTACTCCAATTTGCTGCACGTAAAAATATTGCTCCGCAAATTGAAGTCTTCCCGATGTCACAACTGAACCAGGCGATTGAACATCTGCATTCTGGCAAAGCCCGTTACCGGATTGTACTTAAAGCAGATTTTACAGCTTAAATCCTGCCTATTTTTAGCTGTTAAAAAGACCCAGCAATTGGGTAATGCCAGTCAGTTAAGAAATTGACTGGCATTTTCTTTTTTAAATTCAGGATTATATTTAATAGGTGGGAAAGTCATCCGCAACTGTTCGAGGCAGGACTACATTAAAAAATGATTGTTTCTGCGACAAATTTACTAATGGATGCTGGCTGACGAGTTTTGTGGGGAGGACTATTGCTCTGCAAGATGCCTTCCTGGCGAAGCTCCGCTTATCATTTGAGCGAAACCAAAGTAACAAATGATATTGCAAATATTTGATTTAAAAAGTTAAAAATTTCTCTTGAACAACTGAAAAGTTAAAGAAACTATTTCTAAATTCCTTAACTGATCAGCATTACAGCAATTGGGTCTTTTTTATCAAATGGAGCGTAAAATGCTGTCTTTCAGGTCAGAGATATAAGAGACACGACATGAAATGTCGTTTAATTTTTAAGAATCAATAATTTTAATTTAACATGAGCTAATATAAGCCTATGAAAACACTTAAATTACGCATAAAAGACAAACATTGCAAGGTGCTAAATCAGTTAGCATCCGAGGTGAACTTTGTCTGGAATTATGTGAATGATTTAAGTTTCAAACACCTTACAAGAACAGGTGACTTTTTCTCAGCATTTGATATGACTAAATACACAAAAGGAACTTCAAAACTGTGTGGTTTGCATAGTCAAACAGTACAAGGGATAACAGAAGAATATGTTAATAAAAGAAGACAGCACAAGAAAGCAAAGCTGAAATGGCGTGTAAGTAATAAGAAGTCGGCAAGACGTTCACTTGGTTGGATACCATTTAAAAAAGTAGCGATTAAATATGCTGATGGATATGTGCAATATGGCAAGTATCACTTCAAACTGTGGGATAGCTACGGTATAAGTAAATACAGCGTTAGAACAGGCTCATTCGTTGAGGATAGTCGTGGGCGCTGGTACGTGTGCCTTGTTGTCGATTCACCCAAGCAAGACAAACCAACTGTAACTCAAGCGATTGGTATTGATCTTGGTCTAAAAGACATTGCTACCTGTTCAGATGGTACGGTCATTTCAAATCCCAAGTTCTATCAAAAATACGAGCAGAAATTAGGGATTGCTCAAAGAGCAAAAAATAAAAAACGTGTACGTGCATTTCACGCCAAGATTGCGAATTGTCGAAAAGACCATTTGCACAAAGCAAGCACCATGCTTGTGAAAGAAAATGCATTGATTATTGTTGGTGATCTGAGTGCCAAGAAACTTGTAAAAACCAAAATGGCAAAATCGGTTTTAGATACAGGGTTTTCAGCACTTAAAACAATGCTCAAGTATAAATGCGAGAACGCAGGGGTATTGTTTGAAGAAGTGAGTGAGAGGTTCACAACCCAAATCTGTTCGTGCTGTGGTGAGATCACCGCAAGCAGTCCGAAAGGTAGAGCAGATTTGCGAATAAGAGTATGGGAATGTGAATGCGGTAGTTTAAATCAACGTGATTTAAATTCTGCTAAGAACATACTTGCGCTTGGGCATAAGCGTCTAGCAGTAGGAATCACCTCCGTTTTAGGGATGTGAGGATGTCAATGCAGGGCTTCAGGCAAGACCGCAATAGGTGAAGGCTTGGCCAGCTCGGTCTTCATTTTCTGCAGCATCTGATAAGGTTGTTGTTGCACGAACAAATTCACAAAGGTCAAAGGAATCGAACCTTCCGGATTGGCATAACCATAGGTTGAAACCTTGACCTTATTATTGGCCAGTTTCTGAAAAGTCCAGTCGCCCTGATAATCGGTTAAACGCACATAATCCGGGTTTAAAGGATAACCACTTTGGATGGCTTTATTCTTGATGGTGATCTGGCCATTGGCTTCCTTGATCATCTTGCCCTGCACAATCAGGTCACGGTCTTTTAAGGGAAATGGAAAATCCAGCACCATATACAGGGTAAAGTCACCTTTTTTATCATCACGGGACAGGATCTTGATGCTATCCATATAGGGAACCCACTGTACTGCATGCTCAACATTCAAAATGAGGGACACGGCATTTTCAAGCGGTGCAGTATAGGTCGTTTCAGCTTTATAGAGAAAAACCGGGTTTTGTTCATTCTGGTAGGTCCAGACCTTGATATTGTTTTTATGAATACTGAGTTTAGGCGTCCCGACAGGCTTGGCCTGCGCAATGGCACCAAGCGCCACTGCACAGAGCAGGAAAATCATTTTTTGCATTTTTTATTCGTCTTATTTTAGTTTTAGATTTTTTTATAAATGATTTTGACTCGGTTTTAAACCTGAATATCGTTAAAACCGAGCACGTCCTTCATATCATATTTACGCGCTTCACGGCCTACGACCCAAGCCGCAGCACGTACAGCACCAGAAGCAAAGTTCATGCGATTGGTGGCTTTATGGGTAATTTCCACACGTTCCCCATCGGCAATAAACATCGCGGTATGTTCACCGACAATATCGCCACCACGAATGGTCTGGAAGCCAATGCTCTTACGCTCACGCGGACCGGTATGACCTTCACGGCAATATATCGCATCTTCTTTCAGGTCACGACCCAAAGTTTCCGCAATCGCCTCACCCCACATCAAAGCTGTACCCGATGGCGCATCTACTTTATGACGGTGATGTGCTTCAATCACTTCGATATCAACCGTATCACCAAAAACTTTAGAGGCCAGTTCAAGCAGTTTGATCGAGACGTTCACACCCACTGAATAGTTTGCTGCATAAACTACAGGAGTTTCTGTCGCAGATTGATCGAGATAGGCTTTTTGCTCGTCATTCATACCCGTCGTACCAATCACGATGGCAACACCGGCTTCACGGCAGATTTTCAGATGATTGACGGTCGCTGCTGGCGCAGTGAAATCAATCACGACATCACAGTCTTTGACTACATCGGTAAGGCTACCCACGACCTTAACACCTGTTGCGCCAATTCCGGCAAGTTCGCCAGCATCTGCGCCTAATAGTGTACTTTCAGGGCGTTCTACCGCAGCCGCCAATTGATAACCTGCTTCATGCACAGCCTGAATAAGGATACGCCCCATACGACCGCCTGCACCCAAGATCCCAATGCGTGGTGTAGCTGACATAACATAGTCCTGATGTTGATCCAAAATTGCTCTTACTATAGCAAAACTGCGGAATAACACTAAGATGCATTGCATAAAAATCAATGAAAATACTCAAAGAGCGAAATCACTGATATTGATAAGAGTTTTAATCAAGCTTAAGAAGTTAGGCTATCACTTCCGTCAAAGCTATACGATATACATCAACTTGACTCGTCATATAGTTTTTAGCAATTGCTCATATAACTTGAATAAGCTTATTCATAATTTTATCGCTATGATTTTGAAATGATTTACTGAGATTACTGATTTTTGAAGTTAAACAGACGACTTGCCAATACAGTTTTTCCTGTTTAGGCTCGCCATTATTAAGTCAGCTCAAAATCTTGATGATTTAAATCTCAGTTAGATTAACGGGATTCTTATGCAAGACTTTTACTAAATTTTAATTATGAATATCTACTTTTGAATTGATGAGTAGATAGGATTTTAAGTCTTATTGAGACTAAAAGGACTCAATTTTGCCTTATACAAAAATCAGTCCTTAGATTGAGCAAATTAATTCTCTAGCTCTTCGGGAACTTATTAAAAATAATAATACCTAAAGCAAAATTTGCCTGGTCTATACAATTTTGAAAATTTTTCCACTTAAGGTACTTTGAAAGCACATTTCAAAACTGGGACGAATATCTTCACCATCTACAGTGATATGTTTTATATTGGAATGAGATTGTGTTTTAGAAAAATGATGATCGACTGTTGCTTGAATAGCGTGTTGAGCCCCAAACTGATCCTTTACACTAATACTTTGTTTAAGCATATCTATACCTTTAATAATAGTTAAAGTGGCAAAATATCCACTAAAAATTGATGTTTCTGAATTTTATCTTTAAATAACTTTATGATTTAGCTTAAATAATTGATTTATAGAAGTATAGAATGTACGACCATCTAAGTTTAAATCTACCTCAACTCCAGATGAAAGAAGAACTCTTTTACCCACTTCAATTCTTTTTAAACCCTGACGTGTATTTTGCATTTTATTGAGAGGAATTAACGAAACAATAATTTCAGTACCATTTTTAGATTTTGCAATTAAATCATTTATTTTTAACAACTTGAATCCTGTTTTTCTAAAGATTTTTCCAATTTGGAAAATAACTTAAAATTAAATTTGAACGATAAAAAAGCACTTATTAAGTGCTTTTTTTACTGTTTATTCTTGCTTAGATAGCAACAATATTTACAGCATTCGGTCCTTTTTGACCTTGAGCTACACTGAATTCAACCAGCTGGCCTTCAAGCAAGGTTTTAAAACCTGAACTCGCAATTTCACTGAAATGAGCAAAAACATCTGGACCTGATTCTTGTTGAATAAAACCAAAACCTTTAGTTTCGTTGAACCACTTTACAGTACCTTTAACAACATTTGAGTTTGACATAATATATCCCTAATAATTTTTAATAATTTTTTAGTCATTTTATAGACTGATTATAACTTTGAAATAATAAAGAATGAGACTTAAAATCTGAAAAAAAACGAAGGATTATGACTAAAACTACGATACTTAAAGAAGATTTACCGAAACAAGACTTTTTTCTAGTTAAGTTAACTATACACGAAAAATTTAATTAATCAAGTTTTCTTATATATATATTTATTTTATTTATTAAAAAGTAAAATTTATAATTATTTCAATAAGATTAAGCTTTCATTGTCATGATAACAAAATAAGAGTAATCTGCTGTACTGGTAAATTTGATAAGTAATGAATGCGATTATATAGCTCTGTAATAACAATATTGGCCTTTTTAATTTCGGGAATGATGCTTTTTTTCTCACTTACAAAATATCTATCACCCTCCAAATTTGGACTCATACTTTCTATTTAGATAGTCAAATATAAAAACAGAAACCGCTTTTTAGGCGGTTTTTATGTTTAAGCGAGACTTATCAAACAATAAATAGCATCTTCTAATCTAGAGTATCTTATCTACATAATAAAAAAGGACGCCTCAGCGTTCTTTTTTACTTTCACTCAATTAATCAAACAAACGATCAAAGAATGATTTTTTCTTTGGTGATGATTTGCTATCTTCACCATCCATGGTTTCTTGCAGTTCTTTTAACAGTTCACGTTGACGTGCACTTAAATTCACTGGAGTTTCTACCACAATACGGCACAGCAAGTCACCTTGCATGCTGGTACGTACCGGTTTAACACCCTTACCACGTAAACGGAACAGTTTACCTGTTTGCGTACCTTCAGGAATTTTCAGACTAACACGGCCATCCAGCGTAGGAATCTGAACTTCCTTACCTAAGGCTGCATCAGCAATTGATACCGGCACATCCATATACAGGTCAGCGCCATCACGCTGGAAGATTTCATGCTCACGCACCACCACTTCTACGTACAAGTCACCTGACTGACCATCACGGATTGCTTCACCCTTACCGGTCAAGCGAACGCGGTCCCCATTATCCACACCCGCAGGAATAGTGACTTCCAGAGTTTGCTGACGATCCGACACACCTGAACCATGACATTTATTACATGGGTTCTTGATGATCTTGCCCTGACCGCGACAGGTGCTACAGGTTTGCTGTACCGAGAAGAAACCTTGCTGCATACGCACTTGACCGGCACCATGACAGGTACGGCAGGTTTCCACATCATTTGGATTTTTTGAACCCTTACCATCACAGGCATCACACGGTGCCGGTGCAGTAAAGGTAATAGTTTTCTTGACGCCTTTGACCGCTTCTTCCAGGGTCAGTTCCATCACATAGCGTAAGTCAGAACCACGGCGCGCGCGTTGCTGGCCACGACCACCACCGCCGCCGAAAGCACCACCGAAAATATCACCGAACTGGCTGAAAATATCTTCTGCGCTGAAACCACCGCCGAAGCCGCCACCGCCGCCCATACCACCTTCAAAGGCCTGATGGCCCATACGGTCGTACATGCTGCGCTTTTCACCATCAGAGAGCACTTCATAGGCTTCTGCTGCTTCTTTGAATTTCTCTTCAGCTTCAGCATTGTCCGGGTTACGGTCTGGATGATATTTCATCGCCAACTTACGGTAGGCTTTTTTGATTTCATCATCACTAGCGGTTTTAGCGACGCCCAAAACCTCATAATAATCACGTTTAGCCATGTCTGGCGATGCTCCTCACGGAATTTGTTTAATATTCAACTGAGGTCTGAAATTGGGGTCAAACCGAGTTTTACAAGGGGAAATATGAAAAAATTATCAAATGGAGCGTAAAACGCTGTCCTTCAGGGCAGAGATATAAGCGATACGACATGAAATGTCGTTGGTTTTTTTTAAATCAACACCTTTAATTTATTATGAGCTAATATAAGCCCATGAAAACACTTAAATTACGAATAAAAGACAAACATTGCAAGGTGCTAGGTCAATTAGCATCTGAGGTAAACTTTGTCTGGAATTATGTGAATGATTTAGGGTTCAAACATTTAAAAAGAAAAGGTGAATTTCTATCGGCTTACGATGTAGCGAAATACACGAAAGGCGCATCTAAAGAATGTAGCCTACATAGTCAAACCATTCAGGCTGTGACAGAAGAATTAGTAACAAGACGCAAGCAATTCAAAAAAGCAAAGCTAAAATGGCGTGTAAGTAACAAGAAATCAGCAAGGCGCTCTCTTGGTTGGATACCCTTTAAAAAGGTTGCCGTTAAATATTCCGATGGCTTAATTCAATATGGAAAAAACAAGTTCGGCATGTGGGATAGCTATGGCCTAAGCAAATACACTGTAAGAACAGGTGCGTTTGTTGAGGATAGTCGTGGGCGTTGGTATGTATGCCTTGTTGTAGATTTACCTAAGCAAGAGAAGCCTAAAGCGACTAAAGCAATTGGTATTGATCTAGGCTTAAAGGATATTGCTACCTGTTCTGATGGTACGGTCATTTCAAATCCCAAGTTCTACCGTAAATATGAGCAGAAATTGGGTATTGCTCAAAGAGCAAGAAATAAGAAGCGTGTTCGTGCATTACATGCCAAGATTGCAAACCGTCGTAAAGACCGTTTGCACAAAGCAAGCACTATGCTTGTTCGAAATAATGCACTGATTGTTGTAGGTAGCTTAAGCGCTAAAAAGCTTGTAAAAACTAAAATGGCAAAATCGGTTTTAGATACAGGGTTTTCAAAACTCAAAACAATGCTCAAGTATAAATGCGAGAACGCAAGTGTATTGTTTGAAGAAGTCAATGAAGCCTATACCACCCAGATCTGCTCGTGCTGTAAGCGAATATCAAGCAGTAGTCCGAAAGGTAGGGTTGATCTTGGAATAAGAGAATGGACATGCCAGAACTGCGGTACAGTCTGGCAGCGGGATTTGAATTCCGCCCTGAACATACTTGCGCTTGGGCATAAGCGTCTCGCAGGAGGAATCCTCTTGCTTTAGCTGGGGGAGGATGTCAAACGCTTTAGAACACAGCTTTATTTTGAGAGAATTTATAGATACCTTTAAACCAGGCATTGATCAGGAAAATAAAGGCAATAAAGCTGAAAATCACCCCGGTCACCACACAGGCTTTGACCCATAATTGGCTGTCCCAGGCAAAGAAAAACAGGGGAATAAACCACAATGCAGCGAAGAGCGCCAAAATGGTATAAATCACGATATTACGCATGATCCACAGTGCCTGTGCCTGTAACCAGACTTCAGCATAATCAACCTGGGTGACTTTACGTGCGAACCAGTAAGCAAATACCCCGCTAAATACGGTAAATAAGGCCAAAAACATGAAGACATAGGCCACGGCTACGGAACGTCGCATCTTGGTTAATGTCACTGGAGTCATGTCTGGTTCAACCTCATTACTGCCCTGGCAGTAAGGCCAAAACAGCAATTTTTTATTTTTTGAATTATAAAAATCTCAGGTGCTACTATATTGAAAATTTCAAAATTTCGCACCTGAAATTATGACAATTTTAAACAGAATTTAAACTTTTTTCACTTTAAACCACTGTGCATATAGTGCAGGCAGGAAAAACAGGGTCAACAGGGTTGCCACAATCAAACCACCCATAATAGCCACTGCCATCGGCCCGAAAAAAATACTGCGGGACAAGGGAATCATGGCCAGAACTGCAGCCAGTGCGGTCAATACGATCGGACGACAACGGCGTACTGTGGCATTGATGATGGCATCCCACTGCGACTCTCCGGCCTGAATATCCTGCTCAATCTGGTCAATCAGAATGAGCGAATTGCGCATGATCATTCCGGATAAGGCAATCGTTCCGAGCATCGCAACAAAACCGAAAGGTTTATTGAAAATTAACAGGAATAACACCACTCCGATAATGCCTAAAGGTGCAGTCAGGAACACAATAAAGGCCCTTGAGATGCTCTTGAGCTGAATCATCAGCAGGGTCATGACGACTGCGAGGAATAAAGGCATGCCGGCATTCACCGAGTTCTGTCCACGAGCCGATTCTTCAACTGTACCCCCCACTTGCAGCAGATAGCCATTCGGCAGCTCTGCCCGGATTTTTTCCAGTGGCTCTTTGAGTTCATTGACCACAGTAGCGGGCTGCAGTTTGCTACGAATATCGGCACGCACGGTAATGGTCGGTAAACGATTCCGATGCCAGATCAGGCCTTCTTCAAAGCTGTATTCAATTTTGGCAAGCTGCGCCAAAGGTACTGATGTTCCAGTTGCGGTTGGCACGGCCAAACTGCTTACAGACTCCACCTCCACCCGTTCAGCCTGCGCACCACGTAAACGGATTTCAATCAGTTCACGTTTTTCCCGATACTGATCAATGCCGGCCCCCAAAATCGAGCTGTTGAGTACATTGGCCAGTTCACTGCTGCTCACCCCAAGCTGACGGGCACGATCCTGATCAATTTGCAATTTGATGACTTTGCTCGGCTCACCCCAGTCCAGATGTACATTGGTGGTATTCGGATTATCGCCCACGGTTGCGGCGACTTTCTGCGCCCATTCACGAACCAGTCCCAGATCTTCACCAGAGACCCGGAACTGCAATGGATAACCGACTGGAGGGCCATTTTCCAGCAGGGACACCCGGGTACGGACTTCCGGTAATAACAGCCGAATCTGGTCACTCAAGGATTGACGGATTTCGTTACGATCTTCCAAAGAGGATGCCAGCACCACAAACTGGGCAAAACTGGTTTGCGGCAGCTGCTGATCCAGCGGTAAATAGAAACGCGGCGATCCCATCCCGACATAAGCCACATAGTTATCAATACCCTCTTGTTTCGATAAAAAGGCTTCGACTTTTTTTACTGCAGCTTCAGTGGCTTTCAGTGATGCACCTTCTTCAAGTTTGAGATCCACCAGAATTTCAGCTCGATTTGAAGGTGGAAAAAACTGCTGCGGCACCAGCTTAAACATTAAAATAGACATAATAAAAATTCCGACCGTGGCAGCAATAACAGTTTTACGATAGGTCACACAGGCATTGACCCAACGACGAAAACCCTGATAAAACCGGGTTTGATAAGGGTCATAATGTTCGCCGGCATGATGCACAATCGGCTGAGGTTCCGGCTGTTTGCGCAGACGTGCCCAGAGACGCTGATACCAAGGCGCTTTTTGAATTAAATCTTTGTTGAAATCCGGCAGAAGTTTATCGCCTAAGTATGGAACAAACAGTACCGCGGCAATCCAGGACACCAGCAATGCGAGGGTTACCACCTGGAAAATCGAACGGGTATATTCCCCAGTACTCGAGGCCGCAGTGGCAATCGGCAGGAAACCGGCAGCGGTAATCAGGGTCCCGGTCAGCATCGGAAAAGCCGTGGTGCGCCAGGCATGCCCGGCCGCCTGCAAACGGCTATACCCCTGCTCCATTTTAATCGCCATCATTTCAATCGCGATAATGGCATCATCGACTAGCAGGCCAAGTGCCAGAATCAGCGCCCCCAGGGAAATTTTATGTAGTCCGACATCAAACAGTTGCATACCGGCAAAGGTCATGGCCAGCACCAGCGGAATGGAAAATGCCACCACCAGACCGGTCCGGAAACCGAGCGAGAAAAAACTGACCAGCAATACGATAATCACCGCTTCTGCCAGCACTTTCATAAATTCGTTAATACTGCGTTTGACCGCCACCGGCTGGTCAGAGACTTTTTGCAGCTCCATGCCGAGTGGCAGGGCTTTTTGCAGGCGGGCGAATTCCTGTTCCAGATTTTTACCCAAGGCAATGATATCCCCACCCTTGCGCATAGACACAGCAATGCCAATGCCGTTTTCGCCCATGAAGCGCATCCGTGGTTGTGCCGGATCACTAAAGCCTCGATAGACTTCTGCGACATCTCCCAGCTGAATGGTTTTACCATTGACCAGCAGCGGCATCTGTCTTAATTCTTCAACACTGTTTAATGCGCCACTGACCCGCACCTGAATCCGGTCTGAGCCAGTTTCAAAAAAACCGGACTGGGTGGTGGCATTTTGCTGCTGCAGGGCTTGCTGAATCGCCATGACTGGAACGCCCAGCTGAATGGCCTTGGTATTGGAAATCTCAATCCAGATTTTTTGGTCTTGCAGGCCAATCAGCTCAACTTTGGCAACATCTTTGACCCGTTGCAGTTGCAGCTGTAAGCGGTCGGCGTATTCCTTGAGGGTCGCATAGTCAAAATCTTTACCCTTGAGCACATAAATATTGCCAAAGGTATCGCCGAATTCATCATTAAAGAACGGACCTTGTACCCCTTGTGGCAATTCATGCCGGATATCGCCCACCTTCTTGCGCACGTTATACCAGACATCAGCGACATCTTTCGAAGCCAGGGAGTCCTTGGCAACAAAAGTCACCATAGATTCACCCGGACGCGAATAGGCCATGATACGGTCATACTGTCCCGTGGTCATCAGTTCCTTTTCAATCCGGTCAGTGACCTGTAGGGATACTTCTTTGGCACTGGCACCCGGCCAATAGGTCTGGATCACCATGACTTTAAAGGTAAAAGGTGGATCTTCACTTTGTGACAATTTGGAGTAAGAGACGATGCCGATCAGACCCAGCAGGATCATGAAATACAGCACCAGACCTTTATTTTTTAAGGCCCATTCCGACAGGTTAAAGTTCATGCTTAACTCCCTGCCTGAATGGTCACACGACGGTTTTCACGATCAATCGGATTGATTTTTTGCTGGTTACGCAGCAGATGTACGCCGCCAATCACCACATAGTCTTCCGGCTTGAGGCCACTGAGTACAGGAACACTGTCCCGGCCATAGGCACCGAGCTGGACCGGGACTTTACGTAAGGTATGATCCGGCTGGACCACCATGACATAAGCCTGCTGATCCGTTGCCGAGACACTGGATAGCGGCACACTAAGTATATTATCGCGGCTGTGCTGAAAAAATACCCGGGCACTTTGTCCCAGCTGGATCTGGCCATTGCCTTCACGTAAGGAAACTTTAACTCGGAAGGTACGCGACTGGTCCGCTGCCGGTGAAATCTCGCGAACAAAAGCGGCAAATTTTTCTTCAGGTTTGGACCATAATGTCACTGTAGCTGCCTGTCCAACCTTGATCTCCGAAATAGCTTGTTCCGGTACCCCAATCACTACTTCACGCTCACCGGCAATCGCCAGTTCATACGCCGCCTGCCCGGCAGCAACCACCTGACCTGTTTCTATATTGCGTGCCGTGATTACGCCATTTTTGGTGGCAATCAGCTGGTTATAAGCAGTCTGGTTTTTAGCGGTATCATAATTGGATTGTGCCTGCTTCAGATTTGACAGGGCGGTCTTGTATTGATTTTCGATCGCGTCATATTGTGAGCGGCTCACGGCATTGGATGGCAATAACTGCTTGAAACGTTGTAACTCATCCTGAGCAATCTTAGTGGCAGACTGCGCGCTTTCCAGCTGGGCACGTGCTGCATTCAGCTGCAGCTGAGCATCTTTGACATCCAGAGTTGCCAAGACTTGCCCGACTTTGACCTGGTCACCCACATCGGCGAAGCGCTGGGTCACCTGTCCAGCGACCCGAAATGCCAGCGCCGTTTGCTGGCGTGCCTGCACATCACCGGCATAACTTTTTAATTCATGCTGTGAAGTAGTGGGTGTGGCCACCATGACAAAGGGAACTTCCTGTTCTGCTGCGGCAGTATCTTTGCTGCAGCCGCTTAAGGTCATGCTGCAAAGCACCACCATGCCAGCCAATACGCTGTAAATCCTGCTCATCTTATTCGCTCTTATCTGATCGTCTTTTTTAGGGCAAACTATGCTGATATATTGAATTGCTTGTTTTTTAATTAATATACCACCCGGTACACTAATTACAACTCAAGCTTCAAAGCAATGACCGTGTTGACTTTTTTTGGAAGAAATTGTGCAAATACCTGTAGGACGACCCAAGGATCTGGAAAAGCGTCAGCGCATACTCAGCGTGGCCAAAGCGCTATTTTTAGCGCATGGCTATCATGCCTCCAGCATGAACCAGATTGCACGTGAGGCAGGTGTAACCAAGCTGACGGTGTATAATCATTTTCAGGACAAGGCGACCCTGTTTAGCTGTGCGATTGAGGATACCTGTGAAACCATTCTGCATGAACATCCTCAGCTCTTGCAGCCGAGCAGTAACTTTGCGCAGGAGTTTTATCAGGCCTGTCAGCGTGCTTTAAATATTATTAACCTGCCTGAAGCGATCAAGCTGGACCTGCTAGTGATGGAACTGGCCTCGCAGCAAAGTCCTCTGGCAGAACAGTTTTATCAGGCCTCGCATAGCAAACTGGATGCAGTCTGGAATGATTTTTTTAGCTTAGCCCAGCAGTACCGCTTTATTCAGGTCGATCTTCCAGAAAAACAGACCGAGCTGATCGTGTCCCTGCTGACCGGAACCCGTCATCAGAAAATCCTGCTGGGTCTCAGCCCTCCCCCTTCAAGCGCAGAACAGCAACAGATCATTAGCGAGGCCATTGAACTGTTTATGCTGAAATATGCCCTGCCGGATTAACTCCTTTCCTTCGGACTGATCGCCGATCACCGTATGTGGCCTAAAAGTTGCTAAAAAATCAGCCAATGCTCTGCAACTTTTGTCTCTAGGGGACTTGGATTGTCATGCAGTCGCGGTATAGTCAAAGCATGCATGTGAGGGAATAAAAAATGATTCAACAGATTGATGCACCACTACGCGAAGACGTACGCTTACTGGGTAATTTGCTTGGGGAAACCTTAAAATTACATGCCGGGCAGGATTTGTTTAATCAGATCGAGCAGATCCGAGCCCTGTCCAAAGGCGCTCGCGATGGACAGCTTGAAGCAGAAAAACAACTGGAACAACTGTTTTTGAGCCTGGAAGATGCCGAAATCCTGCCGCTGACCCGCGCCTTTACCCACTTTTTAAACTTTGCCAATATTGCCGAACAATATCATGTGGTACGTCGTCGCCGTCAGAGCGAGTTTGATGACACTGCAGAATCGCCCAATCCTCTGGTGCCTTTATTTGAAAAATTTAAACAGCAGGAAATTTCTGCCGATACGCTGTATCAGCAAATCTGTGAACTGAAAATTGAACTGGTCCTGACCGCGCATCCCACAGAAGTCAGCCGCCGTACCCTGATTCAAAAATATGACGGCATCAATAATGCCCTGTCCAAATTCGACCAGCAGAAACTGACTCCACGTGAACGTCAGGCAGTCCTGGCCGATCTGAAACAGCTGATCAGCTCTGCCTGGCAAACCGATGAAATCCGTCAGCATCGCCCGACTCCGATCGATGAAGCCAAATGGGGCTTTACCACTATTGAACAGACCCTGTGGAATGCGGTCCCGAAATTTATCCGCGAACTAAATGGCATGGTGCAAGCGCAATGTGGCCAGAACCTGCCCTTAGATGTCGCACCAGTACGTTTTGCCTCCTGGATGGGTGGTGACCGCGATGGCAACCCGAATGTCACCCACACCGTCACTCAGGAAGTACTGTGGCTGTCGCGATGGAAAGCAGCCGATCTCTATGTACGTGATATTGAAAACCTGCGCTGGGAACTGTCCATTCAGCAATGCAGTCCAGAAATTTCCGAAGCTTTGGGCCAGCCCCATCCTGAACCCTATCGTGAATATTTACGTGACACCCGTACCCGCCTGAAAGCGACGCGGCACTGGCTGGCAGAAAAATTAAAAGGCAATGATGCCGATGACAGTCTGGTGATTAAAAGTAAAGACGAACTTTTACAGCCACTCCTGACCTGCTACCGCTCACTGATGGACTGCAATCTGGCCGAAATTGCCAATGGCAGCCTGCTGGACTTTATTTACCGGGTCAACAGCTTTGGGATCGAACTGCTAAAACTGGATATCCGCCAGGAATCCGGCCGTCACCGTCAGGCGATTTCAGCCATTACTGAATATTTGGGACTGGGGAATTTTGAAACCTGGACCGAACAGGCCCGTCAAAACTTTTTACTGCAGGAATTGCAAAGCAAGCGTCCGTTACTGCCGAAACATCTAAATGAACCGGCCGGCAGCCTGATTGAACATCCGGATGTACAGGAAGTCTTTGCCACCATGCGCACACTGGCCGAACAGCCGAGCGAGTCTCTGGGTGCCTATATTATTTCCATGGCAGAATATCCAAGTGATGTCTTGGCGGTACTGCTTTTACAAAAAGAAGCCGGCATCGAGCACGCCTTACGGGTGGTTCCCCTGTTTGAAACCTTGAAAGATCTGGATGGTGCAGCCGCAACCATGTCGACCCTGTTCAATATGCACTGGTACAAACAGCATATTCAGGGCAAACATGAGGTCATGATTGGCTATTCGGATTCTGCCAAGGATGCCGGTTTTATGTCGGCCAACTGGGCTCAGTATCGTGCCCAGGAAGAACTGACCGCAGTTGCCCAGCAACATGGCGTGCAATTGACCCTGTTTCATGGTCGTGGCGGTTCGATCAGCCGTGGTGGTGCGCCCACCCAGCAAGCCTTGTTCTCTCAGCCACCAGGTTCTATTTCCGGTGCGATCCGGGTGACTGAACAGGGCGAAATGATCCGCTTTAAATTCGGGTTGGAAGAAATTGCGCTGCAGAATCTGGAAATTTATACCGCTGCGACTTTAGAAGCGACGCTACTGCCGCCACCCGAACCAAAACAGGAATGGCGCGACCTGATGCATCAAATGACCGAACTGTCTGTTCAGGTCTATCGCCAGACCGTACGGGAAAATCCGCATTTTGTAAAATACCTGCGTACTGTTACCCCGGAGCTTGAACTGCAGATGCTGCCGCTGGGTTCACGGCCGGCCA
This sequence comes from Acinetobacter sp. WY4, assembly GCF_018438165.1. Taxonomy (GTDB): domain Bacteria; phylum Pseudomonadota; class Gammaproteobacteria; order Pseudomonadales; family Moraxellaceae; genus Acinetobacter. Next base: position 2,056,573 of record NZ_CP053947.1, on the reverse strand, counting down.
AACGTAAGGTGAGTGGCGGGATTGAATCCTTGCGTGCCATTCCCTGGGTATTTGCCTGGACCCAGATTCGCCTGATGTTGCCAGCCTGGCTCGGTACCGGTGCTGCATTAAATGCGGTACTGGATCAGGGACAACGCACGGTACTGGATGAGATGCTGGCAGAGTGGCCGTATTTTCAGACCCTGATTGATATGCTGGAAATGGTACTGTCCAAAGCCGATGCCAATGTGGCGCTATATTATGAATCGCATTTGACTCAGGATGAAGATCTTAAAGTTCTGGGAACAGAACTGCGTCAGCGTTTGCAGGATGCTGTACAAACCCTGTTGAGCTTAAAAGGCGAATCGAAACTCCTGAGCAGTAACGGTGTACTGGATCAGTCGATGAAAGTACGTAAACCCTATTTGTTACCACTGCACTTACTGCAAGCTGAACTGATGAAACGTCGCCGTTTATATCTGGAACAGCAGCAGGCTGAAAATACCCCGGTCGATCATGCCTTAATGGTCAGCATTGCCGGCATTGCAGCCGGTTTACGTAATACCGGCTGATTTTTCGCCCTCGCATTCAAAGCACATCCTGGTGATGTGCTTTTTTTGTACATGAATTGGCCAAAACCACTCACTGCATCGTATTTTTTATAACTAAAATAACAAATCTTTATGAGTGAATTTTAAGCATAGCTATATGATTAATCCACTGATTTAACGCTACTTTTATATTAAAAATATTTACCAATTGATAAAAAATAAATAAAAGTCAATGAATTAACTTGAACAAAAAGTTGAAAGGAGTGATTAAAACTTCCAAAAAACCGGAGTATGATGTGCACAATTTATCTTTTGAGTGCTCATTTTATGTCCAGTTGGTTTCCCAAATGGCGCCCGTATGAGGGCAGTATCGATGCACGACCAGTAGGTACCGCAGAGTATTTGCCACCCGCACAAACGGTAGTTTTGGGTGTACAGCATGCCTTTGCCATGTTTGGCGCAACCGTACTGGCACCTTTTTTAATGGGCTTTGATCCAAACCTGGCAATTTTAATGTCAGGGATCTGTACCATCCTGTTCTTTTTAATCACCGGTGGCCGGGTTCCAAGTTATCTAGGTTCAAGCTTTGCCTTTATTGGTGTGGTCATCGCAGCAACTGGTTATGCGGGTGGTGGCGGACTGAATCCGAATATTGGCGTTGCAGCAGGCGGGATTATCGCATGTGGCATCTTCTATGCGCTGATGGGCTTTCTGGTCATGGCGACGGGCACCCGCTGGATCGAAAAGCTGATGCCACCGGTGGTGACCGGTGCCGTGGTGATGATCATTGGCCTGAACCTTGCTCCAGTCACGGTTAAAAGCGTCATGGGCAACACCTTTAATATGTGGATGTCTCTCGTTACCGTGATGTGCATGGGCTCGATTGCCGTCTTTACCAAAGGCCTGCTGCAACGCCTGCTATTATTGGTCGGTCTGTTACTGGCCTATCTGATCTATTTCATGCTCAGCAATGTCATGGGTTATGGCACTGCGATTAATTTCCTGCCAATCCAGCAAGCAGCCTGGTTCGGTTTACCGACCTTCCATGCACCGACCTTTGAAGTCAATGCCATGCTGATCATCGCACCAGTTGCCTTGATTCTGGTGGCAGAAAATCTGGGCCATATTAAAGCCGTAGGCGCGATGACCGGTGAAAACCTGGATCCGCATATTGGTAAAGCCTTTGTAGCAGATGGTATTGCAACCACTTTAGCCGGTGGTGTGGGTGCGCCGGGTATGACCACCTATGGTGAAAACATTGGTGTAATGGCCGTGACACGGGTTTACTCGACCATCATCTTTGCAGTCGCGGGTGTCTTTGCTGTGTTCCTGGGTTTATCGCCTAAGTTTGGTGCGGTGATTCATACTATTCCAACGGCGATTCTGACCGGTGCTTCGATTATAGTCTTTGGTTTGATTACTATTGCTGGTGCCAAAATCTGGATTGAGAACAAGGTCGATTTTTCGCAGAACAAGAACCTGATGGTGGCTGCGGTGACCATTATTTTAGGTACGGGTGATTTTGCCCTGACTTTTGGTAGCTTCAATCTAGGTGGTATTGGTACGGCAACGTTTGCAGCCCTGTTCTTAAACTGGTTCTTCAGTCTGGTCGATAAAAAATAAAATTCAGCGATGACTGGGCACAGCCTGTTGCAAGCAAAAAGACCGAACATATATGTTCGGTCTTTTTTGTAGCCTAAAACAGTCTGTCTAGAATGAACTGTTTTAAGTGACTGGCAATTGATTCGCGTTGGCTTATTTCTGTTTTTTAAGCGCTTGCTTCAGTTGCTTCAATTTGCCTTTATGTTTTGAAATCTTTTTCAAACGTGCTTTGATTTCTTGCTTTAAAGATTTAACTTGCTTAGCCATGGTATTACTCCCTAGTAAGGCTATTCGTTAGGCTTGTGTTGTTTCACAAAACCACGAATAAATTTTCTTAATTCACGAGCAGCACTAGTATCCAGTTCTTCGCAGAGACGAATAAATTCATCACGCTCCGTACTCTGAATACGAATTAAAAGTTGTCCATCTTTCTTGCCTGTCTTTATTTTTTTGATTTTCTCGCTCATTGCTTATCTCTCCAAAATAAAGACTGCTTTGCAAAAGATGTATATACAATATATATACTTTTTAAATTAAATCAAACTTACATTGTAAAAATATTTAATAAAATCAATTTATTTTTTTTACCATAATTTCTATAAAACCATGCAAAGCCCGTCCAGGCAAGGCTTTAGGCACTTGGCTGAATGGGCTTTTTATGGATAAATTATTTTTGCAAAAAGGCGATGTTGTGCTTAAAAATCGCCATGGCTACAGCAAGATCTCCTGCATAGCTTGAAGATCGTCCGGCGTAGTTGAACTGAAATGAGCCCGTTTAAGGACGAAACTCTTTCAGTTCACGTTGAATAAAGTATTGGAACATTTCACGGTATAGATGTTCAATAAACTCCTGATCGAGGCCCTGCTTTTGCGCCAATGCCCTAACATTTTCTACAATCTGTTCCATACGTTCTGGTGACTGCAAATCGGTTTCGGTTTTTTTGAAACGGGTGGTTTGATCAACATAAAATTGACGCGCAGCGATCAGCTCAACTAAAGCTGTATCAATGGCATCGATCTGTTGACGTGCATGTTCTAGTGATTCAGCTTTGATCTTTTCCATGTTTTTTCAGTTCACTTTCAGTTTGATTATTACTCTTATACTTTTCTTCTAACACATTACTGAAAATACTTTCAATCATCCAGACCCGATATAAGCTATTAAATGTATAACTTTGATCATCTATGCGCAGTTCCAGTACCGGAAAATTCGGCTGCGACTTCATTTCACACAGCATATCATTGTCCTGCAGCTTGGCCAGAATATCGTCCTGGGTCAGATCTACAATATTTAACTGTTGCTGCAAATGCTTGAAATGGGGTGCATAAGACAGGTCTTCACCACGGGTCCAGACGGCCTGCAAGATCTGGTACATCGCCTCAATCCGCTGCTCCTCGGGACAGCTATAAAATAACTGTGCCATTGGCGCGATCGCCTGCTCGGTCGGTCGGCAGAACGGGGTAAATTCTACGTCAGTCCGTTTGGATAAACGTGTGGCCAGACTCCAGTCAAACTCATCCCGGCCACGATAGGACAAGGGATAAACATTCAGCTGGATATTATAATAATCCGCCAGTTCTTCCTTGATGTAAGCTAGGAGCAGCCAGGAAATCGGATCTTCCAGCGCGAGATACAAGTCCAGTTCCGGATCCATCGACTGGATCTCGTTCAGCTCTTCAGCATCACTGATCAGATGCTCACGCCATTCAATGTGATCGATCATAAAAATCGGATTACCGGTCAGCAGTTTTTGCTGCTCCAGACGCCGGGTCAGACGCAACAGGTCATCGACTGCCTGATACTGGCGACCGCCTAAATTAAAATAGCTGGCCAGAATCGGGGTCTGATCAAAAATACGTTCGGGAAAGTCCTGTGGCTGATGATGACGACTGGCCATGGCATAAAGGGTTCGTAATTTTCCGGTCTGTTTTTGCCAGAGCATATGGAAAACATCTTCCAGCAAATACAGGAAATCTTGTCCACGCAGAGGTGTATGCCGCAAAATCAGTTCAGCCTGTTTTAAGGCCTCAGCGCTCGGTAATTCCGGCGTATCATGAAAACTGAAACGATGCTGTTTTGACAGAATCTTGGCATCATTTAGGGTGTAGTGCTGCCATTCATCAAAAGACATCTGATTTGGGGGGGCTGCATGCGAACTGGAAATAATTACTTTCAGCGGCTTGAGCTGCGGACTTAAAATTTCTTCGAGCTGGGGCAGCTGCTGTACCGCCAGATAGCTGTACACATCATCCAGTCTTAAATGGATACTCAGCCCATCTTGAATAGATAACACCGTTTGACGGATTGGTTTCTGGTAAAACCAACTCGATCGGATTGGATCAAACCAACGGCGTAACAGGGACATGAGTTCGGCCTCGACAAAGATGACGGTGTGCAGTTCAAAAAATTGAATCTGTACAGAATAATCTATTTTTAAGATCGCAGAGCCAAAGCCCTGCATGGTGTAAAAACTTATATCAAGTCTTGACATACTCCCGCCACTTTCGACTAGCTCAAGTGGGGGATTCTAAAAGCAAAAGCTCTTAGGTGACTTCCTCACGGATTTCACTTGCTTTCTGCTTCACAGGGCGATCTTTACCGCATCTTCCCTCGACAGACAAAACGGTATGTCCCACCGCTAAAATGTTACGAGAAGCGTTAATATCTGCATTCTCGCTAAAACCACAACTAACACACTCAAACTTAGCCTGAGTAGGTCTATTTTCTTTTGCAACATGACCGCATGAACTACAAGTCTGACTTGTATATCTAGGGTCAATCTTAACGAGTAAACCACCTCGCCATTGTTGCTTATACTCCAACATATTGACAAGCATTGACCAACCTTGATCTAGGATTGATTTGTTTAAGCCTGATTTAGCTTTAACATTCTTTCCTTTTTCTTCGATTGAGCCTTTGGCTGACTTCGACATATTGGCTACTTTTAAGTCCTCAACTACGATCATTGCGTGGTTTTTGCTGAGAGTTGTCGTGACTTTGTGCAAGTAGTCATGCCGAATATTGGCAATATGATGATGTAATTTATTGATCCTTAAATTAAGTTTTTTCCAATTTTGACTAAATTCGGTTTTCTTTCTCAACTTGCGTTGAAGCCTAGCCAACTTTACTTGATTGGCTTTAAAACTATTGATTGGGTCAAATACCTGACCTGTTGATGTTGTAATTAATTTCTTAATGCCAAGATCAACACCAATTGCAGATTTTGATGGATGAATTGGTTGTTCGATTTCACGGTTAGTAAAAAATGAAACATACCAAAGCCCACAAATTTTCTTAATTGTAATACTTGTGATTTTACCAACAATTTCTTGTGATTTTTTAAATCTTATCCAACCTGTTTTTTTAGGCAAAGAAACTCGATCACCAATAACCTCACAATCTGCAAATGGAAGTCTAAAAGATTGCTCACCATCTAATTTCTTCTTGAATCTTGGCATGAGTGGTCTAAGCTCAATCTCACCACCATCAGCCAATTTAAAAAAATTGGGTTTACGTGTTTTCCGCTTGTTTTGCTTTAAACGAGCTTGTTCTTTTTTGTTGTAAAACTTACCCCATGCTTGAGCAAGATCACGTATTTTTTGCTGTAAGCAAGCTGAATATGTTTGACCAAGAAAAGAAAATTCAGGTGTTTTTTTAAGGGGTACTAATTTTTTTTCAATGCTTTCGTAACGAATATATTCATCTTTAGCAAACATTTCAAATGATTTAGCGAGAATTTGATTCCACACAAAACGAGCAGAACCTATTGCTTGATTAAGCAATATTTCCTGTTCTTGGTTAGGCAGAAGCCTAAACTTGTAGTGTTGTAAAATCTTCATTAAATCATTGTTTATAAAAGAATTGTAGTGTTTGAATTATAGCAAAAATAAGCAATAAAACCAAGAAAACATTATCTTTAATATGGCTATCGCCACTCGCTTGTATCCCCCACCTGACTGTCGGTGAGGGTCTTACGCCCGATTAAGATAAACAAATGTTCAATGTTTAACAATGGATTAGAGGTCAAGATTCAAGTCAGTGACCGCCCCGGTTTCTGCACCTGAGGTCAGTTTGGCGAATTTGGCCAGTGCTCCATGGGTATAGTTCGGTTTTGGTTTGATCCAAGCTGCTTGACGTGCTGCAATCTCCGGCTCATCCACATGCCAGGTCATTTCCCGGGTTTCCGCATTAATTGAAATCTGGTCGCCATTTTGTACCAGACCAATCGGGCCGCCATCATAAGCTTCGGGGGTGACATGACCAATCACAAAACCGTGACTGCCACCCGAGAAGCGTCCATCGGTAATCAGGGCAACTGAAGCGCCTAAGCCCTTCCCGATAATCGCAGAGGTCGGTTTCAGCATTTCTGGCATTCCCGGGCCACCTTTGGGACCAACGCCACGAATCACCACCACTTCACCCGGCTGGACTTCGCCATCCAGAATACCGCGCATGGCACCCTGCTCACCTTCAAACACGCGAGCCGGGCCAGCAAAATGCAGTCCTTCCTTACCGGTAATTTTGGCGACCGCGCCCTTCGGTGACAGATTGCCTTTTAGAATCACCAGATGTGAGTCTTTTTTCACTGGCGCATCAAAAGGCAGAATAATCTGCTGGCCTTCCGGATAGTCCTGCACATCGGCCAGATTTTCTGCCAGCGTCTTACCTGTGACCGTCAGACATGAGCCATCCAGCATGCCGGCATCCAGCATGCGCTTCATCAGTGGTTGAATTCCACCAATCGCAATCAGTTCTGACATCAGATATTTACCTGATGGACGCACGTCGGCCACCACCGGAATATCTTTACCAATCCGCACGAAATCATCCAGACTCAATTCCACTCCTGCTGTATGTGCCATGGCTAAAAGATGCAGTACACCATTGGTCGAACCACCCAGCGCAATCAAGACTTTAATCGAGTTTTCAAAGGCGGCTTTGGTCATGATGTCGCGCGGCTTAATATCCAGTCGCAACAGGTTCATCACCGCTTCACCGGCCCGGGCACAGTCAATTTGCTTGTCTTCCGATACCGCTTCCTGTGCCGAAGAGCCCGGCAGGCTCATGCCTAAAGCTTCAATCGCAGAGGCCATCGAGTTGGCCGTGTACATACCGCCACACGAACCCGGACCTGGCAAGGAAACCTCTTCAATATGCTTGACCTGAATCGCGTTGATTTCACCTTTGGCATATTGACCCACCGCTTCAAACACTGAAATCATGTCGGTATGACCTTCACCCGGTTTGATGGTTCCGCCATAAATAAACAGCCCCGGACGGTTGAGGCGCGCCAATCCCATGATGCAGCCGGGCATATTTTTGTCACAGCCACCAATGGCAATCACACCATCATAAGCCTGACAGCCGACCACGGTTTCAATCGAATCTGCGATCACTTCCCGTGACAGCAGGGAATATTTCATGCCTTCGGTGCCATTGGAAATGCCATCTGAAATGGTAATGGTATTAAAGATAATGCCCTTGCCACCCGCCGCACTCACGCCCTGCTCTACGGTTCTGGCCAGACCATCAATATGCATATTACAAGGCGTGACATTGGCCCAGGTCGAAGCAATGCCGATAAATGGCCGGTTAAAATCGGCATCCTGAAAACCGGTGGCACGCATCATGGAACGCGCCGGTGCATTTTCAATACCTTCATAAACGGGGGCAGAATGCTCGCGGATATTATCTTTACTCATTATTCTCTTCCTGGGCGATGACCGATTTTAAGCGTCGGTCTTGGACAATTTATTTTAAGATCATTGTTTGACATACTCCCACCACTTTCACTTTATTCAAGTGGGGGATTCTAAAAGCATCAGCTCTTAGGTGACTTCCTCACGGATTTCGCTTGCTTTCTGCTTCATCGGGCGACCTTTACCGCATCCACCCTCCACAGACAAAACGGTGTGTCCCACCGCCAAAATATTACGAGAAGCGTTAATATCCGCATTCTCGCTAAAGCCACACGCAACACATTCAAAATGTGCCTGAGTAAGCCTATTTTCTTTTGCAACATGACCGCAGGAGCTACACGTTTGACTTGTGTATTTCGGGTCAATCTTAACGAGTAAACCACCTCGCCATTGTTGTTTGTACTCCAATATATCAACAAGCATTGACCAACCTTGATCTAGGATTGCCTTGTTTAAGCCCGACTTGGCTTTGACATTCTTTCCTTTTTTCTCGATTGTGCCACTTGCTGACTTCGACATATTGGCTACTTTTAAGTCCTCAACTACGATCATTGCGTGGTTTTTGCTGAGAGTTGTCGTGACTTTATGTAGGTAGTCATGCCGAATATTAGCAATATGATAATGTAGCTTGTTAATTGTGGTGTTCAACTTTTTCCAATTTTCACTAAACTTCAATTTTTTGCTCAACTTACGTTGAAGTTTAGCTAATTTAATTTGGTTGGTTTTAAAACTGTTCTTTGGGTTAAATACCTCACCCTCAGATGTTGTGACTAATTTCTTGACACCTAAATCAACACCAACTGCGGTTTTGGATGGATGTACTGGATTTTCCAATAACTCTTTTTCACTGCCAAATGAAATATACCAATGACCTGATCTCTTACTGATTGTCACATTCTTAATTGTGCCTAGAATATCTTGTGATTTTCTAAATTTCACAAATCCTATGCCATTTGGCAGCTTAACTCGATTACCCTCAATTCGACAATATTTATCAAATTGCACCAATCTAATTGAATCGTAACCATCTGATTTTTTCTTGACATACTCCCACCACTAAACTGAAAGTTATAGTGGGGGAATCTTTGCGACCCATGCAATCAAATTGATTACACCTTTCGATGCCACACTTGCGCTGACAAGTATTGTGGCACAGGAACTCTTTACACAGCACGAAGCCCTAGTGCATCAGCTAAAGCGAAATTACGGATATTTATACTCGCATTCACATCACGATCTTCAACCAAGTTGCAACTTGGACATTCAAACAATCTGACACTTAGCGGTAACTTTTCCATCTTATAGCCACAGCAAGAACAAGTTTTTGAACTTGGTACAAATCGACCAATTTTCAAAACATTCTTGCCATACCATTCAGCTTTGTATTGTAACAGCGTTAAGAATTGCCCCCATGCCACATCCGAAATGGACTTGGCTAGTTTACTGTTCTTAACCATGTTTTTAATTCCTAAATCTTCTAATGCATACGTGGTCGCTTGGTTTTCACAGATCAAGTGATGCGTTAGTTTGTGATGTAGGTCTAAGCGTTGCAAACGTACCTTTTCATAGATACATGCAACATTTAATTTCTGACGTTGATAATTCTTGGATTCTTTTTTCTTTCGAGCAAATATCTTTTGCTGAATTGCTAATCCATTTTGAGCTTGTCGTAAATATTTTGGATTTTCAATTTTTTGACCATCCGACTGAATCAACAAGTGATTTAAGCCCAAATCAATACCAATGGTTTTATCTGCCTCAATTATTGATGCTGTTACTTTGGCTTGATTAGTTTCAACTAAAATTGATGCGTAATACTTTCCTGTTGCTGTTTTACTAATAGTGACAGTTTTAATCTTTCCATCAAATTGACGACTAAATACAGCTTTAATGCCTTTTAATTTAGGTAGATTCAGTGTGCCTTTTTCAAAATCAACACTACCATGTTGAGGGCATTGATATGATCGTTGTGGAATTTTCTTAGACTTGAACTTGGGGAATTTCGCCCGACCTTTGAAGAAGTTTCCAAAAGCCGTATAAACATGAAGTAATCCACTAAGTAGGGTTTGACTGTTCACCTCATTGAGCCATGAGTATTGTTCTTGCTTTTTCATACTCACAAGCTGATCCTGAATATCTTTTCGGCTCAGTGATTTTTTATGTTCATCATAATATTTTTGTTGAAGTGCTAAAGCCCAGTTGTAAGTAAACCTAGCACAGCCGAAGTGCTTTTCGATTAGCACTTTTTGCTCACCATTCGGATAAATACGATACTTGTAGGCTTTCATTTGAACTTCATTCATACCTATAATTTAACAAGTATTAATCTTGGTGTAAATAACATGAAGTCACATTACCACTGTGTTTATAAGCTAACTTATCATTTAGTGTTGGTAACAAAATACAGGAGAAAATGCTTTACAAATGAAATGCTCAATCGCCTTGAAGAAATCGTAAGAAAGAACTGTCAAGATTGGGAAATTGACTTGCTTGAGTTTAATGGTGAAGCTGACCACATTCATTTATTACTAGAAATGCACCCTAATATCATGCCAAGCAAGTTTATAAATAACCTCAAAACGGTATCTAGCAGACTTATACGCAAAGAATTTGATGCAGAACTAAAGCAGTATTATTGGAAGCCTGTACTTTGGACTAGGGCTTATTGCTTGCTTACAACAGGTGGTGCGACAATTGATGTAATTCGTGAATATATAAAAAATCAAGAAAGACCCGAATAACGAAAAGTCGTGCTATCCATCCCCACCTAAATTGAAGATTATAGATGGGGAATTTCGCACAGTTAGTTAAATCTAGGCATCAGTGGGCGTAACTGGATTTCAGAACCATCAGTGAGTTTGAGGAATTTGGGCTTGCGTGGTTTACGCTTATTTTCTTTTAATCTTGCATGTTCTTTTGCATTGAAAAACCTTGTCCAAGCCGAAGCCAGATCACGAATTTTTTGCTGTAGGGAAACAGCATTAGAATGATTTGCTAAAAAAGCATATTCAGGATTCTTTTTAAGACTGGTGATTTTATTCACCAAATTGGTTGCATTGATAAATTCATTCTTTGCAAACATTTCAAATGACACAACTAAAATTTGATTCCAAACAAAACGCGCAGAACCAACAAGATTGTTTAAAATAACCTCTTGCTCTTCATTAGGCTCAAGCCTAAATTTATACGCCTTGTTGATTTTCATTTTTTTTAAAACTTATTTAAATACAATGTTATATTTCTTTTATTTTAACATAAAAACGAATTAAAGCTAAATTAAAAAACTTACGAAATTCACCTCCACCCTGACTGTCGGGTGGAGTCCTCTTTCATTTTAAGATAGTTTCTTGTATAAAAAAAGCACCCCATCTGGAGTGCTATTTAAATCTGTAAAATTACAAATTAGATATCACGTACCGCACCTTTCGACGCACTAGTAGTATGCATCGCATACGCTTTCAGTGCTTTAGACACTTTACGCGGACGCTGTTCAGCAGGCTGCCAGCCTTTGGCTTCTTGTGCTTCACGGCGCGCTGCCATGGTTGCATCATCCACTGCCAGGTGAATGGTACGGTTTGGAATATCAATTTCGATACGGTCGCCATCTTCCACCAGACCAATTGCACCGCCTTCAGCCGCTTCAGGCGACACGTGACCAATCGACAGACCAGACGAACCACCCGAGAAACGGCCATCCGTTAAAAGTGCGCAGTCTTTACCCAAACCTTTCGATTTTAAGTAACTGGTTGGATACAGCATTTCCTGCATACCCGGGCCACCACGTGGACCTTCATAGCGAATCACGACGACATCACCCGCAGTGATTTTGCCGCCAAGAATGGCTTCAACTGCAGCATCCTGACTTTCAAACACACGTGCAGTCCCGTTGAATTTCAGGATTGAATCATCCACACCCGCAGTTTTTACGATACAGCCTTCTAGCGCGATGTTGCCGTAAAGTACCGCTAGACCACCATCTTGTGAGAAGGCATTGGCTGCATTACGGATCACGCCATTGTCACGGTCACCATCTAAGCGCGCATAGTAACGGTCTTGCGAGAATGCGGTCTGGGTCGGAACACCGCCCGGTGCCGATTTGAAGAATTGATACACCTCTTCATCTTCGGTACGGATGATGTCCCATTTATCCAAGGCATCTTTTAAAGTTTTTTCATGCACGGTTGGAACAGAAGTATCCAGCAAGCCCGCGCGATCCAGTTCACCCAGGATCGACATGATGCCACCGGCACGGTGTACATCTTCCATATGCACGTCCTGCTTCGCCGGCGCAACCTTACAAAGAACTGGCACATTACGTGACAAACGATCGATATCAGTCATGGTAAAGTCGACTTCTGCCTCGTGTGCTGCTGCCAACAAATGTAGAACCGTATTGGTTGAACCACCCATGGAAATGTCTAAAGTCATCGCATTTTCAAACGCTGCTTTGGTCGCGATTGAACGTGGCAATAAGCTGTAGTCATTTTGCTCATAATGACGTTTAGTGATTTCAACAATCAATTGACCCGCACGCTCGAATAATTTTTTACGGTTGGCATGGGTTGCCAGCGTTGAACCATTGCCCGGAAGCGATAAACCAAGTGCTTCAGTCAAACAGTTCATCGAGTTTGCGGTAAACATGCCTGAACATGAACCACAGGTTGGGCAAGCTGAACGTTCATATTCAGCAACTTCTTCATCAGTGAAGCTGTCATCTGCTGCAACAATCATGGCATCAACCAGATCAATGGCTTTTTCATTGCCACGGATTTTGACCTTGCCCGCTTCCATTGGACCGCCAGAGACAAATACTACTGGAATGTTCAGACGCATCGCGGCCATTAACATGCCTGGGGTGATCTTGTCACAGTTCGAGATACATACCATCGCATCGGCACAATGGGCATTGACCATGTACTCGACCGAGTCTGCAATCAGGTCACGCGAAGGCAATGAATACAACATGCCATCATGACCCATCGCGATGCCGTCATCGACCGCAATAGTATTGAATTCTTTGGCCACGCCGCCTGACGCTTCAATTTGACGTGCCACCAGCTGACCCAGGTCTTTAAGATGCACATGACCCGGTACAAACTGGGTGAACGAGTTCACCACCGCAATAATCGGCTTACCGAAATCTTCATCTTTCATGCCGGTGGCACGCCATAAACCGCGTGCGCCAGCCATATTTCTTCCGTGTGTCGATGTTTTTGAACGATAGTCAGGCATTTTATATTTCCAACAAAGTTTGAGCTTGCAATGAATCGGGCAGATCCACTCTGGCTAAATCATACTGACAAGGAGCTTAAATCAGTTGAATTTTAAACCTATCATACTACAAGCCCTTGATTTACAAGATGGCCTTTTGGGTGTAGATACAGGCAAAAATGTCTATAGAGAGATTTGGATGATCTGACGATAAAAATTTCTTAATGAAATCTACTATACCGCCATCATCATCAGGACAATACAAAACTTTCATGAATAATTTTTAGAATTTGCATGAGTTTTTTTTATATAAAAATTCCACTGAAATTCAAGCACTCACCAAGCTTCTCGGATAAGTTTTTGCAACGATTAGGCTGAAATTTGGCTTTTGGCTTATAATAGCTTTTAAGTTTATTTGGAATTTCATGTGTGAAGATCATATTTGCAGGCACACCAGAATTTGCAGCGACTGCATTGGCTGCGTTGCTTAGAACCGAACATGAAATTGTGGCGGTCTATACTCAACCGGACCGCAAGGCCGGACGTGGACAAAAGCTCACGGCATCTGCGGTGAAGCAGTTAGCGCTTGAACATCATCTTTCGGTCTATCAGCCTTTACATTTCAAGTCATCGACTGAAGAAGGTCTGGCGGCGCAAGCGGAACTTAAAGCCTTAAATGCAGATGTGATGGTGGTGGCAGCTTATGGCCTGATCCTGCCACAAGTGGTTCTGGATACGCCAAAATATGGTTGCCTGAATATTCATGGTTCGCTGTTGCCACGCTGGCGCGGTGCAGCCCCGATTCAGCGCGCGATTGCTACCGGCGATATCGAAACAGGTGTGACCATTATGAAAATGGCAGCCGGTCTGGATACCGGGGACATGATGTATAAAACACTGTGCCCGATTAGCGCCGAAGATACATCTGCCAGCCTGCATGACAAACTGGCGCTGCAAGGTGCTGAGGCGATTGTGGCCGTGCTCGAATCGGAACAGACTTTACAGCACTATCTTGAGACCCGTGAAGTTCAGGATGAAAATCTGACTGTCTACGCGCATAAACTGACAAAAGCCGAAGCACAAATTGACTGGACCCAGCCTGCAGCAGATATTGACCGTAATATTCGTGCCTTTAATCCCTGGCCAGTGGCATTCACCCCGCTAGATGACGGCAACAATTTACGCATCTGGAATTCATCACTTTCCACACAAAAGGCAAGCAATGCCCTGCCTAGTGAAGTGATTGCCCTGGATAAAGATGGCGTGCATGTGATGTGTGGCGATCAAAATGTCATTTGCATCACCAATCTGCAATGGCCAGGCGGCAAAGCCCTGAATGCTGTTCAAATTAATCAAACTCAAAAACTATCGGTAGGATATAAATTCGCATGAGCCAAATTCAATCATCAGCTAAAAATTTGAATTTGCGCGCGCAAGTTGTAAAAACGCTATTGGCTGTACAAAATGGCCAATCACTTGCTTCTGTACTCAATCAACATATTAATATTGTGTCTGAACGTGACCGTGGTCTTTATCACGAGTTAACGCTAGGCTGTTTACGTCAGTGGCATGGCCTGAAAGCCATCACCCTGCCGCTATTAACCAAACCTCTTGATAACCAGGCTCTAGAAAGCTGCTTATATTTGGGTTTGTACCAGATTCTATGTACGCGTATTCCGGCACATGCTGCGATTTCAGAAACCGTCACTGCAGCCAAACAGCTGGGATTTGAACCTTTAAGCGGTCTGGTCAATGCGGTACTGCGTCGTGTTTCACGTGAAACAGAAGAATTTGACCTGGCTTTAAATCAGGCGCATGGCCTGCCAAGCTGGCTCTACAAGCGTTTAAAGAAAGACTGGCCGGAACAGCTTGCCGAGCTGTCACATGACTTGAAACAGATTGCGCCGCTTACCTTGCGTGTCAATATCAATCAGGTCAGCCGTGATGAATATCTGGAAATTCTGGAAGAAGAAGGCTATGAAGCACGTGCCTGTACTCTTTCTGAAGTTGGGATTGTACTGGAACAGAATGTGCATATTCCGAACCTGCCGGGCTATGAAGCCGGCGGTTTCTCGGTGCAGGATGAACATGCCCAGCTGTGTGCGACCTTAGTTCCTGACCTTGAAGGCAAAATCGTAGTAGATGCCTGCGCTGCGCCAGGGGGTAAGACTGCGCATATCCTGGAAAAATATAGCCCGAAAAAACTGTATGCCATTGACCAAGATGCCAAACGTTTAGTCCGTGTGGCAGAAAATCTGGAACGCTTACTGTTAACTGAATATGCCGATGTTGAAATTATCGCGGCTGATGCGATCACCTGGACAGCTCCGGAGCCGGTCGACTGTATCGTACTGGATGCACCATGTTCCGCAATTGGTGTGATCCGTCGTCATCCGGATATCCGCTTACTGCGTCATTCCACAGATATTCCGCAAACGGTACAGCTGCAAAAGCAGATTCTGGAAAATATGTGGCAGCAACTGAAAGTCGGTGGTACTTTGCTGTACATCACCTGTTCAATTTTGAAAGCCGAAAACGAACAGCAGATGGTCGAATTCTTTGCTCAACATGCCGATGCCAAAGAAATCAAGATCGAAGCCGATTGGGGCATCGAGCAGATTCATGGTCGTCAGTTGTTGCCGAAAGCAGATCAAGGCGACGGCTTTTTCTATTGCCGTATAGAAAAAACTGCATAAGTCATGTGTTTAAAATGAAAGGCAGCGCAAGCTGCCTTTTTTTATACCTCGTGATTTAGGGAATATAAGGCTTATTGAATAAACTTAAAAATCACCAGACTGCTGGCCAATGCCGCCATGCCGCTCACCAATCCATAGACTGTTTCATGCCCTTCAGAATAGCGCTTTGCCGTCGGCAATAATTCATCCAGCGCCAGATAAACCATCACCCCACCAATCACGCCAAAGATCAGACCATAGACGGTTTCACTCATATAAGGTGCCAGAATAAAATAACCGAGCGCTGCCCCTAATGGTTCGGCCAAACCCGAAACCAGACTGGCCCAGAGCGCATAATCTTTACGGCCCGTGGCCATATATACCGGCAAGGCAATCGCCACACCTTCTGGTACATTATGAATCGCAATTGCCACCGCCAGTGGCGCACCCAAAGCAGGGCTTTCCAGTGTGGCAAAAAACGTCGCCAGTCCTTCCGGCAGGTTATGTGCGCTAATCGCAAACAGGGTCAACATGCCGGTACGCAGTAATTGGGTTGAACTGACGCCCTTGGCAGAATGGGTTTCAATGGTGTCATGGGGATTCGGCACAAAGCGATCCAGCAATAACACCAGAACTACGCCCAGTAAAAAAGCAAAAGTGCCAAAGGCAAAACCGGTTTTTTCATCAAAATCCAGGCTAAAGGACGCGATCGATTTGTTCAGAATTTCGGTTAAAGAGACATAAATCATGGCCCCGGCAGCAAAGGCCAAACCAAAGGCTAGCAAACGGAAATTAGGTTTTTTTAAGAATAATACCAGTCCCCCACCCACCACGGTGGCCAGCCCGGCAAATAAAGTCACGGCAAAGGCTGTATGGACTTGTCCATCTGAAACGGAAATCATGTCAAAGCATCAGCCATTAAAAAAGTCATTATCATCAAGGATGATAATGACTTCTATTTATGGTAACAGTAGGTTTATGTGAAGATTTTTAGTCTTCTGGTTCTTCCGGATTCTTTGCCAGATGAATCACAGCCAGTACCAGACCACCCCATAATAAAACGATAGAGATGATCATCATGATTAGTGCAGATGTATTCATAGTCGCTCTCCTAGCTGTGACGATCTTTAATCAGGCTGAATAGAATGGCACCCAGAATAAAGAATGCCATTACTCCTCCACCTACCATCCATAGGGTACCGGCAGCATAGCCACCATAACCTTCTGCCATGATCGATTTCAGGGTCAGGCCCAATGCCAGCAATAATGACAAAGGCGTGATCACCGTTAGCATGAAGTTCCAACTGGCACCCAGTTTCACGCTGGCAAACTCATTCACATGGCCTTCCAGCTGTTTCATTAATGGACGACGGAACCACGACAACAGAATAATCGATAACAGACCGCCACCGACAATACCGATGTTATTGGCAAAGTAGTCGATGATATCGACAAAGGTAATGGCACTATGTGTCGAGAACATCAGGGTAGAAATCACTGCTGAACCACCAGCAATAATCGTCACTGACTTGTTCTTTGACCAGCCCAGTTTGTCCTGGAACGCAGCAATCGGAACTTGCAGGATACTGACCATCGAGGTAATACCAGCAACCGTCAATGAACCAAAGAACAGGAAACCGAACAGGTCACCACCTGCACCTAAACTGGAAATGATTTTCGGAAACGCAATAAAGGCCAGACCGATACCGCCAGACACCACATCTTCAACTTTCGCACCTGAGCTGAACGCCATAAAACCAAGCGCGGCAAAGACACCAATACCCGCCAGAATTTCAAAAGACGAGTTGGCCAGTGCCACCACAATCCCGGAACCAGTCAGGTTGGTTTTGCGTTTCAGGTAAGATGCATAGGTCAACATGATCCCGAAGCCCACTGATAGTGAGAAAAAGATATGACCAAAAGCGGCTAACCAGACTTTATAGTTGGCCATCGCTTCCCAGTTCGGCGTGAAGAAAGCATTTAAGCCATCGACTGCACCAGGTAAACGTACTGCCTGAATCACTAGGATCGTGAATAAAATCACCAGCAATGGCATAAAGATTTTATTCGCCAGTTCCACCCCACGGCGTACTCCACCGTAAAGAATCAGCATGACTGCTGCCCAAACGACCACCAAACCAAAGAACAGCACAGGTACAAAACCGAGCGTCAGACCCTCACCATTTTGCAGGTAAGTATTGAAGAAGAAGCCTTGGGTATCTGTGCCCCACTGCTGTCCAAAGGAATAGAACATATAGCTGCCAGCCCAGGACAAGACGCTGGCATAGTAAATCCCGATCACCAGAGTGACCATGACCTGCCACCAACCCAAGGATTCGGCATTCATGAGTTTTTTATAGGCCATAGGCGGTGCTTTACGGAACTTGTGTCCGACCGCATAGTCTAAAAACAATAAAGGTAAACCTGCTGCGAAAATCGCAATCAGATAGGGGATCAGGAATGCCCCGCCACCATTTTCATAGGCAACATAAGGGAAACGCCAGATATTCCCCAAGCCAACGGCGGAACCAATCGCTGCAATAATGAATCCTGATCGTGCGGACCAATTCTCACGAGTTTCTGTCATAGAACACCTAAACTTTTAACCCCTTTAGATGCTGCTTGTTATGGTTATGGCGCAAGCAAAAAAAGAAGCATTTTCAATAATTTTGGGTGTTTGAATTAGAGGGCACCTTGTGGGCGTCGAATTCTAATGTACAAACAGGTCAGCAGGTCTTACATCTTGCTTAAAGTCTGATCGAAAAACTGACCTTGTAGATGATTTAACAATACTGACTTTTTTAAATTTTTTCTGTAAATTCTGCTTAAAATATTCGTTATTTATAATCTATTCGAATTAAGCGTTCAATAATTCTGCGAAATAAGCCAGATTAAACAAGTTATATATTGACAAACTTTTTGGAATATATTTTTTCTTAAGTTTTACTACAGGGTCGCTGTTTTAAAAAATGTATTCCAAGACTCTAATCCAGCATCTGTTTTTAGATCATTATTGGACGATGAAACAGCTTATAGTAAGGCGCGTGACCAAGCCGTGATATGGGAAATCAAATTCTCTCATGGAATTTTGACCTCTTTAAAGACCGGTTTAAATATCACAAGCAGATTTAAAACAAGCTGCCTGTGATATCGAAGCGATGAGTATTCTAAACTTAGGCTTTAATCACCAGCATGCGCTCTTCCTGCATGTCGCGAATGGCTGACTGAATTCCTTCACGACCCAGACCTGAATCTTTGACCCCGCCATAAGGCATGTTATCGACCCGGAAAGACGGAATATCATTGATAATGACACCGCCGACATGCAGATGATCCCAGGCATACAGCATCTTGTTCAGATTCTGAGTATACACTCCAGCTTGCAAGCCAAAACGACTGCGGTTGATACAGGCAATACCGGATTCGAAATCAGCATACGCTTCCAGAATTGCCACCGGGCCAAAGGCTTCATCACGGTAGATTTCCAGACTGTGGTCTACATTTTCCAGCAAGGTCGGTGCGAACATCACACCATTCAATTCGCCTCCAATCAGGATTTTCGCGTCTTTTTTCACGGCTTTATCCAGCCATTTTTTCAGGCGTTTGGCTTCATCTTCCTTGATCATCGGACCAACCAAGGTTGTGCTCAGATTCGGATCAGCGGCTTTAATCGTTTTCAGTTTCGCCAGCAGTTTGTCCTTCACTTCAGTATAAATCTGCTGATGCACCAAAATGCGTTGCACACTGATACACACCTGCCCGGCATGGTTATACGCCCCGCCAATTAGACGGTTAATCAAGGCATCATTAATCTCGGTATCCGGCTCAATCATGACGGCAGCATTGCCACCTAGTTCCAAGACCACTTTTTTGCGTCCGGCACGCGCTTTCATATCCCAGCCCACAGCATCGGAACCGGTAAAACTGAGTAATTTAAAACGCTCATCGGTGACCAGTAGATCGGCCAGTTCTCGCGGACAGGGCAAGACCGAAAAAGCACCTTGCGGTAAATCGGTTTCCGCCAGAATTTCGGCAATTTTTAAGGCAGAAATCGGGGTCAGGCTAGGTGGTTTCAGCACAAAGGGACAGCCGGCTGCAATCGCAGGAGCAATTTTATGCGCGGTCAGGTTTAAAGGAAAATTAAACGGACTAATCAAAGACACTGCACCAATTGGCACCTGTTTCACAATGCCCTGATAACCAGATGCTGTCGCAGTCACGGCCAGAGGCAGCATACGTCCCTGATCAACTTGGGTCACGGCATCTGCGGCAATCTGGAAAGTATTAATCAGACGTTCAACTTCGGCTTCCGCTGCTTTACGCGGTTTGCCCCCTTCTGCAATCAGAATTTCAGTCAGTTCTTCATGAATTTCACGAAAACGGCGTACGCAATGCAGCAGAATTTTCTGTTTCTGAAACGGCTCCAAGGCAGCCATTTCGGCTTCAGCATCTACGGCAGACTGAATCGCCTGTTCCAGTGTATTGGCATCAGCCAAGGCGACACGGGCATACAGTTCGTGGTTATATTTATGTTTGACCTCTAACCATTCACCCGTCTGAACGGCCTGACCGGCGACATATAATGCATACTCTTTCGTTTGTTGTGTGCTTCTCGCTACCATCTTATTGTCCTGCAAAATCCAAGGATATACATTTTTGAAATTCTCTATATCATGCACTTGCTACTCCATATTAAGAAGATGTTTTTAAGTAACCAGACACCTCCAATTTTAATAAAGCTTTAGGGAATAGAGCCATGCGCGCAAAAATACTCACCACCTTATTCTTCGGTTTTGGACTCAGTACGCTCAGTCATGCAGATGTAATCGGCGTGAAAGCAGATCTCAGTTACTGGGATTTTGACGGCTATAGTCAGGATAACAATTTCAAGCATGAGCTAGATCGACAAGGTACAGCGCAGCTATCTGTCGCTGTAGAACATCCTGTGCCATTGTTACCAAATGCCAAGATTAAATACGTCAATCTGGACAGCACCAGCGAACAGAGTTCTCCTGTCAATGCCTCAGATATCAAGCTGAACAATATTGACTATATTCTGTATTACGAATTGCTGGATACCATTGTGCATGCGGATATAGGTGCAGGTTTAACCAATCTGGATGGTACGGTGGAAAACCGGACTGCCGGCGCTTTCACGCAATACGATCTGGATGAATATAGTCCACTGCTCTATGCAACAGCCGGGGTTAAATTGCCATTTACCGGTTTGAGTGCCAAAGCAGAAGCGGTTTACAGTCGCGGCAGCGATACCCGAAAAACCGACGTACAGGCAGAATTGCAATATGATTTCATTGATAATCTGCTGGTCGATGTCGGTGCCAAAATCGGTTATCGCCTCATGCAGGTAGATTTTGAACAGGATCAACGTCCAGACTTACAGCTGGAATTTAAAGGTCCTTATATCGGTCTAGATATACATTTTTAATGCAATACAACCGGTTAAGCCTATAAAGTTCAATTTCTCTACGCTGATGTAAGCCAAAGCGTACAGCAATAACCGCAATCTGCTGCTAGTGCGCCACCGGGATGTGTATTACTTTATAAACATAGAGAGCAGGATGCTCCAGAAGACCTAAAAACAAGAATAACATCGCAACACCAGGACGTGAGGTACGACAGGAGTTATACCTAAATCACGAGATACGCAAAAGCCCCGACAGGATGTCGGGGCTTTTTTTTCTGCCTATTATTTTATTTATCATTGCTTAACAGTTCCGAGCTAAAACTCCAACATTGTAAGAATCGCCTTGTTGTTAAGCTAAAAATCCTCACATTTTTTGGGAACAGCAATCATGGTAAAAAAGGTCCTCTTTATTACATCCAATCAAGGCATTGAACATGATGAACTCACTGAGCCTTTAAATTTTCTAAAGTCCAAAGGTTTCGAAGTGATTCATGCTGCCGAAAAAAATGAAGATGTCGCGACGGTCAAAGGTGATACCAAAGCTGCCACCCAATATACGCCGGATACCAGTCTTGAACACGTCGATCTGAATGATTATGATCTTTTGGTGATTCCCGGCGGTACAGTCAACGCAGATACCTTAAGAATCAATCAGGATGCGCAGAAAATCATTCAGCATTTTGCCGATAATCACAAACCAATTGCCGCGATCTGTCATGGGCCATGGACCCTGATTGATGCACAGCGCATCAAAGACAAGAATCTGACCTCATATAAGAGCATCAAGCTAGATCTGGAAAATGCCGGCGGGAAATGGGTCGACGAAGAAGTCCACCGCTGCAATACAGGTGACTGGGTACTGATTACTTCACGCAATCCGGACGATTTACCGGCTTTCAATGAAGCGATCTTAAAAGAGCTTGAAGGCGAAGCTGCCTAAGCTCCTACACTAAAAAAAGAACCTCAGCATTGAGGTTCTTTTTTATATTTAGACACCACCGGCCAAACTTTTCAGATAAGTCACCACGTCTTTATTTCCGGCCATTTCAGCCAGTTCTAAAGCAGTATTTGGACTGCGATGTGCAATATCTGCGCCCTTGCTAACCAGAAGCTTAACTACGTCTAAATGATCATTTTCAGCTGCAGCCTGTAAGGCACTATAGCCTTCTTCATCGGCGGAGTTGACGTCCAGACCTTCTTGCAAGCCCTGCTCAACCTGTTCAACATCACCAAGAGATGCCCAGTACACCAGTTCAGGAAGATGCAGTTCTTCATCACCTTCAGGGATTGGGGAGAATGAATTAATATTCATATTTTCTATACCTCTACTCTATTTAGAATAGCGCGATTATCACATTACCTTATCTCAATAATACTAAGAATAATAGACTTCTTGCGTTAGTCAAAATTTAAAATTTAAACAGCCAAAAGCTACATATTATAAGGTTTTAGCCAATTCAAAAATTAGGTAAAACGATACTTTCGCAAGAGGTCTAATATTTAAATTAATGCTTATTAAGTATCTTTAAAATTTTAGATAGAGCATTTTTTTTATTTGAATAAGAAGGTATCAAAAAAGAATTATCAGGATTAAATTCTATCTTATTCTTAATATAAATTTTATTAGATAAGGCTTTTGATCTTCTTAAAACTTTTGGCTCTGTAGTATGACCAATGGAACTTCCACCCATCACCAACATTTGCCAAACAGTGAGATTATGATTTATATCCCATGAACTTATATCGCTCCAAGAGTTAGATTTCATAAGCTTACCTTGCAAAGTAACTGTCAACTTCTGATCGATAGGAAAATCCCAGCGGGTTTCAAAAATAAAACTTTTTGATTGTATAGATCGGGCTTGAATAAGTTGAGGAATCCAATCTTCAAGATCAATATCATTTATCCATCTGAATCGATCACTATCAATTTTTTTGGAATCTTTTGTATCAAGAATCCATTTAGCATAGAGATATTCATAGTTATTCTTTAATTCAATATCTTGATAAACCAACTTCAGTCTAAGTTTTTCAATAATCAGTAATTGAGCACCATGATTCGAGATTGAAATTGGCATATGAAAACTACACACATACCATTCTTCACTAGCACTTTTTATCGGATAAATTTGTTCTGTTAAAGTTCCAATCGTGAAGAATGGTTTAGATTTATAAAAATAAGTTTTCCATAATTGCATTACTGAAATTAAGAGAGCTAAAGATGCTATAAATAATTCTAAGGTCATGATATTTATAATTCATTTAATTACTACAAAATAAATTGTGAATTAGTTTTTATCAACTAATAACCATAAAAAAGCCCCCTTTCGGAGGCTTCTTATTTAATACTTAGCTTTAAGCTTTAGACACTGCTGGTTCAATTGAACCAATCTTCTCAGATTCATTGTCATGCATGATTAACGCAACCGCAATTGCAGTAATCAGAACCGGTAAACCGACTGCCATAAAGTTGAAGTAAGCAGGCAGGTTCATACCAAGCAAACCACCAATCAGGATCGGCCCTACAATCGCGCCCATACGACCAATCGCAGAAGACCAGCCAATACCTGTCGAACGTACCGCAAGTGGGTAGAACTGTGCAACATAGCTATATAGCAACATTTGTGAACCAATCGACGCTGCACCCGCTAGGAATACCAAAATGTAAAGCAAGAACTGGTTAGATGCAAAGCCCATTGAGCTCATTACAATCGCACCCATCATGCCCAGAACCATCAGTACCGGTTTCAGGTGGAAACGATCCGCCAGAATACCACCACCCACAATACCTACAACCGCACCCACGTTCATCACCATCATGAACATCAGGCTGTTGTCCATCGAATAGCCCGCTGCCATCATCAACTTCGGCAACCAGCTGCTCAGTGCATACATGGTTAACAGACAAGTAAAGAACGCGACCCAGAACAGTAAGGTATTGACCGCACGACCACGACGGAACAAGCTGACCACGTTCGCTGCTTCAGGCACATTTTCCTGTGGCAAAGTGAAAGTTGTATTCTCGGTAACTGTCAGATTTGGCGCCAAGCGACGTACAATACGACGAGCTTCTGGCTGCTTATTCTGTTTCACAATAAATGCGAGAGATTCAGGCAGGAATTTCCAGATCACTGGTAACAAAAACAGTGGAATACCCGCGATAAAGAACATGATTTGCCAACCAAAACTTGGGGTAAACCATGAACCCAATAATGCAGCCATTACGCCACCTACCGCATAACCACTAAACATGGTGGTCACCAGCGTACTACGCATTTTTTGTGGGGCATATTCCGAAGTCAATGCCACCAGGTTTGGCATTACGCCACCAATACCAAGACCGGCAAGGAAACGTAAAATACCGAATTCGGTTGGGTTTGAAGCAAAGCCGCCGGCAAAAGTTAAACCACTAAATAATACAATACAGATCATGATCACTTTCTTACGGCCGATCTTGTCCGCGAGGGAACCAAAGATCATCGCACCAAACATCATGCCAGCCAGTGCGGTACTTGCAAGCATTCCGGCCTGCACTGCACTTAAGCCCCAGTCTTGCATCAATAACGGTAAAACTACACCATTGATTGCGAGATCGTAGCCATCAAATAAGATAATGAGTAAACACCAAGCAACTACATTGAAGTGGAAAGGCGTGAATTTCGCATTATCGACTACAGAATTTACATCTATTTTTTCCGTTGTCATCGTTCTCATCTCCCATGAGTACTTGTCCATAACATCTTGTTGAAGACTGAAGTCAATCTTCAATGTCAGGCAATATACGCAAGCGGGATTTAAGGCACAATAAGACTAATTGATATTCTGCTATGCTCACCGAAAGGTCATTTATTTGCGTGATATGTCACACTATTACTAATATAAACTTTTGAATAATTGATATTTATTTTTTAATTCGCCCAATATTTAAGCTCTTTTAATCCGCTTATTCTTTTGACCAATTGAATATTGATTTAATTTCATACTAAAGATATGAAAAAGCCCCTTTAAGTAAGGAGCTTTTTAACTGAGTAGGTTAATTACGAGAGTTTAAATTTTGGCTGTTTTTAATTTTTTCACCATCACGCGACCAGGTTGTGGCTTACGAATCATTGAAATAGCGATGATGCCAATAATACCCGGCATTGCCACCGCGATAAAGTTCCATTTATGTGGTAACTCCATACCAAGCAGCATACCAATCACGATCGGGCCAACAATTGCACCTGTACGCCCTACAGCAGAAGCCCAACCAATACCAGTAGAACGTACTGCAACAGGATAGTATTGAGCAACATAGCTATATAACAAGATACTGGTACCAATAGATGAGGCACCTGCTAAACTCACAAGTAAATAAATAACAGGGGTTGGAGAATTAAAGCCCAAACCAACCAAAGATAGTACACCGACAGTTAACATACTCATAAGAACAGGTTTAAAGTCAAAACGGTCTGCCAAAATACCGCCGCTAATGGTTCCGATCACGGCACCAATATTCAGTGCTAATAAGAACATTAAACTGCTGCCTAAAGAATATCCCGCTGCCATCATCAGTTTTGGTAGCCAGCTTCCAAGTGCGTAAAGCATGAGTAAGCACATAAAGAAAGCAATCCAAAATAAGAATGTTCCTGTGGCACGATTTTCTGTAAATAAAGCTTTTACTGATGCACTTTGGGTCTGATCAGCGCTAGCTAGAACCAGTTCAGTATCTGCTTGTATGTCTGCAGTTGGCTCGACTTGCTTGATAAAACGACGTGCTTCATTCACTTTTTGTTCTTTAACGAGGAAAGTTAAAGACTCAGGTAAGAACTTCCAAAAAAATGGAACAAAAAGTAAGGGAATACCTGCAATGAAGAACATAATTTCCCAACCAAAACTTGGTGTAAACCATGTACCGCATAATGCAGCCATAATACCGCCCACCGCATAACCACTAAACATGGTGGTTACCAGTGTGCTTTTTAAACGTTTAGGTGCATATTCAGACGTTAGAGCCACTAAGTTTGGTAATACACCACCAATCCCTAAACCAGCAATAAAACGTAAAATACCAAATTCTGTTGGATTAGTGGTAAATCCACCTAAAAATGTAAAAGCACTAAATAAAGAAACACAAATCAAGATAACTTTTTTACGACCAATTTTGTCTGCAAGCATCCCAAACAGCATGGCTCCAAACATCATGCCAGCGAGTGCTGTACTTGCAAGCATGCCTGCTTGAACAGCACTCATGCCCCACTCTTGCATAAGTAGAGGCAGAACGACACCGTTAATTGCTAAATCATATCCGTCAAATAGGACAATAAACAAACACCATAATACAATGCTTAAGTGAAATTTAGTGAATTTTGCCTGATCAATCACATCATTCACACTTACAGTGTTTGCTACTCGCTTCATGTTTTCTGCCATTTTTACTCACCTCCTGTGAGTTTTTTTCGTTGTTTTCAGCACGACACATGACCCTAACTCTTATTTATTATTTTTAATGATTCTTATCGCCATGTCTTCGCAACAACTTAGTTCAACACAGCTACTTTTCATGCAATATCCGACTAAAGTCTTACTTATTCCTTAAAAATCTAAACCCATGAGTCTAGTTTTTAATCAATATTCAACAATTCCAAGAGCTATTTGACTAAAACCCACGCATAAAAAAATCCCCCTCTGCTAATGCGGAGGGGGATTTTCGAATAATGAGCTGGCGATGACTTACTCTCACATGGGTAACCCCACACTACCATCAGCGCTAAGAGGTTTCACTTCTGAGTTCGGGAAGGGATCAGGTGGTTCACTCTTGCTATGGTCGCCAGCACAACTGTTTATGGATACTTGCTAGGTCTTACGTTTTGCCTTGCTTTCTACCAAATAGAATTCATTAACAGATTTATCTGAGTTGGATAGTTTGTTCGTTTAGCGTAACTAAATCAAGGCTTCGTCTGATCGTTAGATCAATATGAAATCAATTGATGCTTAATACAACAACTGTTTGGGTGTTGTATAGTCAAGCCTCACGAGCAATTAGTATTGGTCAGCTTCACATATCACTATGCTTCCACATCCAACCTATCAACGTCGTAGTCTTCAACGGCTCTTTAGGAGACATAAAGTCTCGGGGAAATCTTATCTTGAGGTAGGCTTCCCGCTTAGATGCTTTCAGCGGTTATCCCTTCCGAACATAGCTACCCGGCGATGCCACTGGCGTGACAACCGGTACACCAGAGGTTCGTCCACTCTGGTCCTCTCGTACTAGGAGCAGATCCTCTCAAATTTCCAACGCCCACGGTAGATAGGGACCGAACTGTCTCACGACGTTCTAAACCCAGCTCGCGTACCTCTTTAAATGGCGAACAGCCATACCCTTGGGACCTGCTTCAGCCCCAGGATGAGATGAGCCGACATCGAGGTGCCAAACACCGCCGTCGATATGAACTCTTGGGCGGTATCAGCCTGTTATCCCCAGAGTACCTTTTATCCGTTGAGCGATGGCCCTTCCATACAGAACCACCGGATCACTAAGACCTACTTTCGTACCTGCTCGACTTGTGGGTCTCGCAGTTAAGCGCGCTTTTGCCTTTATACTCTACGCGTGATTTCCGACCACGCTGAGCGCACCTTCGTACTCCTCCGTTACTCTTTAGGAGGAGACCGCCCCAGTCAAACTACCCACCAGACATGGTCCTCGTCCCGGATAACGGGACAGAGTTAGAACCTCAATATTACCAGGGTGGTATTTCAAGGACGGCTCCATCGCAACTAGCGTCGCGACTTCAAAGCCTCCCACCTATCCTACACAAGTAAGATCAAAGTTCAATGTCAAGCTGCAGTAAAGGTTCACGGGGTCTTTCCGTCTAGCCGCGGGTACACCGCATCTTCACGGCGAATTCGATTTCACTGAGTCTCTGCTGGAGACAGCGCCCCCATCATTATGCCATTCGTGCAGGTCGGAACTTACCCGACAAGGAATTTCGCTACCTTAGGACCGTTATAGTTACGGCCGCCGTTTACTGGGGCTTCGATCAAGAGCTTCGCTTACGCTAACCCCATCAATTAACCTTCCAGCACCGGGCAGGCATCACACCCTATACGTCCACTTTCGTGTTTGCAGAGTGCTATGTTTTTAATAAACAGTTGCAGGGGCCTGGTTTCTGAGGCTGTCGGCCGCTCAAGGAGCAAGTCCTATCACAGACAACAGCGTACCTTCTCCCGAAGTTACGGTACCATTTTGCCTAGTTCCTTCAGCAGAGTTCTCTCAAGCGCTTTGGTCTACTCGACCTGACCACCTGTGTCGGTTTCGGGTACGATTCCTGTGTAACTGAAGCTTAGAGACTTTTCCTGGAAGCATGGTATCAGCCACTTCACTGTACAAGTACAGCTTGCTATCAGTTCTCAGCATAGAGTACCCCGGATTTGCCTAAGATACATGCCTACAACCTTCCACCTGGACAACCAACGCCAGGCTGACTTAACCTTCTCCGTCCTCTCATCGCATTACACAGAAGTATTGGAATATTAACCAATTTCCCATCGACTACGCCTCTCGGCCTCGCCTTAGGGGTCGACTCACCCAGCCCCGATTAACGTTGGACTGGAACCCTTGGTCTTTCAGCGTGCGAGTTTTTCACTCGCATTGTCGTTACTCACGTCAGCATTCGCACTTCTGATACCTCCAGCAGACTTCTCAATCCACCTTCATCGGCTTACAGAACGCTCCCCTACCACGCATAATAAATTATGCATCCGCAGCTTCGGCATATAGTTTTAGCCCCGTTACATCTTCCGCGCAGGCCGACTCGACTAGTGAGCTATTACGCTTTCTTTAAAGGGTGGCTGCTTCTAAGCCAACCTCCTAGCTGTCTATGCCTTCCCACATCGTTTCCCACTTAACTATAATTTTGGGGCCTTAGCTGGCGGTCTGGATTGTTTTCCTCTTGACTACGGACGTTAGCACCCGCAGTCTGTCTCCCGGATAGTACTCATTGGTATTCGGAGTTTGCATCGGTTTGGTAAGTCGGGATGACCCCCTAGCCGAAACAGTGCTCTACCCCCAATGGTATTCGTCCGAGGCGCTACCTAAATAGCTTTCGGGGAGAACCAGCTATCACCAAGTTTGATTAGCCTTTCACCCCTATCCACAAGTCA
This sequence comes from Acinetobacter sp. WY4, assembly GCF_018438165.1. Taxonomy (GTDB): domain Bacteria; phylum Pseudomonadota; class Gammaproteobacteria; order Pseudomonadales; family Moraxellaceae; genus Acinetobacter. The sequence continues at coordinate 2,027,291 of NZ_CP053947.1, read as the reverse complement.
TCCCCTGGCTTTTCAACGACAGTGGGTTCGGTCCTCCAGTTAGTGTTACCCAACCTTCAACCTGCTCATGGATAGATCACCTGGTTTCGGGTCTATACCCAGCAACTAATGCGCCCTATTAAGACTCGGTTTCCCTACGGCTCCCCTATGCGGTTAACCTCGCTACTGAATATAAGTCGCTGACCCATTATACAAAAGGTACGCAGTCACCGGACTAAGCCGGCTCCCACTGCTTGTATGCATGCGGTTTCAGGATCTATTTCACTCCCCTCACAGGGGTTCTTTTCGCCTTTCCCTCACGGTACTGGTTCACTATCGGTCAGTCAGGAGTATTTAGCCTTGGAGGATGGTCCCCCCATATTCAGACAAGGTTTCACGTGCCTCGCCCTACTCGACATCATCATATAAGCCCTTTCGTGTACAGGACTATCACCGTCTACGGTCGCACTTCCCAGAGCGTTCCACTAGAACTTATATGACTTAATGGGCTCTTCCCCTTTCGCTCGCCGCTACTGAGGGAATCTCAATTGATTTCTTTTCCTAAGGGTACTGAGATGTTTCACTTCCCCTCGTTCGCCTTGCAACACTATGTATTCATGTTGCAATACCTACCTTATGGTAAGTGGGTTTCCCCATTCAGACATCTCCGGATCACAGGATATTTGCCGCCTCCCCGGAGCTTTTCGCAGGCTATCACGTCTTTCTTCGCCTCTGACTGCCAAGGCATCCACCACATGCACTTAATTACTTGACTATACAACCCCAAACAGTCGTTTATCCTTACAAGTGGGATAAGCAACAGATCGTGTCTTTCAACACTCTCATACAGTTGGCGTTTCGTAGATTTAACTACAGTACAGCTTCAATTAGATTCATATACCAAAACGCTTGATTCAGTTAATTTCGCTAGAACTCATTTCTTCAATCTTCACATCACAGTAATAAATCACTGTTAGTGTTGATCTTAAAAACGAGTTTGAACAAATTATTTCAACTCAAATATATTCTGTTAATGATTTTTCCAGCCTTCGTCAGGTCAGGAAACTGTGATAAATCACAGAGATTATCAAGTGCGCGTATCATAACGCTTGTACTTGTTAATCTCTAGGATCTAAACACTTGATCGCTTAGGAACTAAACAACTTCATCACTGTATGCTTACATACTGCGCGAAGCGTAGCTTCTTGCTTAAATTTCAAGTAAAAGCAGTGCTTTTATGATCTTGAAATTTGGTGGAGACTAGGAGAGTCGAACTCCTGACCTCCTGCGTGCAAAGCAGGCGCTCTACCAACTAAGCTAAGTCCCCAGCTTATCAATAAGTCAATGTATCGTTCTGTTCTGTTTGCTTCAGCACTTTCATGCTTCGTTAGTCAGATTTGGTGGGTCTGACAAGACTTGAACTTGTGACCCCACGCTTATCAAGCGTGTGCTCTAACCAACTGAGCTACAGACCCTCAGATACATCGTATGAAGAACAACTTGTTGTGGATTCTTACCAATCGTCAATCTTTCGTTAAGGAGGTGATCCAGCCGCAGGTTCCCCTACGGCTACCTTGTTACGACTTCACCCCAGTCATCTGCCACACCGTGGTAAGCGTCCCCCCTAAGGTTAGACTACCTACTTCTGGTGCAACAAACTCCCATGGTGTGACGGGCGGTGTGTACAAGGCCCGGGAACGTATTCACCGCGGCATTCTGATCCGCGATTACTAGCGATTCCGACTTCATGGAGTCGAGTTGCAGACTCCAATCCGGACTACGATCGGCTTTTTGAGATTAGCATCCTCTCGCGAGGTAGCAACCCTTTGTACCGACCATTGTAGCACGTGTGTAGCCCTGGTCGTAAGGGCCATGATGACTTGACGTCGTCCCCGCCTTCCTCCAGTTTGTCACTGGCAGTATCCTTAAAGTTCCCGGCTTAACCCGCTGGCAAATAAGGAAAAGGGTTGCGCTCGTTGCGGGACTTAACCCAACATCTCACGACACGAGCTGACGACAGCCATGCAGCACCTGTATGTAAGTTCCCGAAGGCACCAATCCATCTCTGGAAAGTTCTTACTATGTCAAGACCAGGTAAGGTTCTTCGCGTTGCATCGAATTAAACCACATGCTCCACCGCTTGTGCGGGCCCCCGTCAATTCATTTGAGTTTTAGTCTTGCGACCGTACTCCCCAGGCGGTCTACTTATCGCGTTAGCTGCGCCACTAAAGCCTCAAAGGCCCCAACGGCTAGTAGACATCGTTTACGGCATGGACTACCAGGGTATCTAATCCTGTTTGCTCCCCATGCTTTCGCACCTCAGTGTCAGTATTAGGCCAGATGGCTGCCTTCGCCATCGGTATTCCTCCAGATCTCTACGCATTTCACCGCTACACCTGGAATTCTACCATCCTCTCCCATACTCTAGCCAACCAGTATCGAATGCAATTCCCAAGTTAAGCTCGGGGATTTCACATTTGACTTAATTGGCCACCTACGCGCGCTTTACGCCCAGTAAATCCGATTAACGCTTGCACCCTCTGTATTACCGCGGCTGCTGGCACAGAGTTAGCCGGTGCTTATTCTGCGAGTAACGTCCACTATCCAAGAGTATTAATCTCGGTAGCCTCCTCCTCGCTTAAAGTGCTTTACAACCAAAAGGCCTTCTTCACACACGCGGCATGGCTGGATCAGGGTTCCCCCCATTGTCCAATATTCCCCACTGCTGCCTCCCGTAGGAGTCTGGGCCGTGTCTCAGTCCCAGTGTGGCGGATCATCCTCTCAGACCCGCTACAGATCGTCGCCTTGGTAGGCCTTTACCCCACCAACTAGCTAATCCGACTTAGGCTCATCTATTAGCGCAAGGCCCGAAGGTCCCCTGCTTTCTCCCGTAGGACGTATGCGGTATTAGCATCCCTTTCGAGATGTTGTCCCCCACTAATAGGCAGATTCCTAAGCATTACTCACCCGTCCGCCGCTAGGTCAAGTAGCAAGCTACTCTTCCCCGCTCGACTTGCATGTGTTAAGCCTGCCGCCAGCGTTCAATCTGAGCCATGATCAAACTCTTCAGTTTAATACTATGTAGTGTCTTAAAGGACACCAATCTTGGCTCATCAATTTTCTGACAAATATTTCTCAAATAAACTTCGAGTAATTTCTACCATCAATCAATGAAAATAATTTCGATCGATCAACCAGTAAAAATCCACACAAGTTGTTCTTCATAATCTCTTAATGATCTTTCTAACACCTCGTCAGTGCTAGAAGCTGGACTTCGATAAACTCAACAACTCCGCCATTCTGCTTCGTTCGTTTCCGTCTATCTCGTCGGTATGTGCTCATTATAGGGCAATTTCTTACACGTGCAAGCGCTTTTAACGCACATGAATCACGAGTGTTTTATTTTTATGCACCAAATTGGTTCAATTCCATACAATTCATTACATAAGTACATATTTTTAAAACAGAAATATAAATTAAATATTTCTGCTTTATTCTATGCCTAGTTTTTCACGACTGGTGCTTTAATCGTCACACTGGTGATTTTTACAGGGTTCACCGGCACATTTTGATGCATTCCATAGTTTCGGGTCGGTACTTTGGCAATCTGATCGACGATATCCATGCCTTTAGTGACCTTACCAAAGACCGCATAGCCGGCATTTCTAGCAGAACGATCCAGGAAATCATTATCGACCAAGTTCACAAAGAATTGTGCTCGGGCAGAATCCGGCTGATTGGTACGGGCCATGGCTAAAGTACCGCGTTTATTTTGCAGACCATTGGACGATTCGTTTTTAATGGGTGCTTTGGTATTGGCTTTTTCCTGCATGTTCATATCAAAGCCACCGCCCTGCACCATAAAGCCTGGAATGACGCGGTGAAAGATTGTGTCCTTATAGAAGTTACTCTTTACATAGCTTTCGAAGTTTTTTGCCGAGATTGGGGCTTTGTCATTGAAGAGTTCAATTTCAATATTTCCCGATGAAGTCTTCATTTCAATAATCGTATTTGCAGCAAAGCTTGGCAGACTGACCGCGGCAAGCGCGATGACACATAATGATTTCTTTAACATTTATTAACTCATCTACTTAGAAGTAATGGTTGTGAATAACTATATATTAATCTTTTATAACTCATAATGCAGTGACCTGCCGACTAAAGACAAGAGAATAAGAATGAAGCATGCATTATTACAGGAGCAAAATATTCATCAGTTTCCACCTTGGCGTTTGCAGGGTGAGGGTTTTATTCTAAATTATTGGTTGACCCCAAGCTTTATCCAGCAAGCGAAACAATTTCGGATCGCACCATCTCCGCTGGGTCGTATGGTCCAAGTCTTGTTGGTACGTTATCACACCTCGCCGATTGGCCCTTATGATGAGTTACTGATTCTGGATCATCCTTTAATTAGTAAACGGCGCCTCAGCTCGATTCCTAAAATTTATGTGTCTACCTATGAGTCTGTGGTACACGGTCAGCATCTATGGGGCATTCCCAAAGAACATGCGCAATTTGAATGGCAGGAAAAGGATCAGGAAGTACTGTGTCAGATTCAGCATCAGAACCAGCATATGACGATTCGACTGAAGAAAACCAAATCCGCACGCCAGTTCTACATTAATAGTCATCATATTCCAGCGTCTATGCTGAAGATTCAGCAAGCCTGGAAAGGCCAGCGTTTTCAGTTTAGTCCACAGTTCCGCGGTCACCTCTCCAAACTCTCGCAAGTAGAATGGCAAGATACCGAGAATATATTTCCAGATTTTTCCAAAGCCAAATTACTGCAAAGCTTTTATGTTCCCAAATTCAATCTGATCTTTCCTGAAGCGCAGATCAGTAGCAAAGTATAAGAACTGATAAAAACCTGTCTATCAAAAAGGTGTTTCATGAGAAACACCTTTTTGCATTTACACCTTGGATTTAACTATTTTTGTCCCAAAATTTGCGGAAGTTTTTGCTGATCTCAATCACATATTTTTTGGCACGGCGGGAGATCGGCGTCAGGTTGATAAAACCATGTGCCTGATCGGTATATTCATGATAATGAACACTCACGCCATTCTGACGTAGTTTATGTGCATAAATTGAGCCTTCATCATGCAGGACATCATGCCGTGCGGTAATCACATAACTTGGCGGCAAGTTTTGCAATTCACCATAGGTCGGTGAAATCAGCGGATCATCCAGTTCAATCTGATGGGTTTGGGCATACATGAAGGTCACCAGATCAATATCCTGTTCCGAAAGTACCAGTCCATCTTTATAGGCATAAAAAGAAGGATGGCGACTTTTAAAGTCGACCGCCGGATAAAGCAAAAGCTGTGCTCGTGCGGCATAAGATTTACCTGCACTGCGCTGTGCCACCACAGTAGCCAGATTTCCGCCCGCACTGTCCCCTGCTACGGCAATACGATTTTTATAGATTTTTAGTTGCTTACTATGCTGATGTGCCCAAGCCAAGGCATCTTCACAAACCTGTACCATCTGCAAGGGGCTAAATTCTGGCGTCAGCGGATAAGCCACGCTTAGCACCTGCACTTTGGCATGTACTGCCAGCAAGCGACAGAATTCATCATGGCTGTCCAGACCGCCCACCATAAATGCACCGCCATGATAAAAAATCACCATCGGCAACTTCTTTTGTGGAGCTGGATGATAATGCCGGGCAAAGATGCTGCCACTTTGCAAAGGCAGGCGCAGCTCTTCGATGACTTTGACAGTAGTTGGTTTAGCCGCGATCGCTTTCATGCGTGCATCAAACAATGTGCGCGAATGAGCCAGATCCTCACTGATAAAACTGCTATGCCCCTGTTTTATCTGGATGGCCATCAGGCATTTAACCAATGAATCTAAATCAGGATAAACATGAGGATAATCCAGAGCCTTAACTAATGCTTCCTGTGCAATGCCAGGTAAGCGGTCCAGCATACGCGCTGCCGTCCCTTGTCCCTTTTCCATCACACTTTTCAGAACCGGAGGATTCACAGTCATTATTTTTAGTCCTTATTCTCTTAATTCTTCATAGTTTCTACACGATTAGCGTTTCAGTGACCATATTCTTATATAAGTCTTAATATCAATGTACATATAGCTTCTACTCAATACGTTACCCTCATTTATAAAAGATGTCATTGACCGTTTAAAGGTTATTTTTGACGTACTTTTGCGAGCTTAAGTATATTTTTTATTACAAACCGGGAGGATGCCTATGGCTAGCAAAATTATAGCTCTGTCTTTGGCGACTACATTTTTAGCTGTAGGCTGCGTCGCATTTCCTGAAGATGGTGGCTATTATGATGGCCGCTATGATCAGCGTTATGATCGTCGCTATGAACTGGACCGGCGTTATGAACAAGATCGTCGCTATGAGCGGCAACGCTGGGAATATGAACAGCAACGCAAACGCATTGAACTGGATCGACGTAAACAGGAATTACAACGTCTCAATTGGGAGCAAGATCGTAAAAGACAGTTAGAGTTGGATCGACGTAAAAGCCAACTGGGACGACAGCGCCATGAACAGCAACGTAAAAATATCATGACGCAACGGCAAAAACAGGCAGAGGCAGAACGTAAACGTCGTCAGGATCTGGAGCGTAAACGTGTAACAGATCAACGCAGTAAAAAAGTCCAGCAAAATCGTTCTAATCAACGCTGGAATGACAACCGACGTCATCAAGAACAACGTTCACGGGATCGTCGCGACTAAGACTTGAATCATTTTCTGTATTAAAAGCCCAGACTGGGCTTTTTAAATGGAAAAAGATAGCTGCCAGATAGACAAAGGCCCTAAAGAAAATTTCTTTAGGGCCTTTGCAGAGGGTTATGTTAAACGAACTTCCACTTCGCTTATGCTTCTCAGCAATTCAACCAGAACATCCTATTCTCTATATAAATTATCCTATCGAATCAACTTGCGCTCATGAAGCCGAGATTCACTATCCAAGCTGTAAGTTTTATCTTACAGAACGCTAAAATAGAGACGACTGATTCCAACAAATTTAAAAAAGGTAAATTCTAGGCAAAAAAAAGGCTTATCTAGAGAACAGGATAAGCCACGAAAACACATTTCAAAATAAGAAGAAACTACAGCGATAGAATCTGGAATAAATATTAATCAAAAGTTCATCTATTGTGAAAGACTTTATTGCTTAGATATTAATCGTTTTTATGTCTAATAAATAAATAGGCAAAAAAAAAGCTGAGTTTTGGGGATACTCAGCTTGAAAAAAGCAACTCTAAAATAGGGCAACAGCAACCCGGTTCGGCTCTCTCCTCTGAACAAGGTCGCTGTTAATAGAAGTATGATGCAATTTTTTTACCAATACTTAAAACGGATTAAAATTATTAATTTGATTCAAAAATACGATTATTCATTTTTTATATTTATTTTCAAATACTTAATTCTTAGATTTAGTCGCTAATTAAATCTATTCAGTTCAAAATTCGGATTCATCGCTGCTGATGTCCGTGTATTTTATTCTCATCCTATCCTGCTGTTGTGTTCTGAATAGCTTGTTCTGCTATCCGCTAGATTCAGTATTTTGTATAAATCTTAAATTTAATCTGGGTCGACGCTTGAATTTTTACACCCTGCCCCGATTTCTTTAGGTAATCAAGAACTTCACAACCATGGCAGTTCAGCATAAACACAGTGAACACTGAGGCCTAAGGACTGTACATGTTTAAGAACCCATTTAAACGGAGTAAATCAATGGCGACTGAGCAAAACGAGCAAGCTCAACAACTTGAGCAAGAGCAAGCGGAACAAGATAAAGCGCAAACTCAAGCTGAAACCGAGCAGGCTGAAGTTTCCGTTGAGTCTTTACAAGAACAGATTGCGCAGCTTGAAGGTGATTTAAAGTTAGAAAAAGCCCGTACCGCCAATGCAGTTTATGAAGCACAAAAGAGTGTTGAACGTATTCAGCGTGAATCTGAAAAGCATAAAGATACAGTTCTGGAAAAGTTCTCTAAAGAGCTTCTAGAAACAGTCGACAATCTGGAACGTGCCATTGTGGCTGCAGGTGAAGAGCAAACACCATTGCGTGAAGGTGTTGAACTGACCCTTAAATCTTTATTGCATACCTTGGAGAAATTTGGGGTTGTGGCAGTGGATACCAACAACGGTTTCAATGCTGACCTGCATCAGGCAGTCGGGATTGATCCAAATGCCAAAGCAAATGAAATTGGGACTGTTTTGCAAAAAGGCTACACGCTTAACAGTCGCTTATTGCGTCCTGCCATGGTGATGGTCGGCGCTTAAGCCAAATAAATTCGGGAGTTTGTGAAATTTTTCAAAAATTTTACTTGAAAAAAATCGAACGGCTCTCATATCGGATAACAAGTGTAAATCACAAAAAAATTTTAGAGGAAACATCCAAATGGCTAAAATCATTGGTATTGACTTAGGTACTACAAACTCATGTGTTGCAGTACTTGAAGGCGACAAAGTTAAAGTAATCGAAAACGCTGAAGGCGCGCGTACCACTCCATCTATTATTGCCTATAAAGATGGCGAAATTCTGGTAGGTCAATCTGCAAAGCGTCAAGCAGTAACGAATCCGAAAAACACATTGTTCGCGATCAAACGTTTGATCGGTCGTCGTTATGAAGACCAAGCGGTACAAAAAGATATCGGTCTGGTTCCTTACAAAATCATCAAAGCAGACAATGGTGATGCTTGGGTTGATGTCAACGACAAAAAATTGGCGCCACAACAGGTTTCTGCTGAAATCTTGAAAAAGATGAAGAAAACTGCTGAAGATTACCTGGGCGAAACAGTGACTGAAGCTGTTATTACTGTTCCTGCTTACTTCAACGATGCACAGCGTCAAGCAACTAAAGATGCAGGTAAAATTGCAGGTTTAGAAGTTAAACGTATCATCAACGAGCCAACTGCTGCGGCACTTGCGTTCGGTATGGACAAGAAAGAAGGCGACCGTAAAATCGCGGTTTACGACTTGGGTGGTGGTACTTTCGACGTTTCAATCATTGAAATTGCTGACCTTGATGGCGACCAGCAAATCGAAGTATTGTCGACTAACGGTGACACATTCCTAGGTGGTGAAGACTTCGATAACGCGTTAATCGAGTTCCTGGTTGAAGAGTTCAAGAAAGAACAAAACTTTAACCTGAAACAAGATCCACTTGCACTTCAGCGTTTAAAAGAAGCTGCGGAGAAAGCAAAAATCGAGCTTTCTTCTTCAAATGCAACTGAAATCAACCTTCCATACATCACTGCTGATGCGACTGGTCCTAAACACTTAGTGATCAACGTAACACGTGCGAAATTAGAAGGTCTGGTTGCTGACCTGGTTGCGCGTACCATTGAACCTTGCCGTATTGCGCTTAAAGATGCAGGTCTTTCGACGTCTGATATCTCTGACGTAATCCTGGTTGGTGGTCAGTCTCGTATGCCAATGGTTCAACAGAAGGTTCAAGAATTCTTCGGTAAAGAGCCACGTAAAGACGTAAACCCTGACGAAGCAGTAGCCATGGGTGCTGCGATTCAAGGTGCGGTACTTTCAGGTGACAAAACTGACGTACTTCTACTTGACGTAACTCCGTTGACACTTGGTATTGAAACCATGGGCGGCGTGTTGACTGCAATTATCGAGAAAAACACCACGATTCCTGCGAAGAAATCTCAAGTGTTCTCAACCGCTGCGGACAACCAGCCTGCTGTAGACATTTCAGTTTACCAAGGTGAACGCAAAATGGCGCAGCAAAACAAACTGTTGGGTAACTTCCAGTTAGGCGACATTCCACCTGCGCCACGTGGTGTGCCACAAATTGAAGTATCTTTCGACATCAACGCTGATGGTATTTTGAAAGTATCTGCAAAAGACAAGAGCACTGGTAAAGAGCAATCGATCCAGATTAAAGCAAACTCAGGTTTGTCTGATGCTGAAATCGAAGCAATGATCAAAGATGCTGAAGCGAATGCTGAAGAAGACCGTAAATTTGAAGAGCTTGCAAAAGCTCGTAACGAAGCGGATGCTTTAGTTGCTTCTTCACAAAAAGCAGTGAAAGATCTTGGCGAGCAAGTGACTGCAGACGAAAAAACTGCAATCGAAACTGCGGTTTCTGAGCTTGAAGCTGCAACTAAAGAAAATGACGTTGAAGACATCAAAGCGAAAACTGAAGCGCTGCAAAACATCATCATGCCAATTACACAACGTGCATATGAAGCAGCGCAAGGCCAAGGCGGTGCGCAAGGTTTTGATCCAAACGCATTCCAAGGCGGCGAAGGTCAAGCTCAAAAAGCGGATGACGGCGTTGTAGATGCTGAGTTCACTGAAGTAAAAGATGACAAAAAATAATTTGTCGCTTTAACTGAAAAAACCGCGCGAAAGCGCGGTTTTTTTATTTCTCAACTTGAAGGAATAAAATAAAAATTACCAAAATTTGATCGTATTTTCAGGAAAAGCTGTTTAAGTTAAATCAAACATTAAAATACCCTGAACCCATGAAAATTCTGATTTTGCTGCCTTTATTTAGTTGCTTGGGACTGACGGCGTGTAGTCTGCCCGTTTCATCCTCCCCCTCTCAGATCACTTCAATTCAATCGACTCAAGCCATTGCCCAATTATTTGATCAGGCGCAAAGCGCTGGCGTTTTAGTGATTCAGCGTGGTCAACAGATACAGGTTTATGGTAATGATTTAAGTCGTGCAAATACCGAATATGTTCCAGCCTCTACTTTCAAAATGCTCAATGCCCTGATTGGCCTGCAACATGGCAAAGCCACAACCAATGAAATTTTTAAATGGGATGGCAAGAAACGCAGTTTTGCAGCCTGGGAAAAAGACATGACTCTCGGCGAAGCCATGCAAGCTTCTGCTGTACCCGTGTATCAGGAACTGGCACGTCGCATTGGCCTTGAATTGATGCAACAGGAAGTACAACGCATCCAATTTGGTAATCAGCAGATTGGTCAACAGGTCGATAACTTCTGGTTGGTAGGCCCTTTGAAAGTTACTCCAAAACAGGAAGTCCAATTTGTTTCTGCGTTGGCCCGAGAGCAACTGGCCTTTGATCCTCAAGTCCAGCAACAAGTCAAAGCCATGTTATTTTTACAGGAGCGGAAAGCTTATCGACTATATGTCAAATCCGGTTGGGGCATGGATGTGGAACCGCAAGTCGGCTGGCTCACCGGCTGGGTTGAAACACCGCAGGCTGAAATCGTGGCATTTTCACTCAATATGCAGATGCAAAATGGTATAGATCCGGCGATCCGCCTTGAAATTTTGCAGCAGGCTTTGGCCGAATTAGGGCTTTATCCAAAAGCTGAAGGATGATGCAAATAAGCATGGGAAAGGCATTAAAATTAAGCTATATTTTTAAAAAATAGACATTTAAATAAAAAATATGCGTCTTCTGCTCTGTCTGCTCGTAGTGGGATTGATCATGTCTGCCTATCTACATATGCAGGCCCAAACCCATCCTCAACTGCGCTATAACTCGCTGGCTGATCGCTTGACGCATCCTTTCGATACACGCTTACGTTTCCGGATTGATCAGGTCGATTCAGGCTTTGGACTAAGTAAAGATCAAGTCATTCAACTGAGCAAGGAAGCGATCGAAATCTGGCATCAGGGAAGCAATCGTGATGATTTGATGGTCTATGATGAAAATGCCAGGCTGAGTATTCACCTGATCTATGATCAACGCCAGCAAGACTATGATGCCTTGAAGAAAGTCGAAAAACAGTTGCTGGCAGATGACGCCAAGTATCAACGTCAGGTCAAAAATCTGGAAGCATCCCATCAGCATCTGGAAAGTCAGCAGCAACGCCTGATCCAGCAAAGAGATCAGATGAATAGTGAATTTCAGGCCTTACAGCAACGACGCCGTCAGCCAAATTTATCTGCTTATGAACATGAGCAGATTGAATATGAGGTTTTGGCTTTACAGCGCAAATCGGAAAGTTTTCAACGGGAACTTCAGTACCTTCAGGAACAGCAAAGTTCCTTTAATATGAATGTTTCCATGCATCAACATGGTCTGCAAAACCATCAGCAGAATATCATTCAAGCCCAACAGCGTTTCCCTGCCCGCGAATTTCATAAAGGCGTGTTTATGGGTGATCAAATTCATGTCTATCAGTTTGATGCAGAAGATGATCTCCGTCTGACTCTGGCACATGAACTCGGACATGCCTTGGGGCTGTATCACCATAATGACCCGGAAGCACTGATGTATCCGGTGCTGGGTAAACAGAATCTGCAACACTTCCAGCTGCGACCTGCAGACAAGACCTTGCTTTATAACCGTTAAGTGATCAGCTTGAATTCCCTAATTAATTTAAGTGTATAAGTATGATAAAAAACACTCTATTCTGATTTCATGTTATTGTGATTGGCTACATTGTTCAGGCCATCTTTGGAGATTCGTGTGAGTTACTACCATATTTTAATTGAAGTAAATGACCACATTAGTACGATTGATGAAACCCGTGATATCGAAATCTTTGATATCGAGGACATCCAACCCTATCTTCATTCGATTTTGCTGCCTTATTTCAATGAACAACTGATTGAACTCGACGATGAAAATCTGGAATATAAAGATATTCTGCATCTGGAAATCAAACAGACCTTATTACCGATCAATGACCTGATCGAAGAAGAACAGCGTCTGTTGCCAAGCGATACCGACATTACCATTAGCGCCTATGAAATTTTCAATAACCGCGAGTTGAGTCAGGATGTCACTACCGTGATCTTTGACCTGCTTGAAGCGGTAAAACTGGATAGCTAAACGTTCTTCCAGATATAAAAAAGTCCTCATTGAGAGGACTTTTTTTTTGTGCATGGATTTAGATCGAGAATGAAGATCCACAACCACAGGTCGTGGTCGCATTCGGGTTTTGTACCACAAAACGTGAACCTTCCAGACCTTCTAAATAATCTACCACCGAACCGACCAGATATTGATAACTCAATGAATCGACCAGGACTTTAACATCGCCATTGGCAAATTCTGCATCATCTTCATTCTGGCTTTCTGCAAAATTAAAGCCATAAGAGAAACCTGAACAGCCGCCACCGGTCACATAGACACGGAGCATTAAGTCTTGGTTACCTTCACTGTCACGCAACTGGCGTACTTTATTTGCGGCATTGTCGGTGAGCACAAGCGCTTGGGCATTCATGGCGGATTCCTCTGTTGAATGGAATGTCTTTAAAAAGAAAAGACCATATTTAAGTATAGCACACTCAATATATGGTCAGTCTCTACAGATTAAAAGTCAAATCAGAGTAATTTTATCAGGATTATTTGTAGTTCTCATCCTGTAAGGCACATTCAAAGTTTTTCGGGTTCTGTTTGCAGCGGAATTGCCATAACAATTTCATCATACGTTTGTCATAAACACCGCGTTTGGTCAGGTCAATTCGGGAATCCCGCATCATTTTCTGGTAACCCGGTTTGTCTGCAGCAGGAATATCCATCCAGTATTTTGCTGGAATGTCCGCTTTCATTTTCCCCAAAATACCAAAGGCACGCGGTAACTGACTTCTCACCCATTCACGTGATTTTTGTCCGTAACCTGCCGGAAATTTATCTGGACGGATAATGATATTGCCTGTGACCTGCAACACCGGATAATTCACAATCGCGCCTTTGTTACCCAAACCTTTATGTAATTCCAGCGGTTTAAATACTGCTGCTGGTGCACCAATAATATCCACCTGGCCATTGTTAAACTTGGCACCAAAATTGGTGACATCGGCACTCACCGCCTGTGCGCCGACCTGCTGTACCATGATTTTTTGTGCTTCATCATAATCAAGTACGGCAATTTTTTTACCAGCGGCTTTAGCAACGGTATTAATACTGCGGTCGTTCACCAGCAGGAAAGCATCACCCACAGGAATGACACCGACTACCTCATATTTACCTTGCAGCATATGTTTGGCAAAGGTCGGACTGGCCAGTCCCTGCATTACTTTAACTGCCAGATTCAGATCTGGAATCGCGCCAATAGCATCGAGTGAACCGGTAAAATTATTGAACTGACGGCCACGCATCCCGGTCACACTAATGCCGTCACATTTTCCAGCTTTAAAATCTTCTGCAACCACCGCTTCATTGGTATTCACCCGCAGTTCGACATCTGCACCCCAATTTTTGGCCGCCAACTGATAGTCTTTCATCACACTATAGACATCACCGTTTTTACCAACCAGATCAAATACGCAAATCACCTGTTTAGCTTGCGCCAGACCTGAAACAGCCAGTGTCGCCGTAGCCAATGCCAGTGCTTTCCATCCTCTATGCATCATCCTCATTTCCTTATCGCTTGTTTTTGTTATTGCACTTTTAGTCACATGTGATTGTTTTTTATATAAAACATGCGAATTTAATAGTTAATCAAGCTTAAGCTATTTTATTCGCTGCACAATGGCAGATCTGACCTGGTTCAGCCATAAAAAAAGCCTAGATCAATCTAAGCTTTTTTCTTTAAAAATCAGATTATTCGCCAGCAATTGAACATTCAAAGTTGGCCTTATCGACAGAACAGCGCGCACGTTTTAAGACCGACATCATGCTGGCATCATAGATTCCGCGTTTGGTCATGTCCATCCGGCCATCACGTAACATTTTCTGATACTTGGTTTTATCTTCAGCGCTCAGATTCATTTTATATTTCGACGGAATACCCGCTTCCAGACGGCTGATCATCCCCATGCTCTTTGGCAGGTTTTTGATAAACCAGTCACGCGATTTCTGTCCAAAACCTGCGGGGAATTTTTCCGGACGAATCACAAAATCAGAGGTGACATGCAGTACCGGGAAATTAAACATTGCGCCGTTGTTACCCAGACCTTTATAGATTTCTAATGGCTTGTAGGCATAAGCAGGCGCACCGACCATATCCACCTGACCATTATTAAATTTGGCGACAAAGTTGGAAACATCGGAGATCACTGCCTGCGCACCGACGCGCTGTACCATGATTTTCTGGGCATCGTCATAGCCGAGTACGGCGAATTTCTTCCCTGCGGCTTTTTCAATCGAATTGATATTCTTGTCACGAACAAAAATAAATGCCGAACCCAGCGGGGAAATACCGGCAATTTCGTATTTTTTGCCGCCCATATTACTGACCATTTTCGCTGCATTACGTTTGTCCAGAGCAAAACTGATCGCACGCTGGGCAATGGCATTACTTGGTGCACCGCCCAGTGCATCAATAGAACCGGCAAATTTATTGTATTGACGGGCACGCATGGCTGTCATAAACACACCATCACATTTACCGGCCTTGAAGTCATTGTCGGCAACCGCTTCATCCTGACGGGCAATCAGATTGATTTCTGCGCCCCAGCCTTTTGCAGCCAGTGCCCATTCTTGCGCCATCTGGAAAGACTCACCGGATTTACCCAGTAAGTCAAACACACAGATATCGACTTTTTCTGCATGCGCCGCACTTGCAAAACCAAATGCAGAGAATGCAGCCAATGATAAGAGTGTTTTTTTCATTGTAGTTATCCTTTGAAATCTTGTTATTCGCTGAGTGTCCGTACACGGGACAAATATTAAGCAAGTTTAATTAAAAAAAATAGAGCATTTACTCCATTTAAAACCGGCATTTTGGCCTATAAAGATAAATCAGCAATAGTTGCCTAAGTTATTTTTAAATATATATTTAAATATCAATATCTTAATATTTAAAACTGCTTTCTTATAATTACATTTACCCAGATATAGTTACAAAGATATACATGATTTCAGATTTATTCGCCACCAATCGAACATTCAAAATTAGTTCGTTCAACTGTACAACGCGCGCGTTTCAATACGTTCATCATGCCCTGATCATAAATTCCCTGCCGGGTTAAATCGATCCGCCCATCACGCAGAATCTTTTGGTAGGCCACACGATCTTCACGGCTTAGATTCAGAATATATTTGCTTGGAATCTCAGCTTCCATGCGCTTGACCATGGCAAAGCTGCGCGGTAACTGTTTCACAAACCAGTTTCGGGATTGTGCGGCAAAGCTTGCCGGAAACTTTTCCTGACGAATAATCAGATCAGCAGTGACATTAATCACCGGAAAATTAATCATTGCGCCTTGACGGCCTAGTCCTTTCTGTAATTCCAGCGGTTTAAATGCATAAGCCGGTGCAGCGACAATATCCACTTCGCCCTGATTAAACTTGCGAATAAAATTGGAAATTTCCGACATGACCGGTACTGCTTCAATCCGGTCGACCATGATTTTTTGCGCATAGTCATAATGCAGCACGGCAAATTTCTTGCCTTTGACCTGTTCCAGTTTATTTAGAGTACGATCACGAACAAAAATATAGGCTGGGCCAATCTGACCAATACCCGCCACTTCGAATTTTTCTTTGCCAATCTGGGTGATCAGGCGTTTGCTATTGCGTTTATCCAGTACATAGCTGATGGCTTTCATGGCAATGTCATTATTCGGCACGCCGCCAATTGCATCAATCGATCCAGCAAATTTGTTATAAGCCCGGGCACGCATTGAGGTCATATAGAAGGCATCACATTTTCCGGCTTTGACGTCCTGATCGACCTTGGCTTCATCCTGATAAGCGCTTAGCTGAATTTCGGCACCCCAGCCTTTTGCTGCCAGCGCCCATTCCTCCAGCAGTTTGTAAGACTCACCAGATTTCCCCAGTAAATCAAAAACACAGACATTCACTCTGGCTTGAGTTGAAGTCGACACCAAAATGCCCAGTGCCGATAAAATTAAACATCCCTTTTTCATTTTTATTTGACTCTATGATATTTTTTGCTCCATCAGCCTGAACTATAAACCACTGTTCATGCATAAAATAGAGCTTTTACTCAACTTATGCGTCCACCCTAGATCAATTGACAGAGGTGAAAAGCACACTCATTTCAGCAAAAACGGTAAGATTTTTCATTTTCACAGGGCTTTCCTTTAGAATAGGCGCATCTTATTTCTTAGCTTTGATTTCTCAATGATTCAGTTAGACCAGTTATCTATACGTCGCGGTGGACGTGTTTTATTTCAAAAAGCGTCGATGCAGTTACACCCAGGATGGAAAATTGGCCTAACCGGTGTCAATGGTGCTGGAAAATCTACCCTGTTTTCAGCCTTGCTGGGCGGCATGGAATCGGACACCGGTTCACTGACCCGACCTGCGGTATGGACCGTGGCGCATATGGCTCAGGAAATCAAAGCACTGAATATGAAAGCGATTGATTTCGTATTGTCGGGCGATGAAGAATACTGGGATATTCAGCAGAAACTCGATCAGCCGGATCAACTGGATGATGCAGAACTGGCTCATTTATATGGCCGTTTTGATGAAATTTCCGGTTATTCAGCTCCTGCCAAAGCCTCACAGCTGATGGCCGGTCTGGGCTTCTTTGAACATCAATCACAACTAGATGTTTCAAGTTTTTCCGGTGGCTGGCGTATGCGTTTAAACTTGGCGCGTACCCTGATGAGCCGCTCGGACTTACTGCTCCTCGATGAACCGACCAACCATCTGGACTTGGATGCGATTCTCTGGCTAGAAGACTGGCTGAAAGCCTATGAGGGCACCTTGGTGCTGATTTCGCATGACCGGGACTTCCTCGATGCGATTACCGACCATATTTTACATATCGAAAATCAGGAACTCATTTTATATACCGGTAACTATTCGACTTTTGAGCGCACCCGTAGTGAGCGTTTAGCGCAGCAGCAACAGGCGTATGAAAAGCAGCTGGAAACCCGCGCGCATCTGCAAAAATATATTGACCGTTTTAAAGCGCAAGCGACCAAAGCCAAACAGGCACAGAGCCGGATCAAACAGCTGGAACGAATGCAGGAACTATCTGCAGCCCATGTCGATACGCCATTTACCTTCAGTTTCCGTGAACCGACCAAAATGAGTTCGCCGTTATTGCAACTGGAACATGCCGATATTGGTTATGGCGACAAGCTGATTGTCACCAATGTAAATTTACAGATCACGCCAAACAGCCGGATCGGTTTGCTTGGGATGAATGGTGCCGGTAAATCCACGCTGATTAAATCGCTGGTCGGTGACCTGAAACTGATTCAGGGTCTGCGGAAAGATTCAGAATTACTGAATATTGGTTATTTTGCCCAGCATCAAATGGATGCACTGGATGGTAATGCCAGCCCAATGTTACAGCTGGCACGTATCGCAGATAAAAAAATCAGTGAAGCCAGTCTACGCTCCTTCTTGGGTAGTTTCGGTTTTAGTGGCGAACGTATGGATACGCCAAGCGAAAGCTTCTCAGGCGGTGAACGTGCACGTTTGGCCCTAGCACTGATTGTTTGGCAGTGTCCGAATGTACTGATTCTGGATGAGCCGACCAACCATTTAGACCTGGATATGCGTCATGCACTGACTATGGCTTTACAAGATTTTCAGGGCGCGGTAGTTCTAGTTTCGCATGAACGTCAGCTCATCGCCAGCGTCTGTGATGAACTGCTACTGGTACATAATGGTCAATGCCGTGAGTTTGATGGTGATCTTACTGCCTATGCTGACTGGTTACGCCAAGCCCGTATTGAGATGATTAAAAATGGGCAAAAGCCAGCAGAACCGGTGAAATCCCAAGTCGAAGTCAAACCGACTATTTCCAAACTGGACAAGGAAGCACAACGTAAGGAAGCTGCTCGCCAGCGGGAACTAAGTCGTCCGATTCGCAAGAATATTGAAAAATGCGAAGCACAGATGGCCAAACTGCAGCCACGACTGGCTGAAATTGAAAGCTTGCTGGGTGACAGTGCTTTATACGAAGCATCACGTAAAAATGATTTGCTGAAACTGATGAATGAGCAAACCGAGCTAAAAGCCAAACTGGAAACAGCCGAAGAGCAAATGCTGGAACTGATGATGGAACTGGAAAGTCTGGAACAGTCTTTCTAAAGCTCTTTTAGTAAGATTTAATATAAGAGAGATGGGTAACCAGCGTTGCTCATCTCTTTTTTATTCACTATTTTTAATGTTTTCTCTTCCATTTTTGCACCTGTATTTTTTTCATCTAGTTCTAGATGTTTCTTTAATCCCGTTCTTTTCTATTCATTCGACACATAAGGTCACGAATTACGTAAACCCTATATAAGTTTATTTTTTAAACAGTTGAATGCCTTATTTCATACATTAATTTACAGCACACTGTTTCCTCCTAAGGCTCTAATACAAGTGTTTTTTAATTTTTGGCAGCCTTGCTACGAGTCTGTTTAATGTTGAACTAGAGAGAGGAAATCCGCATGCGTGCTCTTACCTATCATGGTGCTCGGGATGTACGAGTTGAATCCGTTCCAGATCCAGTGATTCAGGAACCAGATGACGTTATTTTAAGGGTGACAGCCACCGCCATCTGTGGCTCAGATCTGCATTTATACCGGGGCAAAATCCCAGCTACTGAAGACGGTGATATTTTCGGCCATGAATTTATGGGAATTGTAGAAGAAGTCGGCCCTGAAGTAACCGAAGTCAAAAAAGGTGACCGGGTGATTATTCCCTTTGTGATTGCATGCGGTCACTGTTTTTTCTGTGAACATGAACTCATGGCTGCCTGTGAAAATACCAATACTGGCCGTGGTGCAATTCTCAATAAAAAACAGATTCCACCAGGTGCAGCTTTATTTGGCTTTAGCCATCTGTATGGGGGTATACCGGGTGGTCAGGCCGAATATGTGCGGATTCCCAAGGGCAATGTCGGACCATTTAAAGTACCAGGTTCCCTGCCTGATGAAAAAGTATTATTCCTGACCGATATTCTGCCAACCGCGTGGCAAGCAGTAAACAATGCCCAAGTTGGTCGAGGTTCCAGTGTGGCGATTTATGGTGCCGGTCCGGTCGGTCTGCTGGCTGCTGCCTGCGCGCGGATGCTCGGTGCCGAGCAGATCTTTATGGTCGATCACCATCCTTACCGTCTGCGTTTCGCACATCAAACCTATGGGGTAATTCCCGTCAATTTTGATGAAGTCGATGCCGCTGAATTTATCATTCAAAATACCACGGGTTATCGTGGAGTCGATGCCGTCATTGATGCGGTCGGTTTTGAAGCCAAAGGCAGCATGCTGGAAACCGTAATGACCAACCTGAAATTAGAAGGTTCGAGTGGTTCAGCGCTAAGACAATGTATTGCAGCGGTCCGTCGCGGCGGTGTGGTGAGTGTACCTGGAGTTTATGCCGGTCCAATTCATGGCTTCCTGTTTGGTGATGCCTTTGACAAAGGTTTGACCTTTAAAATGGGACAAACCCATGTGCATAATTACTTGCCGCAGTTGCTAGAACATATTGAAAATGGAGATCTGTCTCCAGATCTGATTATTACCCATCGCATGAAACTGGAAGATGCTGCGGAGGGTTACCGTATTTTTGATAAAAAGGAAGAAGACTGCCGTAAAGTCATTCTAACGCCATAAATATGATTTAAAAAAAGCGCCATCAGGCGCTTTTTTATTTTTTATCATCATTTTATCAATCCTCTTTTTCTTGTTCCTAATCAATATCATTTCAGCGATTCCCTCCCTCTTTTCTATCGAGTAATAAAAGAAATGCCCGATTTTCAATAATGAAATCAAGAAATAACTCAAAAATGAGAAATAAAAAAGTTAAGCAAAAATCGATAAAAGTATGATTTTAAATAAAAATGAAAGTTCACTTGATTATTAAATCAATTATGTAGTTTAGCTACATCTTGAGTTTTTAGTTAACAATATGTTCCACGGTAATGATTAGAGAAACTACACTATATTTACAAGTATTTAATTTATAATAATTTTTTATTTTAAAGCCAATCCAAGGAATAGTCTGGTCATACTAGCAATATATCGCCAAATCTAGCTTTAAATTTAAAATGCTATTTTAAATTTAAAAACACTTATCCACAAGATAATCGATTTCAAATTTGAATTTAAAATAAAGAATTAATACGTGGATTAAAGCTTGCGGAAAAATACTATCTTATTCACATAAAAATTATGGATAACTTTAGAGTTATCCACATCTCTAATCAGGCTTTCTAGATGCTTGAAGCAATATTATTCACGTATTATTTAGCGTATTAGACCAAGTTTCTTATAAGCTATTGAAAATTTAAAATTTAGTTTTAGCAGCTTTTTATTTATTTTTGAGATATTGGATCTTCTGAATAGGCGATTTATTATTTTTTAGTCGAATCCACCTAAAGTATTCGATCTGTTTTTATTACACGCATCTTTAAATACCACTTTGACTGATCCAGTTTTCACCTAATGTCGTGAACTGCATGCAAACTTCTCATCGTATAAAGAACGTCTTTCTACCTCACTTTCCTATTCAAAAATTATTTTAGAAGTTCTGATGCAGATCATTTTTATAACGATAGATTCACTCCAGATTTCAGGTATTCTCCCGAGTTGGTAATCTCTATACATAAACCCTTTCTTAGAGTCGATTTGGCTTACTCAACTTGGCTTTTTAAAACCTAAATGAACCCGTTCCATATCTAAAAATCGGTCCAAAATTACTTTATTTTGCCTAGCTCACAGGATATGAGTAAAAAAATTGGTCTAAAAAAAGCGCCTCGAAAGGCGCTTTTTTATATCTGATTTTATCCTGAAGGGTTATGCATCAATATCTGCATTCAAGGCATTTTCTTCAATGAAAGCACGACGTGGTTCTACGTCATCGCCCATCAAGCAAGAGAACATACGATCCGCTTCAATCGCATCGGTAACTGTCACTTGCAGCATGTTACGGTTGTCTGGATCCATAGTGGTTTCCCATAACTGTTCCGCATTCATCTCGCCCAGACCTTTATAGCGCTGGATCATCATGCCACGACGTGAGTCCTGCAAGATATGTTGCCAAACCTGATGGAAATTGCTGACCTGAATCTTGCGATCGCCTTTTTGCAAATATGCACCATCTTCAAGCAGACTAAACCAGCTCTTTGAATTCTTTAATAAACGTGCATATTCACTTGAACCTAACAGTACTGAGTCTAACAGGTAGCTATGTGGCAAGTTATGTACATAGATCGTGATACGTGGCAACCAGCTTGCAGTTTTTTGACCATCTGCCAGTTCTTTTTCAAAACGTTCTAGGGTTAATTCTGGACGTAATGTAGGCTGAATGGCTTCAATCGCTACACGTAGATTCCCACCCCATGTTTCCACATAGTTTTTGTCTTCCAGCTGATCCAGCTTAAAGCCTTCCAGTGACAGTAGGGCATCAAGCAGACTCGCAGGATAACGTTGGGTCAAACGTGCCAAGCTCTTCTGGGAAGTCTGATAATCAGCAATCACATTCGCCAGTGCTTCACCACGAATCGCAGGCGCTTCTGCACTGATATGCAGTTCCAGCTCATCAATCGCATTCGAAATTAGGTAAGTCTCCAGTGCATCATTGTCCTTGATGTACTGTTCCTGCTTACCTTTTTTCAGCTTATATAATGGTGGCTGTGCGATATAAATATGACCACGTTCCACAAGTTCTGGCATTTGACGGAAGAAGAAGGTCAACAGCAGCGTACGGATGTGTGAACCATCGACATCAGCATCGGTCATGATGATGATTTTATGATAACGCAGTTTGTCCGGATTATATTCCTCACGACCAATACCACAGCCGAGTGCGGTAATCAGCGTACCAACTTCAGCAGAGGAAATCATGCGGTCAAAACGGGCACGTTCCACGTTCAGGATCTTACCTTTCAACGGTAAAATCGCCTGCATTTTACGGTTACGACCTTGCTTGGCTGAACCACCTGCAGAATCACCCTCGACCAGGTACAGTTCAGACAAAGCTGGATCTTTTTCCTGACAATCGGCCAGTTTGCCTGGAAGACCGGCAATATCCAGCGCACTCTTACGACGTGTCATTTCACGTGCTTTACGCGCTGCATCACGCGCACGTGCTGCATCAATGATCTTGCCAGCAATCGCTTTAGCTGCTTGTGGATTTTCCAATAGGTATTCAGAAAATGCCTTATTCATGGCCTGTTCAACAGCGGTTTTTACTTCACTCGACACCAGTTTTTCTTTGGTCTGTGAAGAGAATTTTGGATCAGGCACTTTGACTGACACGATGGCAGTCAGGCCTTCACGCGCATCATCACCCGATACCGCAACCTTTTCCTTTTTCAGGATATTTTCGCTGTCCATGTAGTTGTTTAAACCACGGGTCAACGCAGCACGGAAACCGGCCAAATGCGTACCGCCATCCTTTTGCGGGATGTTGTTGGTAAAGCAACGCACATTTTCCTGATAAGAATCATTCCACTGCAATGCAACTTCTACCGTAATACCGTTGTCGGCCTGTGCAGCAGTAAAATGGAAAATATCATTCAGGTGAGTTTTGCCTTCGTTAATATATTTAACGAACTCAGACAGACCACCTTCATAATCAAAGACATGCTCGGCATTAATGCGTTCGTCACGCAGTACAATACGTACACCCGCGTTCAGGAACGATAGTTCGCGCAAACGACGCGCCAAAATATCAACATTAAAAATGGTCTGACTAAAAGTCTCGGCACTTGGCCAGAAACGGACACGAGTACCGGTTCTATCGGTATCGCCCACCACTTTTAATGGATACTGTGAATCGCCATGATGGTATTCTTGTTCGTGAATTTTACCGGCACGATGAATGGTCAATTCCAGTTTTTCAGACAGCGCGTTTACAACTGAAACACCAACGCCATGCAGACCGCCAGATACTTTATAACTGTTGTCGTCGAACTTACCACCGGCATGCAGAATGGTTAAAATCACCTCTGCTGCAGACACACCTTCTTCAGGGTGAATGTCAGTCGGAATACCACGACCATTGTCAGAAACTGAAACCGATTCATCTTCATGGATGGTGACTATAATTTCATCACAGTGGCCTGCCAAGGCTTCATCAATCGAGTTGTCGACTACTTCAAACACCATGTGGTGCAGGCCCGTACCATCGTCTGTGTCACCAATGTACATGCCCGGACGCTTACGGACTGCGTCTAAACCACGTAATACCTTGATGCTAGAGGAATCATAAGCCTTTTCAATGGTTTGTTCTGTTTGAGAAGCAGCTTGATCTTCTGAACTCATGGTTTCTCCCTAGTGAAAAATAGGTCTATCCAAAGATGGGTAAAACTCAAAAAATATTATTGCACAACTTGAACTGTACCGTTTTCAACACTGAATAACTGATATGAGATAGACAAATCATGTAAGTGCTTTTGTACTGATTCATGGTCTAAGGTGGTAATAAAAACTTGACTACCAAGTTGGCTCAATCGCTCAATTAAACGTTGTTGTGCGGTTAAATCTAATTCTGCTGTCACATCATCTAATAATACCACAGTTTCCTTATTACAAGAATCTAGCATTGCGATTTGCGACAGTTTTAGTGCGATCATCAGCAGCTTTTTCTGTCCGCGCGACAGGATCACATCAGCATCACCCATCGGGGTCTTTAAACGCAAATCTGCGCGATGTGGGCCATATTCGGTATAGCGTCGCTCACAGTCTTTTTCATGCTGGTTGGTCAGATCATTTAGCAGGCCGGTTTCACCATGAAAGCCCGGACTGTATTCCAGACTGACTTGCAAGTCAGGTAATAACTGTTTCAGATCATCTTCAAAAAATGGCTTCCATTGTTCCACAATCCCGACACGTTGCGAGTGCAGGATTTCACCATATTCACTCAGCATCTGGTTCCACGGTTCCAGATCGGAAAGACTGAGAAAGCGTTTGCTTTTGAGCAGACTATTTCGCTGTTTCAGCGCACGAGAATAATATTGCCAGGCATGATAAAACTCTGGTTCCACGTGGAACATCAACCAGTCGAGCAATTGACGTCGTGGTTTGGCCCCATGATCGATAATATCGGTACTTTGTGGATCAATCAGTTGCAAGGGTAACAGTTTGGCCAGTTGTCCCTGAGTTGCCACTAGATCGCCATTGACCTTGATCAACTGTTCCCCGCTGGCCATTTTTTGCATGCCTATTTTTTCAGTCGCAGATTGTGCAAACACAATCGCATCCTGTGCGCCATGCTGGATATAATTTTTGGGAATATGGGTACGGAAAGAACGACCAGCAGCAAGTAAATGAATCGCCTCTAAAATCGAGGTTTTACCTGAACCATTTTGGCCATAAAAAACATTAAACGGCTGCAATCCGTGGAGAGCAACCGTCTTTAAATTCCGCACACGCTCAATATGTAAACGCGTAATATGCATGTCTTATATAAATATCAAGAGCCGCGGCTTAAACACGCATCGGCATGACGACATAGGTTTGATCCGTATGCGCCGGGTCTTGTACCAAGACAGACTGATTCGCTTCAGTCATGGTCATTGACACATCATCGCCATCCAGCACACCGAGCACTTCAATCAGATACTGCGCATTAAATGACATTTCTAGCGGTGAATCAGCATATTGAATCGCCAGATCTTCAATCGCTTCATCCTGCTCCGGGTTATTGGCGCGAAGTTGCAAAGAATCGGCATTAAAGTTTAGAAACACACCACGCAGCTTTTCATTACTTAAAATCGCCACACGCTGCAAAGACTGCTTGAACACGTCATGTGCGATCATCACGACTTTGTCACCCCCACGTGGAATCACACGGCGGTAGTCCGGGAACTTACCATCAATCAGCTTGGTAGTGAAACGCACGGTAATGTTCGCCTGTTCCTTGTCACGGCTTGGCATATTGATGGTCACATTGAGCAGTTCACGACCAATCAATAGAGATAATTGCTCATCTTCAACGCTGAGCAGGCGCTGTAATTCTGCAACGGCCTTACGTGGCACAATTGCCTGAATCGGCTGTGCTGCAGTGGATTGTGCTGCTGTTTCACACAGTGCTAGGCGGTGGCCATCGGTGGTCACAGCACGTAGCTGATTGGCATCAATTTCCAGCAAAGTACCGGTCAGGTAAAAACGCACATCCTGAACTGCCATGGCAAAGGCGGTTTTTTCGAACAGGCGTTTAAGTTCACGCTGTGTCACCGTCACTTGCGTGCCTTGGGTGTTTTCAGTGTTTAGTAATGGATAATCATCAGCGGGCAAGGTACCCAGTACAAAACGGCTGTTGCCTGATTTAAGGATGCAGCGCTGATCTTCAGTAATATGCAAATCCACCAATGCCGCTGAAGGAAGTGACTTACAGATATCAATCAGCTTACGTGCAGGAACTGTGGTCTCGCCTTCCTGCAAACATGCACCTTCAGCCAGTGCTGTACTCGCCACCAGTTCGACTTCCAGGTCGGAACCGGTCACGGTCAATGCTTGCGTAGTCACCTGAATTTTCAGGTTAGACAGGATATTCAAGGTATGGCGACGTTCAACCGCTCCTACGACATGTGAGAGAACATTCAGTAAGCTTTCTTTCGCGATTTTTAAACGCACGGTGCATTCCTCTAAAGCTGAAGATTAATATAGAAAAAGTGATTTTTTTGACGGTTTACTATGCGGCAAAAGCAGCCGCATAGCAAGAATAGAATTTGAGCGATTTAGGTCAACTTTGCAACAGACGTTGCAGGTTTTTATAGTCTTCGTTAAAGATCGGATCTTCTTCACGCAGGCTTTGTACTTTCTCGCAAGCATGCATCACGGTACTGTGATCACGACCGCCAAAAGCCATGCCAATTTCCGGAAAACTGTCGCCGGTTAATTCACGTGCCAGACCCATCGCCAGCTGACGTGGACGGGCATAAATCCGGGTACGTTTTGGACCGACCAGTTCTTTCAGCGGAATCCGGAAATATTCACTGACCACACGCTGAATATTTTCAGTACTGATGGTACGGGCACGAATTGCCAGCACATCTTTTAAAGATTCAC
The DNA here is from genome assembly GCF_018438165.1 of Acinetobacter sp. WY4. Taxonomy (GTDB): domain Bacteria; phylum Pseudomonadota; class Gammaproteobacteria; order Pseudomonadales; family Moraxellaceae; genus Acinetobacter. Next base: position 2,000,503 of record NZ_CP053947.1, on the reverse strand, counting down.
GCACCACATCCAGATCAATTGGCGTGCCTTTAAAACGTGAAATCGCCACCACTTTGTTCAGCGCACCTTCCAGCTCACGCACGTTAGCCACCACCTGCTGGGCAATAAACAGCGCACAGTTACGTGGTAAATCGACCTGGTTGCTTTCTGCTTTTTTCAGCAGAATTTCAATTCGGGTTTCAATATCTGGCGGTTCAACCCCGACCGACAACCCCCAGGAAAAACGTGAAACCAGACGTGGATCCAGCTCTGTCAGCTCTTTAGGATAACGATCCGAAGTCAAAATAATTTGCTTGGACTCATCCAGAAGTGCGTTAAAGGTGTAGAAAAATTCGACCAGACTGGCCTCTTTACCGGCCAGCAAGTGAATATCATCGACCAGTAACAGATCCAGAGAACGGCAGTTTTTCTTAAACTCTTCGACTTTACCCTGCTGCAACGAGCTGACAAAGTCCTGTACAAAACTTTCTGCGGTCATGTACATGACGCGTGCATTCGGTTTGGCCTGCAACAATGCATTACCGACCGCCTGCATCAAGTGGGTTTTACCCAGACCGGTCGGACCATATAAAAATAAGGGGTTGTGCTGTGAAGCACCCAGCTGGGTCAGTACCTTGCGACAGGTTTCTGCCGCCATCTGGTTAGATCGGCCTTCCACAAACAGCGAGAAGGTAAACAATGGATTCAACTGGCGTCTACGGCTATTTTTGCCGCTGTCTTCTTTTTCTTTCTTCGGCTTCGGCACTGGCATCGGTGTCGAGGTCAATGCCGCAGTCGTGGTCGCCGGTTGTTCACTGGCAGATAAAATCGCCCCTGGACGTGAATCGACCAAAATCTCGACCTTGCGTACCCGTCCTTCAGACAACTGTTCTGCCAGAATCGTAATCAGTTCCAGATGATGTTCCTGAATGTAACGCGTCCAGTAAGGATTAGGTGCATACAAACGCAAGCTGTCTTCCAGCTCTTCTGCAACCAATGGGCGAATCCACATTGTAAAGACATTTCCAGAGAGCTCTTGTCGCAGGCGATTTAAGCAGTCCGTCCAAAGCATGTGAATCCCCTATTCATTCCATTGTTCATTCAAAAAAGATGACCGCGACCAAAAGCGGGTCGCCATTCTACCCAAGTTATCCACATCTGTCATGGCAATCTCTACAAAAACTGTGCAAAAAGAAATCACCCTGCATAAATTTAAATTTAAAACCCAGTGTGGATAAGTTTATCCGCAAGCTGTGGATAAAATATACCATAAAGTTATCCACAAAGTATAAAATTAATAGAAACAGTTTTATCCACAACATAAGTTTATGTTTAATTAAATAAAAAGTGGCTTATCCATAGAAAAAGTGCTCCCTAATAGTAATAAATTTAAATTTATAAATTTGAATTTATTTATAAGATCACTGTTTTTTGTGGATAACTCAAAAAAAACTTCAAATTTAAATTCAAAACTACAGGTTAAATTTAAACTCTGGATAACATGTGGATAACTTTGTTGATAGAGTTGTTTATAACTTATATATATTTATATAACAATAACTTAATTTGTGATTAACTTGAATTGAACTATTTTTTATTAAGTTCTCCGAAAAAACAGGGGCTTTATCTTTTTTGATCTTATTTGAAAAGAAAACTGCTTTTGCATTGACAGCTCAAGCAATGAGCACTAAAATCGCGGACCTTCATAGAAAGATCATTTTTTGGAGTTTCAATATGAAACGTACATTCCAACCGTCTGAATTAAAGCGTAAGCGTGTTCATGGTTTCCGTGCTCGTATGGCTACTAAAGCTGGTCGTCAAGTATTAGCTCGCCGTCGTGCAAAAGGTCGTCATAGCTTAACTGTTTAATCAGTTACGCTAAGACGATTTTGGGTGTTATGACAAAACTTTATAGTTTTGGCACAGAGTTGCGATTACGCTGTGCTGCCGATTATAAAGGTGTCTTTGATGGTGCGCTTTTTAAAGTGCATCAACCCCATTTCTTATTTCTTGCAAAACATTCCGAACTGCCAAATAGCCGTTTGGGTTTAGTTGTTGCCAAGAAGAAAGTGCGACGCGCACACGAAAGAAATCGAGTAAAACGACTTGCTCGCGAAAGTTTTCGCCTGCATCAACAGCAATTAGATGACTTAGACATTGTAATTATGCCGAAAATGGGTGTTGAAGCAGTGCCTAATGCAGAATTGCACCAGCAATTACAATTTGCCTGGCAGAAACTTAACCGTCTTGCCAAAAAGCATTCAAAAATAGCCCCCTCCCCACAAAAGTAGAGTTGGCCAATGGTACGTTTACTGCATTGGTTGATCCGTTTCTATCAGATTGCGATTAGTCCTCTTCTTGGACCGCGCTGTCGTTATATTCCAACTTGTTCTCAATATTCCTTGGAAGCAGTCCAGATGCATGGCGCTGGGCGTGGAGTGTGGCTGGCTACTAAGCGTATTTGCCGTTGTCATCCGTGGGGGGGCTGGGGATATGATCCTGTTCCCTCAAAAGCGATTCGTTTTATTTCATTTCAGCAAATAGATTCTCAAACGCTTCACGTTGCTGTACCCTTTCGTGATCGTTTATTGAACCAAAATCACTCTCACCACTTGGGGTAATACATATGCAACAATGGGCCAGGATTGCAATTCTCGGAGCCATGTTTGTTGTCGCATATTTGCTCATTTTGGCGTGGCAAAAAGATTATGGAAATGCTGAAACAAAACCGCAGCAGGAAACTGCTGTTGTTTCACATGACGTATCTGCAGATTTGCCAAATGGTCAGACGGCTACAGTTGCCTCTGATCTGCCACAAGCAAATGTGCCAGCACAGCAAGCCACGGATGCCACAGCACCTGTAAGTCAGCAGCTTATTTCAGTACAAACTGACCTTTATCATCTTTGGATCAATCCGAAGGGTGGTGATATTGTTCGTATTGAATTACTCAATCATGACAAGAACAAAGACAGCGATGAGCCGTTCGTCATGCTGGAAAGCGATGCGAAACGTACTTATGTCGCCCAGTCTGGCCTGATCGGTCTGAATGGACCGGACAGCAGCCGTAACGGCCGTCCAATGTATGAGCTGGAAAAAACGGCTTATACTCTGGCAGATGCGAAAACAGTCAAATCCAAAGATGGTGAAAACCTGAAAGTATTGTCTGTACCGCTAGTGTTTAAAACCGCTGACGGGATCGAGATTATCAAGACCTTCAATTTCACTGAAGGTGAATATCCGGTCGTGGTAAATCACAAAGTGGTTAACCGCAGTGGCCAGACTTGGCAAGGTCAGATGTTCGGTCAGATCAAACGGGATAACTCGGAAGATCCAGGCAAATCTGATCAGGGGATCTTCACGCTGGGAACATTCCTCGGCGGTGCATGGGGTACCCCGGACGAGCAGTACAACAAGCTTAAATTCGACAACTTTGTTGAAGAAAAAGTCAGTACTGAAGCGACAGGTGGTTGGGTGGCAATGGTACAGCACTACTTTGTCAGTGCATGGGTTCCAGGTCAGCTGAAGTTGACTCAAGGCAATGGCGAAGCTTATAGCGCCAAGCTTGAATCACGTAAATCAACCGATAACATGAACATCATCGGTTTTACCTCACCGACGTTCAATGTGCCTGCAGGTACAGTGGCTGAAATTGATGCGACTTTCTATTCAGGTCCAAAAATCCAGTCAGAACTGAAAGATTTGGCTGCGGGTTTAAACCAGACCGTTGATTATGGCTGGTTATGGCCAATTGCGAAATTACTGTTTGTCGGTCTTGAATTCTTCCATGGTCTGGTGGGTAACTGGGGCTGGGCAATTATTCTGTTGACTATCTTGGTGAAAGTAATCCTGTGGCCATTGTCGTCGAAGAGCTATCGCTCGATGGCGAAAATGCGTGTGATTGCGCCAGAAATGCAACGCATGAAAGAAGAGTTCGGTGAAGATCGCATGCGCTTCTCTCAAGAAATGATGGCATTATACAAACGTGAACAGGTCAATCCGCTTGCCGGCTGTTTACCACTGTTATTACAAATGCCGATTTTCCTGGCCTTGTACTGGGTATTGATGGAATCTGTGGAACTGCGTCATGCGCCATGGATGCTGTGGATTCAGGATTTGTCTTCAATGGATCCTTGGTTCATTCTGCCGTTGTTGATGGGCTTGACGATGTATATCCAACAGTCGTTAAATCCACAACCAACTGATCCAATGCAGGCGAAAGTCTTCAAGTTTATGCCGATCATCTTTACCGTATTCTTGTTGTTCTTCCCGGCAGGCTTGGTTCTGTACTGGATCGTCAACAACTTGATCACGATTCTGCAACAAACTTTGATTAACAAGTCTGTTGCCAAAGATCGCGCGAAACGTGATGAGGCTACTCCAGTCAACTAAGTTGTACGGATAGGCTGAATAAATCCGCTTAAGATGGTAATCTTAGGCGGATTTTTTTTGGCTGTACTTTTGAGTCTTTGCAGGTGAATTTTATGCTCAACCGAACCACAACTATTGCTGCGATTGCAACTCCACCAGGACGTGGCGGCGTTGGGGTGATTCGCCTGTCAGGTCCGAAATCCTATGAAATTGCCCAGCAACTGACACAAAAAGAGCTGCCTAAAGCCCGTTTTGCCGGTTTCCGCCAGTTCTATGATGCGGCCGGCGAAGTCATGGATGAAGGACTGGCGATTTGCTTCCCGAATCCAAACTCGTTTACCGGTGAAGATGTAGTGGAGCTACAAGGTCATGGCGGTCCGGTGATTCAGAACGCCCTGCTTGGCCGTTTGCTGGAACTGGGCGCCACTGCAGCCAAAGCGGGTGAATTCTCGATGCGTGCCTTTGAAAATGGCAAGCTGGATCTGGTGCAGGCTGAAGCAATTGCCGACCTGATTGATGCAACTTCGCAAGCGGCTGCACGTTCTGCGGTGCGTTCACTGCAAGGAGCTTTCTCGACCAAAGTCAATGCAGTCCTTGAGCAGCTGATTCATCTGCGTCTGCATGTGGAAGCCGCGATTGATTTTCCGGAAGAAGAAATCGACTTTCTGGCAGATGGCAAGATTTTAAATCTGCTGGATGGCGTATCCAGTGCAGTCACTCAAGTCCAGCAATCCGCACGTCAAGGACAGCTTCTACGTGAAGGCTTGCAAGTCGTAATTGCAGGTAAACCGAATGCCGGTAAATCCTCTCTACTGAATGCGCTGGCCGGAATTGAACGCGCGATTGTGACCGATATTGCTGGCACCACCCGTGATGTGCTGCATGAGAAAATTACCTTAAATGGCTTACCGATTACCCTGACCGATACGGCTGGTCTGCGTGAAACCGGTGATATCGTGGAAAAGGAAGGGATTCGCCGCGCGATTAAGGAAATTGAACAGGCCGATTTATTACTCTTGGTCTATGACTTAAGCCAGGGCGAAGATCCGCTGCAACTCGCCCAAGAATATTTTGCCGAACATATCGAGCCAAAACGTTTGATGCTAATTGGCAATAAATGCGACCTGACCGGTGCTGAAGCCGTGATTGGCGATTTAAATGGTTTCCGGCATATTGCAGTCTCTGCCAAGCAAGAAACTGGCGTTCAAGCGCTCATAGAGGCGATTACAGCGCATGCAGGCTTCCAGCCTGAGGAAGACACCTTTATCGCACGTACCCGTCATTTAGATGCAATGAAGCGCACTCAGCTCTATCTGGCTGAGGCGCGTGAACAACTGGTGGTGTATAACGCCGGTGAACTGGTAGCGGAGTCCTTACGTCTGGCGCAAAATGCATTGGGTGAGATCACTGGTGATTTCAGTGCAGATGACCTGCTGGGCAAGATCTTCGGTTCATTCTGTATTGGTAAATAATTATTTAATAAAACATCAAAAAAGCCATCAACTGAGGGCTTTTTTTAGGCTGGTAGGCGGGATTTTTGATACGCCCACCACAGCGCAAAACACAGCAAACTAATCGCGATACAAAAGCTGATTACGGCGAAATCCAGCCCCCAATGATCGGCCAGATAACCCACGGCAATGATAGGGACAATAGTGCCCAGATAGGCAATAAACAGATAGGTTGACATGACGGCTGCACGGTTGTCTAAGCTGGTCATTTGATGAATCAGGGCAAAAGCACCCATCAGGGCAAAACCATGGCCAATTCCAAAGCAAATATCACTGATAAAAAATAGCAGGCTGATTTTCGAATACATACATAGCGCTAAAACCATCAGGCTCAAGCACATCATCATCAGGCCGATATTCAGACATTTGGACGCTGCAACCGCTTTGGCCATAAATTGCACGATCACTGAAATCACTAAGATACTGGTAATGGCCAGCCCACTGACCAGAGGGCCATGCCAAGGTAAAATATTGCGGACAAAAGATGGCGACAGTGAAGCAAACAGGCTAAAGGCAGCAAAGGCACTAAAAGCCGTCACTGCAATAATCATAAACACCCGATGAAACTGCGCTTCAGGTCGTTGCAGTTTAGGCGCCATGCTAAAGGGCTGCGCCTCAAACTTGGGTGCTTTGATCCAGAACAGGCCAATCAAACACAGCACGGCGCCCAAAATCACCGGTAAATATGGCATTATCAAGGGGGCAGCGGAAAACTGCGCAATCACACCACCGACCAAGGGTCCCAAACCAAAACCCATTGCGGTGATGATTGAAATCAGTTGTGGTGCAGTGTGTTTATGGCTTTCTGGGATGGTATGCATTAAACCCATCATGGCAGAAGTGGTCATCAGGCCCGAGGCAATCCCAATAATAAAACGGCCAATCGAGAGGATCAGTGCATTCTGGGCAAAAACGGAAATGATGAGACCTAAGGTGATTAGTGCCAGACCAATTTGCAGGGTCCGTAAAAATCCGATGCTGTTACTGGTTCTGCCCAAAAACAACAAGGTCGAGAGACAGCCAAACATATAGGCGACAAAAATGTAGGTGATCTGGCTGGGCAGCAAATGCCAGAGCTGTTGATAAATCGGATAAAGCGGACTGGCCAAAGCGGTGCCAATCGTTCCCATCATTAAAGCTAGGCTGACCATCAAGAACGGTCGCCAGCTGGTCGTTATTGTCATGAAAATGCCGTTATAGTGTTGATCCTTGGCCAATCCATGTCAGGGCGTAGCGAGGAATATAGAAAGTGTCTGCAGTTTAGAATGGATACAGAAAATCGGTCAAGGCTGAATGAGTAAAATGTTTATCATTTAAAATATTTTAACTATATAAAACAATTATTTATTATGAATATTGATGTATTTTCTAGATAGATTGGAGTTCAAGCTAACGCTATACATGGTGTTCCACGTGAAACATTATGAGCTTATTTAACTGGGTGTAAACAGTAACATAAATGTTTGAGAAATTTAAAAGCAGAGCGATTAGAATCGAAGCATATTCTTATCCAATTCATGTAGAACATTCATGTTAAAAAAAACACTGATCATTAGTTTAAGTACATTGGTTTCAAGCTTCGCATTAGCCAATATTGATACGGTACAAGCTAACTTGGCAAAAAACAGTCCCAATTTAAAAATTGAAAATATTCAGACCACCGAGATGAAAGGCATCTATAGCGGTTCCATGCAGGGCCAAGTGGTTTATTTGAATGAAGATGCCAAGCATCTGATTGCTGGCCCGATGCTGCGAATTCAGGATCAGCATAATCTGACCCGTGATTTAATGTTGAAGCAAAATAGTATCGACTGGAAAAAATTACCGCTTCAGGATGCTGTGAAAAGTGTAAGAGGTACGGGTAAACGTCAGATTGCGATCTTTTCTGACCCAAATTGCCCGTATTGTAAAAAGCTTGAGCTAGAGCTGAAAAAACTGAATGACTTGACCATTTATACCTTTATTCTTCCTTTAAAACCCCAGTCGGTTACTCCTTCAAAACAGGTGTATTGCGCGTCTAATCCAGCTCAGGCATGGGAAGATCTGATTGCTCAAGGAATTCAACCTAAATCGAAAAAAAGTTGCACCAATCCAATTGAGCGGAATAAAAAACTGGCTCAGTCTATGGGCGTGAATGGTACACCTGCGATTATTTTTTCCAATGGTTTTAAAGTGATGGGTGCCTATCCGGCAGAGCAGATTGAGCAGATCTTTAAAGAATTCAATTTATAAAAATTAAATAAAGCTATCAGTCGCTCAATATAAAAAAGCACCTTTTCCGGTGCTTTTTTATTCAGGTCGTCAAATCAGCCTCAGAAACATCTGAATAGTTTAGACTGTACGGCGTTTGGTTACCATATTATAAATAAACAGAATAATCACAGCACCAATCACGGAAGCAATCAGCCCTGCTGCGGAATCTGCCGAATATAGACCGAGCATACGGCCACCAAAAGTCGCCAATAAGGAGCCAGCAATACCCAGCAAGGTGGTCATGATAAAGCCTGCCTTGTCATTACCCGGGTGAATGGCACGTGCAATCAGACCTGCTACAAAACCAATGACGATCGCCACAATAATTGTCCACATATGCATACTCCTTCTTATCATGTCTTTGTTTTCACATCTGTTTAATCATCTTGAAACAAAGTTAGGATCATAAAAAGTTGAATCCTGAAACGAGATGTTATTTTTTGTTCCCGGTTTTCTGTCTATTTTAGGCATAAAAAAAGTGGCCTATGCCACTTTTTTCAGCCTGATTTTAAAGACCGATTTCACCAATAAATGGCAGGTGACGGTACTTCTGGTCATAGTCCAGGCCATAACCCACGATAAATTTATCTTCAACCTCAAAACCCATAAATTCGACCTTCAAATCGATTTCACGACGCGATGGTTTACTTACCAAAGTACACAGTTGAATCGAATTGGGTTCACGGGTTTGCAGGATTTCGAGTACCTTGCTTAAGGTGTTGCCTGAGTCAATAATATCTTCAACCACCAACACATCTTTACCACGGATTTCACCGTCTAAATCTTTCAGGATTTTTACATCACGTGACGATACCGTGCCACCTCCATAACTGGACACAGTCATGAAATCCAGTTCATGCGGTTTTGAAATCACACGACATAAATCAGCCATAAAAATCACTGAACCACGTAATAAACCGATGAGCACAAGTTCTTTGTCATTATTGGCATAGTGTGCATTGATTTGAGCACCAAGCTCTTTGACTTTAGCTTGAATTTCTTCAGCGGAAATCATTACGCTCATTTGAACGGTCATGGGTAGATACCTAAAAAGTAAAAATAGCAAAATAAAAAAGGTGTTGACCTGCAACACCTGAATACGTCGCAATTTTAATACATCCCTAGCAGAGATGCACCTGTTTTGCTGGCTGTAAATGTAATCATTTTTTAGCCGCTGCTGAATCGCGTTTCAATAAAAAAACACAGCTCAGTGCCATTGCAGACAGGATCAAGTATTGGCGACGGCGGGATTTTTTTGTTTTATTCACTGGATGCTGCTTTGACATAAACGGCTGCTCCATAGACATAGGTGGCTGCAATATTACGGTCATCACCAAGCATGGTCAGTGCAAAAAATGCATCTTCAATATTTTTAGCTTTGCTCTGGCGTAACTGCTGTAAGGCAGTGGCATTGAGATCCAGAACCACAAAGTCGGCTTCTTTGCCAATATTAAAGTTCCCCAGGCGATCATCTAGACTCAAGGCTTTGGCACCGCCTAAAGTGGCATGATATAAGGCTTCAAAGGCAGAAAGTTTTTCACCCTGCAACTGTTGCACCTTATAGGCTTCATTCAGGGTTTGCAGCTGATTAAATGATGTCCCTGCCCCAATGTCTGTACCTAAGCCGACTTTGACCCCTTTGTCCCAGGTCTTTTTCAGGGGAAATAGGCCACTGCCCAGGAACAGGTTTGAGGTCGGACAGAAGGCAATGGCGGAGTCGGTCTGATGCATACAATCCCATTCCTTATCTTCCAGATGCACACAATGTGCGAAGACAGACTTGCTCCCGGTTAAACCATAATGATGATACACATCCAGATAACCTTCACGTTCAGGAAAGAGTTCTTTTACCCAGGCAATTTCATTTTTATTTTCACTCAAATGGGTATGTACATACACGTCCGGATATTCACTTTTGAGCTGGCCGGCTTTTTGTAATTGTTCAGGTGTTGAGGTCGGTGCAAAGCGTGGGGTAATCGCATACAGGTTCCGCCCCTGTCCATGCCACTTTTCAATCAGCGCTTTAGAATCGGTATAAGCTGTTTCTGCTGTATCTGTTAGTGCTTCCGGAGCATGACGATCCATCAGGACTTTACCCGCAATCAGACGCATATTGCGTGTGGTTGCGGCATTAAATAAAGCATCTACGGATTCAGGATGAACGGTACAAAAGACCAGTGCAGTGGTGGTGCCGTTTTTAAGCAATTCCTGCACGAAAAATTCGGCAATTTTTTCGCTATAGGATGCATCTTGAAACTGGATTTCAGTGGGGAATGTATAGGTATTTAACCATTCCAGCAGTTGTTCACCATACGCCCCGATCATTTCTGTTTGCGGGAAATGAATATGGGGGTCGATAAAACCGGGAACAATCAGTTGATCTGGATAGTGCTGTAATTCAGCGTTGGTAGGAAGTCGTGACTGCCCTTCTTGCCATGGACCAAACCACTGGATTTTACCCTCTTGAATGATGACTAAACCATCTTCTACATATCGCACTTGGTCGTGTATATCACGTGCTTGGGCAACTGTATTCTGAATGTCGAGGAAGCGACCACGGATCGCTGTCGTTGCAATTACAGAAGACATTTTAAACCTACGCTTTTTGATTTTTTCGATTGATTGTAGCTGAAAAAATTGCCATGTTTGTATGAACATTCATATTTAAATAGTGATCCAGATTCTTTTATGACCCCATCCAATTATCATGATCAATTTCAACAGATCGTGCGTGCGCAGCCGACCTTAATGCGCATCTTGCATCAGTTAGCACAATTGCACTCTGAAGCTTATGTCGCAGCGGGTGTGTTACGTCATGTGATCTGGGCGCATTTACATGGCTGGGAATATGACATGAATCATACTGAGGTCGATGTAATTTTCTATGACGAAAATAAGCAGGCTCGCGCTATAGAACAGCAACTTGCAGATCAGTTAAAAGACTATTTTCCAGATATCTGTTGGGATGTGACCAATCAAGCCTTTGTACATGAGTGGTATCGTACCGATCAAAATGAAAGTATTGAGCCTTTAACTTCAATTAGTCATGCGCTGTCATTATGGCCAGAAACTGTCACGGCCTTGGCACTGCGCCTGAAAGATGATGAGTTGGAGTTGATTGCCCCTTTCGGTTTAGCAGATTTATTTGAGTTAAAGCTGCGTTGGAATCCGAATTTAGTCAGTTATGCCGTGTTCGAACAACGCATGCTGAGCAAACAGTTTTTGCAAAAATGGCCCAAATTATCCCTGATAGAACAATAAAAAAAAGCCTGCTGATGCAGGCTTTTTTGATGATTACTTTTTACAGGGTGGTTTCGTTATATTTCTTGCTATGACGAATCGACAAGATCGCGGTCACAGTCAGGACAATCACAATAAAGCTCAAAGAAATCCAGATCGGCATATGGAACACATCTAGCATCAGCATCTTAAAGCCGATAAAGACCAGAATGATCCCGAGGCCATAAGGCAGATAATGCATTTTTGAGGCTGCGCCCGAGAGCAGGAAGAACATTGCGCGCAGGCCTAAAATCGCCATCAGGTTTGCGGTGAGGACAATGAAGGGATCGGTGGTGACGGCAAAAATAGCCGGAATAGAATCGACGGCAAAGATGACATCAGAGGCTTCAACCAGGATCAGGACAAGGAACAACGGCGTTGCCCAGAGCAAACCATTTTGACGGACAAAGAATTTGTCGCCCTGAAGTTGCGGGGTAATACGCATATGTTTACGCAGCCATTTTAGAATCGCCATATCTTCAATATTGCTGTCTTCTTCATGCTGACCACGCAGGAATTTGAAGCCGGTATACACCAGGAACGCACCGAAGATATATAGAATCCAGGAGAATTCCTGCACGAACCACGCACCAATAAAAATAAAGATAGTTCTGAGCACAATCGCACCCAGTACGCCATATAACAGCAGCTTGCGTTGCAGTGCGGGTGGAATGGCGAAGGCCGCGAAGATCATCAGCCAGACAAAGACGTTATCAATCGCCAGGGATTTTTCCAGCAGATAACCGGCAAAGTATTCCATGACCTTAGCATTGGCAATTGCCGTGCCTGCGGTCTGCTCCAGATACAGCCATAAGCCGCCACCAAATAAAGTCGCGACACTGACCCAGGCAATACTCCAGTAGGCAGCAGTACGGACTTTAACTTCCTGACCATGCTGATGCTTAAAGCCGACAAAATCGATTATCAGCATGACTGCGACAATCGCGAAAAAGACGAGATACAGCCAGAGTGTACCAATGGTTTCCATGTGAATTCTCCACATCGGACAACTAGCCATAAAAAAACCTTGACCAGTTGCCAGATGAAAAACATCTATAACAACATGATCAAGGTCTTGCCTACATCTTACTGTTCCACTTTTTTATATAAAGTGTGACTTCAAGATGCTCAGATACCGACTTTTTGCAAAGTGTAATGACGATATTCTGACACGTTTAAAAATTGAAATTTCATTCTTAAACGCTTGGAGGAGGCTACTCCCCTTGTTCAAACTAAATTTTATTTGAGCGGTAGCTCAATGTGCAGCAAGCATGACAGATTTTTGCTAAGACTACAATTTCATTTACAAAAATCATGCTTCAAGGCGCTTTCTTACCTAAGAAATCCGGACGCTGAATCAGGTATAAGCTGATCAGAAAACCCAAGCTGGCCAGGATTGCTCCTACCCAGCCAATACTATGTAATCCGATATGTGCCGTTACCAGACCGCCGAGTAAGGCACCGCCACCAATCCCGACATTGTACAGACCTGAAAAAATTGCCATGGCGACATCGGTTGCATCAGAAGCCAGATTTAAGGTCTTGGCTTGTAGAGCCAGACTAAACCCAATAATGCTGATGCCCCAGATTAACGCCAAGCTATTAAGCTGAAATACACCCTGAGACAGTGGCAGCAATAACAGTAGCGAGATCCCTAGCCCGAGTGTAAATAGCGGAATGGTGAGTCGGGGAAAATGCGGTGCAAAGCGGCCAAATACGTAAGAGCCGATCAGACCCGCAGCGCCATAAATTAGCAATAAGCTGGTGGTTTGCGCAGAGCTGAATTGCGCAATATTCAGCGCAAAGGGTTCAATATAACTATAGGCGGTAAATTGCGCACTAATCACAAGCACGGTAAGCGCAAAGACCAGCATCAGGCTGGGACGTTTTAGCAAGTTTTTTAAACTGCTGAGTGAACCTGAATTGACACTTGGCAATAAAGGCAAGGTTTTGGCCAGCAATACGCACACCACGCTCGCCACAATCCCAATCAAGGCAAAACTATTGCGCCAGCCATAGGCCTCCCCGACCATCCGGCCAAAGGGAATTCCCAGGACCATCGCCATGGCGGTACCTGTAGCCAATAAGCCCAGTGCCTGAAACTCTTTGCCCTTTGGCGCAACCCGCACAGCAAGCGACGCCGTAATTGACCAGAACAGCGCATGCGCCACGGCAATACCAATCCGGCTCAGCACCAGAATGCTAAAGCTCCAGGCAAAATAGGACAGCACATGACTGAAAATAAACACCGCAAATAAAACCATCAGCAGAAAGCGCCGTTCAATATTTTTGGTCAGTAACATCATTGGCAAAGACAGCAGCGCCACAGCCCAGGCATAAATCGTCAGCATCCATCCGACCTGGGTCGGTGACATGGCAAAACTGGTACCAATATCACTTAATAGCGCCACCGGGATAAATTCGGTGGTATTGAAAATAAAGGCAGCAGAGGCTAAAGCAATCACACAGACCCATTGACGTGTCACCGAAGAGGTGGAAGAAGAGCTGGACATACATATCTGATAAAAAGAACCGGCCGGCAGTTTAAACCTGTTCAGCAGAATGCGGTATTGGTCAGAAGGACAGATTCACAATCCTTTAAAAGAAATCTAACAATAGAGTAAGGAAAAATATGTCAGTCTGGCTTAAAAACAAGGAGAGGATCGGCATGTTGATTGAGCATCAGCAACAGGACACTGGAGGTTTATGGTTTGTAGAGCCAAATGAAAAACGTCTGGCAGAAATGAGTTATTCCAGAGTAAATGAAGATCAATTAGTGATTGAACACACCTGGGTTGATGACAGCCTACGCGGCCAGCACGTCGGGTATTATCTGGTCGAGGCCGCTGTGAATTTTGCCCGTGAACACGGCATCAGGATTATTCCAAAATGCCCTTTTGCCAAATCCATGTTCGAGCGAGAGCCTCGCTTTAATGATGTTTTATAATTTTAAAATGATAACAAAGGTTTAGATTCGTATGGAAATTAAATATCAAGATTCAAAACGCGGTGGTGTATTTTTTATGGAAGATCAAGGACGCCGTCTGGCGGAGATCACTTATCAATGGCGGGGCGATGCCGTCATCATTGCCGATCACACCTGGGTCGATGATTCCCTGCGTGGCCACGGTATTGCCCGAAAAATGCTGGATGTACTGGTCGATTTTGCCCGTGAAAAAAGTTTAACCATCATCCCGCAATGTTCTTATGTGGATGTCATGTTTAAACGTGACCGAAGTCTGGCAGATGTCGCAGCAACTGCTATTTAACTACCCAAGGGGATTTCCCGAAAGATAAATGCAGTTTTTCTTTCAAGGCAGGAATCAATATAACCTGTAACAGGGTATATAAACCGAAACCTGCCATTACCCCGGTCATCGCCCAGAAAATTTCTTCAAACTGTTGCAGCATCACTAAAATTGCCATGATCAGCAGGTAACTGGCATGAAAATAAATACGATGTCTAACAAATTTCAAGATCGTCCAGCTAATAAAAATTGAACTGATCAGCAGATTGGTTTGAGCGCTGAATTGCCAGTTATTTAAAGTGATCATCAGGATAAAACACACACATAACAAGGCAAGGGTTAAAATCAGATCTTTTAACATCAAGTGATCCTCATGTTCATGGTAGGTGTATGAAAATATTCGTTTAATAATTTAGGGACTATTGTTAAAAGTTTAATCCAGAAATGCAAACTGAAAACCATGTAAGTAAAAACGGATATTTGATTAAAAAATAGTCGACTTAATTTAAAATTATTGATTAAATTGTGTTTTTAATTCTTCCCTTTAGTGAGATGGCATGATGCTACAGCTTTGCTATGCCAGTGAACGCATAGAATCTGAACAAGAGTTGTTACAAGATTTGAGTGATATTTTGGCCACTGCCCGGAAGTTCAATCTTCAGCATCAGATTCATGGGGTGTTGTATTATTCCCATGGCAAATTTTTCCAGTGCCTTGAAGGTCAGGCTGAAGTAGTGGAAAGTTTATTTCAGAGCATTTGTCGGGATCCCCGCCATCACAATATCTTGCGTTTTGCAGATGCGATGGTAGAGCATTCCCATTTCTCGGAATGGTCAATGAAATATGTGCATAAACACAGTGAAATTTCTTCTTTATTTTCACGTTTAGGTTTGAAGCAATTTGATCCGCATGCCTTACAGCAGTCAGGAATTGCCGAATTCCTCAAAGTACTGTATCGCCTGGAAGAAAATCAGGCCAGTCTGGCATCGCCAAAAGGTTATAAGCAGCGTGGTTATGTCCCCTATTTTTGATCTGATGGATCAAAGCTGAAAATAAAAAAGTCCGCATGGCGGACTTTTTTGTCTGATGTGGATTAGGTCATGTCAATCATGACTTTTAAGGCCTTTTCATCAGAGGCATGTTTAAAGACATCATAGGCTTTTTCAAAATCGGAAAATTTAAAATGATGGGTCGCCAGTTTTTCTAGGGGCAATTTGCCGGAACAGCAGGTTTTCAGCAACATCCCTGTAGTATTGGCATTCACCAGGCCGGTGGTGATGGTCAGGTTTTTAATCCAGAGTTTGTTCAGTTCAAAACTCACCGGTTTACCATGTACGCCGACGTTGGCAATATGCCCGCCCTCCTTCACGACATGCTGGCAAATATTCCAGGTAGGCTCCACCCCCACTGCTTCAATGGCACAGTCGACCCCGCGTCCATCGGTAATCTCTAGAATCTTTTGAATGGCATCTTCTTTGGCAGAGTTGATGATATACGTCGCGCCGACAGTCTTGGCAAATTCCAGCCGATTATCATCCATATCCACCATAATAATATTGGCGGGTGAATAAAACTGTGCGGTGAGCAGACAACTCATGCCGATTGGCCCTGCCCCGACAATCGCGACATTGTCGCCTGGTTTGACATCGCCATATTGCACCCCAATTTCATGTGAAGTTGGCAGGATATCTGAGAGGAATACGGCCACATCTTGATTCAGGCCATCGGGTAAATGATAGAGTGAGGTATCGGCAAAGGGCGTGCGTACATATTCGGCATGGGTGCCATCAATCATATAACCCATGATCCAGCCGCCTTCATTGCGACAATGGGCATAGAGCTGTTTCTGGCAGTTTTCACAGGTTCCGCAGCGGCTGACACAGGAAATAATCACCCGGTCGCCCTTTTTAAAGTTTTGCACGGCGGAACCAACTTCTTCCACAATGCCAATACCTTCGTGACCTAAAATACGTCCCTTAAAGCTGCCCTCTTTACGCGTAGCCTCCTGCTCAATTTCCGGGTTTTTACCTTTCCAGATACCCAAGTCGGTACCGCAGATGGTAACTTTTTCCAGTTTAATGATGGCATCGCTGGGATGCAAAATGGTGGGAACTGGGCGGTCTTCAAAGCGGATATCATTTGCGCCGTAATAGACCATCGCTTTCATCGTTGTCATGACACATCTCCTAATGGAATGAGGAATGAGAATGACCTGACTCAGCGAGAATAATGAACGCCTCGATTACTTTTATATAGTGACAGCGATGGGCTGATTTATGATCTGGCTTTCAGGCCTATAGATACCTGTGTTCTTCTCGATTGTGCCTTGAGTGATATGGCGCTGCAATGAGTCTTGTGTACAGATTGCAACAAAAGATCATCCGAGATAGTTCAGAGATAAATCTGCTCTTTGGGTCAATGTTTAAATCATAGGATTGCAGGATCAAAACAAATGTTCACTTTTGCTGAAGCAAGGTTTTAATATGCTAAAAAAAGCCCGCTAAGCGGGCTTCTTCATTTCACTTAAATCTGTTTTATGCTTGTAAAACAGTGATCAGCTTCTGATGCAAACCACCAAATCCGCCATTCGACATAATTACTACAGCATCGCCCTCACCTGCTTCTGCCACTACGGTCTGAATGATGTCATCCAGTGTACGTGCAACTTTGGCCTTGTTTGGCGCAGCCTCAATGACCGGTTGCAGATCCCAGTCCAGTCCTTCCGGTTGATACCAGATCACTTCATCGGCCAGACGTGCTGAATGAGCTAAGCCATCTTTATGACTGCCCATGCGCATAGTATTGGAACGTGGTTCAATAATCGCCCAGAGTTTGCGTTCACCCAGACGCTTGCGCGCACCTTCTAAGGTCGTATCAATCGCCGTCGGATGATGGGCGAAGTCATCATAAACCTCGATACCACGAACAGTGCCTAACAGTTCCATACGGCGTTTCACCCCACCAAAATTCGACAGCGCTTCACAGGCGGTTTCAATTGATACGCCAACATGTTCAGCAGCGGCAATGGTGGCCAAGGCATTGGCCACCGAATGCTGCCCGGTCATATTCCACTGTACTTCGCCTTTGACAACGCCCTGTTGCAGGACTTTGAAATGTGAACCATCTGCTGACAATTGTTCTGCATAAAGTTCAGATTTTTCGTTGGCATCTAGACTGGTGCGCACTACAGGCGTCCAGCAGCCCTGCTCCAGCACTTCATCAATATTGCTTTCAGTAATCGGCGCGATAATCCGGCCTTCACTTGGAATAGTACGAACTAAATGATGAAACTGTTTTTGAATTGCGGCCAGATCATCAAAGATATCGGCATGGTCAAATTCCAGGTTATTTAAAATTGCGGTTTTTGGATGGTAATGCACGAACTTGGAACGCTTGTCGAAGAAAGCAGAATCGTATTCATCGGCTTCGACACAGAAATATTTCCCACCACCGAGACGCGCACTTTCCGAAAAGCCCAATGGCACACCGCCAATCAGAAAACCTGGCTCCAGACCGGCTTGATCCAGTACCCAAGCCAGCATCGTGGTGGTCGTGGTTTTACCATGTGTTCCGGCGACACCCAGCACGTGTTTACCTTGCAGAACATGATCAGCCAGGAACTGTGGACCTGAAATATAAGGCAGACCTGCATTCAGCATATATTCGACTGCATCAATACCACGCTTCATGGCATTGCCGACGATTACCAGATCCGGATGAGGCTGTAAATGACTGCGGTCATAACCCTGCATTAAAGTGATGCCCGCATTTTCAAGTTGGGTCGACATGGGTGGATACACATTCAGGTCTGAACCTGTTACCTGGTGGCCCAGATCGCGTGCAAGTAGCGCTAACGAGCCCATAAAGGTGCCACAAATACCCAAAATATGCAGATGCATCTACTTTACTCCGTTCCTGTCTGACCCATCACTTTATATTGGTGCTGTTGTCATGATTTATTCAATTTGCAAGCAACGATAGCAAGGCTTTAGCTGAAAAGATAGTGAAAATTCTGGCCTTGTTGTGGGATTTTTTAAATCCTGTTTCACGGATAAATTCAAAGAAAATTTCAAAGCGATGCAATATCTTTTCGCCAAATAAACCGTAAAATAAGTTCGACTTTTTTGCAGAGTGCATGCAAATGCTGCCGGCTTTATTTCTTCTGGTAATTGCCAACTGTTTTATGACCCTGGCCTGGTATGGGCATTTAAAATTTTTGCCGCATGATGCACCGCTCTGGCAAGCGATTTTGTTCAGCTGGGCCATTGCCCTGTTTGAATATAGTCTGATGATTCCAGCGACCAAATTACTGGCGCAGCAAGGCCTGGCAGTCGGTCAAATGAAAATCACCCAGGAAGTCGTGACCTTACTGGTCTTTGTTCCTTTTATAATTTTTATGTTTAAACAGCCCTTTAAACTGGATTATCTCTGGGCCGCTTTATGTCTGTGTGGATGTGTCTATTTTGTCTTCCGTACCCCTTAACTTGATCTAATGGCTCAGCTGAATCAGGGGGAAATGGCTTCTAAATTCAGAAAGTAATTTCTGCCGATCCGGTTCAAATTCTAGTTTATTCAGGCAGCGTTGGATTAATTCAATCGCCATTATTTCTGCAGCCTGTTTTAGTTCAGGTTCGGGTACATTATGTTGAATCATCGCTAAACATTTCAATATTCTCTGATTGAGTTCAATACAACCCACACAATCTCGGGCCATTGGTGCAAAACTACTGTAAATCAAATCCCCGAGATCAAAGATATCCACACTGATATGCGGACAATCCCGCTCCGGTAAATCTTCAGCGGCCTTGCTGTCAATCAGGATTCGGGTTAAGGCATCAACGGCATTAATCGCTGATCCAACATCGTTCACTGCGGGAGACATCGCTTTCTGCCCCACTTCGCTCATCACCACCACACCAAAACGCGGGTCCTGTAAAAAGCTGCGATTGGTTTCAATGATTACATGATTCAAAATGGAGTTTCGGATCTCCTGCTGCTGTTCCGGGCTGAAAGCGCGGTCGCTATATACCTCTGCCAGTGCCGTCATCGGATCCAGAAATTTTCCGGGTAGCTGGGGAAGATGGATATGCAGCTGTTGGCTGACGGCCAGTTGCTCCAGTCCTTCACTATTAAAATTGGTGAAATAGCCGGTCTGGGTACTAAAAACATGAAAGGTAGCTGCTTGCTCTGGACGTTGTCCGGTGGCACCAAAATTCGGCTGATGTCGAAACTCCGCCAAGGCCGTAGAAGCAGCGACTTCAATTTTGTGAATGGTGGTGGTGAGGTTGCCCAGTTGCGACAGGGTGTGTACCCAGCGAATCAGGATATAAATCAGGTACATCAATACCAAAATGGTACTGATAAACAGTACAAATCTACCTGCAGGACCATAATAGCCAAGCCCGAGCGCAATCTTGGCAATTACAGCATAAATAAAAGCCGAGATAAAACTGCTGATAGCAAGGCGGGTATTGTCATCACTCATCATCAGCTGATAGGCACGTGGTGTCCCGCTGGATGAGGCAGACGCAAAGGCTGCGACCATAATCGACAGGGAAAAAGTGGTGACTGCCAGCATGCTGGAAGCAATAATATCTAGCAGGCTGCTCAGAGTTTCAGTACTGATATTGGGAACAGTGCTGGTCGGGATAAAATAGCGACTGGCGATTGCAAATAGCGAGAAAAAGGTCGCAAAGACGGCGCCAAGAGCTGGCATCAACCATAAGTTTTCTGAGGGATTCTGTAGCCAGATTTTTAGTTTGTACCACATAAAAATGCCCTGCCAATGTATAGGTTTTAGTATTAAGTTATTCATTGCAAAAAAGTTTTATATGGATAGTTATACTTTTTTTTGATGTGATGTATGTCCTATTTTTGTATTTTTAGCCGCAAAATTATTGTTTTATTTTTGACCATTTTCCCAACAGATAATTTTAATTCTTGAGCTGAACTTTAGACCAAATCAATTTCAGTCTATAATACGCACTCCTATTCAAGCTTGGCTCTCTCGTCGAGATTTATCTTTTCTCACTTTAATCTCTGGAAAATTTGCAATGAATGCGGCTGCTGCACAAGATACTCCTCTCGTAGGTATTATCATGGGTTCTCAATCAGATTGGGCAACTCTCGAACACACTGCCAATATGCTCAAGCAGCTTGGTGTCCCATTTGAAGCCGAAGTTGTTTCTGCACACCGTACCCCAGACCGCCTGTTTGAATATGCCGAGCAAGCGCGTGATCGTGGTATTCAGGTAATTATTGCCGGTGCAGGTGGCGCAGCGCATTTACCGGGGATGTGTGCGGCGAAAACTGATCTTCCAGTTTTGGGTGTACCGGTGAAATCTTCGATTTTAAACGGTGTTGATTCATTGCTGTCTATTGTGCAAATGCCAGCAGGTATTGCAGTCGGTACCTTGGCGATTGGTCCTGCCGGTGCCACCAATGCTGCCATTATGGCCGCGCAAATTCTGGGTTTGACCCGTCCAGAAATCGCAAAAAATGTTGCAGATTTCCGTGCAGCGCAAACAGATAAAGTGGCAAGCAACAATATTCCAGGCCAGGCTTAAGTCGAGACACAGATTATGGATAAAACCATCGGTATTTTTGGTGGCGGTCAGCTGGGTCGTATGATGGCGCAAGCGGCACTTCCATTAAATATTCAATGTACATTTTTTGAAGCCAGCACAGACTGCCCTTCTGCTGCTTTGGGTCCGGTGATTTCGAGCCAAGCTGAAAATGGTCTGCAAGACTTTATTAACAGTGCAGATGTATTTAGCCTTGAGTTTGAAAATACACCTCTTGCAGATGTCGATGTACTGACACAAAGCAAGCAACTGCATCCGCCGCGTCAGGCTTTGGCGATTGCCCAGCATCGTCTGTCTGAAAAAGCCTTGTTTGATGAACTGGCTATTCCGGTTGCACCGTACAAAGCGGTCACTTCACTGGAAAGCTTAGAGGCTGCTGTAGCTGAACTGGGCTTGCCGATCGTACTGAAAACCTCGCGTGGCGGTTATGATGGTAAAGGCCAATTCGTTTTACGTTCGACCGATCAGATGGATCAGGCCTGGGCAGAATTGGGCCCTGCAGGTGAGCTGATTGCAGAAAGCTTTGTCACCTTCTCACGTGAAGTATCAATTATTGCAGTACGCGGCCAAGATGGTGATGTCAAAACCTGGCCATTGGCTGAAAATCATCATCATAACGGCATTCTGTCGCACTCGATTGTGCCTGCACCGAACAGCGCAGATTTGCAACCTGTGGCGCAAGATTACATCACTCGTCTGCTGAATCACTTGAACTATGTCGGTGTCCTAACCCTTGAGCTGTTTGTGACAGACAAAGGCTTATATGCCAACGAGATGGCACCACGCGTGCACAACTCGGGGCACTGGTCGATTGAAGGCGCCGTATGTTCGCAATTTGAGAATCATGTACGTGCGGTGGCTGGTTTGCCTTTAGGTTCAACTGAAGTGATCCGTCCAACTGTCTTGGTGAACATCATTGGTCAGCATCCAAAATCTGCAGATGTTCTGGCTCTGGAAGGTGCGCATTTGCATCTCTACAACAAGTCAGAGCGCGAAGGCCGTAAGATTGGTCACATCACCTTGATGCCAAATGACAGCGCGCAATTGTCTGTGCTTTGCCGCCAACTGGCGAAAATTTTACCGAATCCATTGGCATTGAGCGAAGATATGACCATCTAGGCTTTAACTTGCTGATAAAAAAAGCGATCACTTCGGTGATCGCTTTTTTATTTGTCTGCTTTCAGGCATGATTGCGCCTCTTTAAAAATGCCTACCATTGGTCGGATGATTTTTTAAATCAATTGCTTATAAACTGATCAATTGAGTATAAATATAACAATCCAATAAAACCTTTTTTACAGCTGAATTTTGCCATATTCACTTGTAGATAAGCCTGAAATCAAATTTTGAATTTAAAATTGGAAAGTGGTTTTGAATTTAAATTCATAAAAACAAATTCAAATTTAAATCGGACTTTGAATTTAAACTTGCGCTTTTAAATTCAAAAAATATGAATTCAAATTTAAAACTGGATAAATAAATTTAAAGTTTTGAATTTAAAAATATTAGCCCATTATTCAAATGAATTTAAAAGAAAAACGAGTGTAGTTAGAGCATATTGATGATTGTGACTCACTTTTCCTGAAACAAGTTATCCCCCAGTATTTTTTAAATTCAAAACTGATTGCAAGTGTTTTGAATTTGAATTTAAAAATCCCGCTGATTTGAATTTAAATCAGGCTTGTGGATAACTCGTGTTTAAATTTAAAGATTACAAAATGAATTTAAAAGTGTAGGAATTATGAATTTAAATTTACGCATTGGCGCTTTAATTTTCATCATGAGCTGCTAAGGTAGAAGCATAATTCAAAATCTAAATATTCAAGGGTCTTATGCAACGGCTTGCACTTTTTATTGGTTCTGTGGTCTTGGCTGCTTCACAGGCACAGGCTGAACTTATTATTAATGGTCAACGTGTCACGCCGACTGATTTGACCTCTAGTTCAAATATCCCGAATTATGCCTCCCAAAATAATTTTCAAAACTGTCTCGCCAATTTGCGCAGTCAAGCTGTTGCTAGAGGTGTAAGCGGCAGTACGTATGATCGTTATACCCAGAACTTAAACCCGGATTATTCAGTGATTGAACGCCTGAATTACCAGCCTGAATTTTCTACCCCGATTTGGGATTATCTGTCTGGTTTGGTGGATGAAGAACGGGTTCAGCTCGGCCGGCAAAAACTACAGCAACATCGTGAGGTGCTCAATCGTGTTGCTGCTACCTATGGTGTACCTGCAGAAACGGTAGTTGCGGTCTGGGGCGTCGAGAGTAATTTTGGTGATATTTCCGGGAAATATCCTTTATTACAGGCTTTAGGAACTTTGAGTTGTGAAGGTCGTCGCCAGAGTTATTTCCGTGGTGAGTTTTTTACCACCATGAAACTATTACAGCGTGGCGATGTGCGTGAAGAACAATTAAAGGGTTCCTGGGCAGGCGCATTTGGTCATACCCAGTTTATGCCATCGACTTATGATGAACTTGCAGTTGATTTTGATGGTGATGGCCGACGTGATCTAGTTTCGAGCATTCCAGATGCACTGGCATCAACTGCCAACTTTTTAAGCAAGCGTGGCTGGCAGAGCGGACAACCTTGGGGTTTTGAAGTCAAAATCCCGCAAGGCATGTCGGTTTCTGGTGAAGGTCGTCGCAAGAAAAAATCCTTAAGTAGCTGGATCAATCAAGGAGTGGTTCGTGCCGATGGTTCGGCATTGGTTCAAGGGAATTTATCGCAATCCTCTCAAGCAGGATTACTTGCACCTGCAGGCCCGAGTGGCCCAGTATTTTTGGTATTTAAAAATTTTGATGCCATTTATAGCTATAACGCGGCAGAAAGTTATGCCTTGGCGATTGCACATTTATCCGATCGCCTGCAAGGTAAAGGTTCATTTATGGCCACATGGCCTACTGATGATCCGGGAACTTCGCGTGCAGAACGTCGTGAGATCCAGCAATTTCTGTTAAACCGTGGCTATGATATTGGTGCGGTGGATGGTCTGATTGGAGATAAAACCCGTCAAGCGATTCGTCAGGAACAGCAGCGTTTGGGCTTGAGTCCAACAGGTCGTGCTGGTCAGCAGATTCTGCGGGCCTTTAGAAATGAAAATGCCAAACGCATGATGCAATAAATTCTTGAGCATAAAATTTAAAATCAAAAAAGGTCTGCATTTATACAGACCTTTTTTGATGACTGTTTTTGAGTAGCTATATAGTCATGCAAGCTAATATAATTAGCTGAATTTAAACAGCAGTAATGGTACCGAGGATGCGATATCCAGCAGCACCAGTGACTGCTGGCAGGTTACCATTCAGCTGATTCATAAAACGCATGGCCAGCCAGGCAAAGGCCGTGGCTTCAACCCAAGTCGGGCTTAAACCAAGATCGGCCGTAGTTTGTACGCTCCATTCATGCTTGCGTAGGCGCCAGCGCAGTTGCTCGAGTAAATGTGAGTTATAGGCACCGCCCCCGCAAACAAAAACCTGTCCGGTATCCATGCCAGAGCGGTAAATTGCTTTTTTAATGGCTCGGGTGGTGAGCTTTAATAAAGTCGCCTGTACATTTTCCGGAGTGTCTTCCAGTTCATCATATTGTAGGTCATTGCGCCAGTCGGCAATCTGTTCATCTAGCCATTCCAGATTGAAATCTTCACGACCGGTACTTTTTGGGGGTTCTTTAGAGAAGAATTCGTGTGACTGCAAGCGATCAAGCAAACTGCGAATCGGGGTGCCATAGGCTGCCCAGTTACCATTTTCATCAAAAGGCTGACCGGTATAACGGGAACACCAAGCATCCATCAAGATATTGGCCGGTCCGGTATCAAAACCATATACCTCTTCAGGCTTGCCGGCAGGCAGCAGGCTGACATTGGCAATGCCACCTAGGTTTAAAATTACCCGGTGAATGCTGTCATGCTGGAAAATATCCTGATGAAATGCTGGAACTAAAGGTGCTCCCTGACCACCTGCCGCCAGATCACGACGACGAAAATCTGAAATCACCGGAATCTGGGTAATTTCAGTAATGATGTTCGGGTCACCAATTTGCAGGGTGAAACCATGTTCAGGACGATGACGGATGGTCTGGCCATGCGAGCCAATCGCCTTAATTTTGGATTTATCCAGGTTATTTTTTTCAATCAGCGCATTAATACCATGACCAATCATTTGTGCCAGTGCAACATCGGCCTTACCCATGCGGTCAATTTCATTGTCATCTGGCAAAGTTAGTGCCATCAGCTCATCCCGAAGGTCAGGATCAAATGCCAAAGTGAGTGTGGCATGAAGCTGGAGTGGATCAAAAGAAGCAGCAACAATATCGACACCATCCATGCTCGTGCCGGTCATTACCCCAATATAGATCGCTGTCATGGTTATTCTTAAGCCTGCAATATGCTGAAAAAGTGTTAGTATATCGCACAAATTGAGTAACTGATGTATTGGATTTTGTGATGTCAAATTTCCTGCCGGCTGAAGAACAACTTGCCCTCATTCAACGAGGCACCCACGAAATTATTTCTGAAGAAGACCTTCTTAAGAAATTAAAATTGAATCGTCCATTAAAAATTAAAGCGGGTTTTGACCCGACTGCGCCTGATTTGCACTTGGGCCACACGGTTCTCATTAATAAGTTAAAAGTATTCCAGGATTTGGGTCATGAAGTATTGTTTCTGATCGGTGACTATACTGCGATGATCGGTGACCCGACCGGCAAGAGCGCAACACGTCCACCCTTGTCACGTGAACAGGTTTTAGAGAACGCTAAAACATATCAAGAACAAGTATTTAAAATTCTTGATCCCAACAAAACCAAAGTGGTGTTTAACTCGGAGTGGTTTG
The DNA here is from genome assembly GCF_018438165.1 of Acinetobacter sp. WY4. GTDB lineage: Bacteria > Pseudomonadota > Gammaproteobacteria > Pseudomonadales > Moraxellaceae > Acinetobacter. Next base: position 1,974,447 of record NZ_CP053947.1, on the reverse strand, counting down.
CGCAAAAAACTGCGGCTGATTTAATTCAATTGGCATCACAGCAAACGGTTGCGCGTATGTTGGAGCGTGATGATTTCACCAAGCGTTATAACAACCAGCAGCCAATTGCGATTCATGAATTTTTGTACCCATTGGTACAAGGCTATGACTCTGTTGCGCTGGAAGCAGATGTTGAATTGGGTGGTACAGACCAAACCTTTAACCTGTTGATGGGGCGTACCTTACAAGGTCGTTATAATCAAGAAGCACAAGTCTGTATCACAGTGCCAATTCTTGAAGGTTTAGATGGCGTCAACAAGATGTCTAAATCTTTGGGTAACTATATTGGTGTATTTGATGCACCAGGCGCGATGTACCAAAAAGTGCTTTCAATGCCGGATGCATTGATTGAGCGTTATTTTGATCTGCTGAGCTTCAAAACCATTGAAGAAATTCAACAGTTGTTAAAAGAAGTGGCAGAAGGCCGTAATCCTCAAGAAGTCAAAAAGATTCTCGCGCTGGAGCTGGTCGAGCGTTTCCATGGTGCAGAAGCGGCTGCCAATGCCCATAAAGGTGCGGGCAATATCATTACTGAAGGTGAATTACCTGAAGGTACGCCAGAAGTCACTATTTCGCGTGGCGAGTTTGGTGGTGAAATCTTTATTACCTCGATTTTACGTGAAGCAGGCTTAACCAAAAATGCAGCCCAAGCTAAAGATGCATTAGGCCGTGGCGCAGTGAAAGTGGATTGGCAGACTGTAGATACGACCTATTCTGTGAAAGAGAATGTAACTTTGATTGTTCAGGCCAGTAAAAAAGCAATCGCTAAAGTCACTTTTGTTGACTAAAAAGCGGATAAGTTATTGAAATAAAAGCAGGCTTCGGTCTGCTTTTTTTATTGATGTTCTATATTTAAAAATCAAATAAGTAAAGTCAAAAAAAACCCTATGAAAACAAGAGTTAATTTTTCCCAAATCACTTGCTTTTCATCTTTATTATGTATAGGATTTATTCATCTAGAGAATTCGTTTAGAGCATCTAGAGGGTAGTAAAAATAATAGTACTCCACAATTGAGAAAGTCTCTTTTCCAAGAGGCTCTTTTTAAAAGCTTTAAAGCGAATAACTATAATAATGACATAATGGATCGGGTAAAGATTCAATTCTAAGGAGGAGATTTTGGGAGAGATCTCTTCCTTTTTTATTTATTCTGATTGCGTAATCAAGATATAAATCTGCATGTTTACTCTTCTCATTGAGCAACTAAACTTAAAATTAACTAGCAAATTGGGCTTAGGTGAATGACCTCTAAGAATGAGTTCATTTCAATTGACTGTGAAAAAAGAGCAAAACATAAAAAATTAAAACAGAGGTGGTTTGATGTATCACTATCTAACAGAAGATATTTTTGATGAACAGATCGATTGCATTTTACGGTTCTTATTTGAATACCAGCCGGTCGAACAAAAACAGCAACTCTATAGATCTGTCTATACTTTATTTATGCAGCTTGATCTGGCCGCACATTATTTTTTGTTTTCCCTGATTGAAGAGCAGTTACCGCGACGCGCGAAATTATTCTTTATTGCCGAGGATTATCAGGGTAAGAAAGACATAATTGTAGAAGTTATGCAACACTGGCTTGGACAGCAACAACAGGAAAAAGTCGCTTAATGCAAAATAACAGACTTTATCTTCTATATATAAGTAGTCTAAGCATGGTTTTGGGATTCGAAAACTAAAAATGAATACCTCTTTTATATAGCAGCCCAAGAATAGGCTTTTATAAAAGCTTTTTACGTAAAAAATAACTCACAAATTAAGGAGTCTAGGATTTAGATCGGCTTACTGAGCGAGATAGATTAATTTTGGTTTTCTTTTGACGTGCTAATTTAAATAAAAGACAAGATTTCAATGTTAAAAGGCTAAAAATACTATTTTAACGATTATTGTGATAGCTTTTAGGTCTAAATGAATTTTCAGTTATAAAAATAAAATGACGTGTTTAGTGGGTTTATTGCATAAAAACGCTTAAAAATTAGATAAAAAAGCGATTTTTTAGCAATTTTTGTAGAAAAAAAAGACATACGTGAAAAATATAGTGAATTGGGGGTTGCAATGATTCTGAAATCCTCTAGAATGCACCCATACCGACGAGATAGACGGAAACGAACGAAGCAGAATGGCGGAGTTGTTGAGTTTATCGAAGTCCAGCTTCTAGCACTGACGAGGTGTTAGAAAGATCATTAAGAGATTATGAAGAACAACTTGTGTGGATTTTTACTGATTGATTGATCGAAATTATTTTCATTGATTGATGGTAGAAATTACTCGAAGTTTATTTGAGAAATATTTGTCAGAAAATTGATGAGCCAAGATTGGTGTCCTTTAAGACACTACATAGTATTAAACTGAAGAGTTTGATCATGGCTCAGATTGAACGCTGGCGGCAGGCTTAACACATGCAAGTCGAGCGGGGAAGAGTAGCTTGCTACTTGACCTAGCGGCGGACGGGTGAGTAATGCTTAGGAATCTGCCTATTAGTGGGGGACAACATCTCGAAAGGGATGCTAATACCGCATACGTCCTACGGGAGAAAGCAGGGGACCTTCGGGCCTTGCGCTAATAGATGAGCCTAAGTCGGATTAGCTAGTTGGTGGGGTAAAGGCCTACCAAGGCGACGATCTGTAGCGGGTCTGAGAGGATGATCCGCCACACTGGGACTGAGACACGGCCCAGACTCCTACGGGAGGCAGCAGTGGGGAATATTGGACAATGGGGGGAACCCTGATCCAGCCATGCCGCGTGTGTGAAGAAGGCCTTTTGGTTGTAAAGCACTTTAAGCGAGGAGGAGGCTACCGAGATTAATACTCTTGGATAGTGGACGTTACTCGCAGAATAAGCACCGGCTAACTCTGTGCCAGCAGCCGCGGTAATACAGAGGGTGCAAGCGTTAATCGGATTTACTGGGCGTAAAGCGCGCGTAGGTGGCCAATTAAGTCAAATGTGAAATCCCCGAGCTTAACTTGGGAATTGCATTCGATACTGGTTGGCTAGAGTATGGGAGAGGATGGTAGAATTCCAGGTGTAGCGGTGAAATGCGTAGAGATCTGGAGGAATACCGATGGCGAAGGCAGCCATCTGGCCTAATACTGACACTGAGGTGCGAAAGCATGGGGAGCAAACAGGATTAGATACCCTGGTAGTCCATGCCGTAAACGATGTCTACTAGCCGTTGGGGCCTTTGAGGCTTTAGTGGCGCAGCTAACGCGATAAGTAGACCGCCTGGGGAGTACGGTCGCAAGACTAAAACTCAAATGAATTGACGGGGGCCCGCACAAGCGGTGGAGCATGTGGTTTAATTCGATGCAACGCGAAGAACCTTACCTGGTCTTGACATAGTAAGAACTTTCCAGAGATGGATTGGTGCCTTCGGGAACTTACATACAGGTGCTGCATGGCTGTCGTCAGCTCGTGTCGTGAGATGTTGGGTTAAGTCCCGCAACGAGCGCAACCCTTTTCCTTATTTGCCAGCGGGTTAAGCCGGGAACTTTAAGGATACTGCCAGTGACAAACTGGAGGAAGGCGGGGACGACGTCAAGTCATCATGGCCCTTACGACCAGGGCTACACACGTGCTACAATGGTCGGTACAAAGGGTTGCTACCTCGCGAGAGGATGCTAATCTCAAAAAGCCGATCGTAGTCCGGATTGGAGTCTGCAACTCGACTCCATGAAGTCGGAATCGCTAGTAATCGCGGATCAGAATGCCGCGGTGAATACGTTCCCGGGCCTTGTACACACCGCCCGTCACACCATGGGAGTTTGTTGCACCAGAAGTAGGTAGTCTAACCTTAGGGGGGACGCTTACCACGGTGTGGCAGATGACTGGGGTGAAGTCGTAACAAGGTAGCCGTAGGGGAACCTGCGGCTGGATCACCTCCTTAACGAAAGATTGACGATTGGTAAGAATCCACAACAAGTTGTTCTTCATACGATGTATCTGAGGGTCTGTAGCTCAGTTGGTTAGAGCACACGCTTGATAAGCGTGGGGTCACAAGTTCAAGTCTTGTCAGACCCACCAAATCTGACTAACGAAGCATGAAAGTGCTGAAGCAAACAGAACAGAACGATACATTGACTTATTGATAAGCTGGGGACTTAGCTTAGTTGGTAGAGCGCCTGCTTTGCACGCAGGAGGTCAGGAGTTCGACTCTCCTAGTCTCCACCAAATTTCAAGATCATAAAAGCACTGCTTTTACTTGAAATTTAAGCAAGAAGCTACGCTTCGCGCAGTATGTAAGCATACAGTGATGAAGTTGTTTAGTTCCTAAGCGATCAAGTGTTTAGATCCTAGAGATTAACAAGTACAAGCGTTATGATACGCGCACTTGATAATCTCTGTGATTTATCACAGTTTCCTGACCTGACGAAGGCTGGAAAAATCATTAACAGAATATATTTGAGTTGAAATAATTTGTTCAAACTCGTTTTTAAGATCAACACTAACAGTGATTTATTACTGTGATGTGAAGATTGAAGAAATGAGTTCTAGCGAAATTAACTGAATCAAGCGTTTTGGTATATGAATCTAATTGAAGCTGTACTGTAGTTAAATCTACGAAACGCCAACTGTATGAGAGTGTTGAAAGACACGATCTGTTGCTTATCCCACTTGTAAGGATAAACGACTGTTTGGGGTTGTATAGTCAAGTAATTAAGTGCATGTGGTGGATGCCTTGGCAGTCAGAGGCGAAGAAAGACGTGATAGCCTGCGAAAAGCTCCGGGGAGGCGGCAAATATCCTGTGATCCGGAGATGTCTGAATGGGGAAACCCACTTACCATAAGGTAGGTATTGCAACATGAATACATAGTGTTGCAAGGCGAACGAGGGGAAGTGAAACATCTCAGTACCCTTAGGAAAAGAAATCAATTGAGATTCCCTCAGTAGCGGCGAGCGAAAGGGGAAGAGCCCATTAAGTCATATAAGTTCTAGTGGAACGCTCTGGGAAGTGCGACCGTAGACGGTGATAGTCCTGTACACGAAAGGGCTTATATGATGATGTCGAGTAGGGCGAGGCACGTGAAACCTTGTCTGAATATGGGGGGACCATCCTCCAAGGCTAAATACTCCTGACTGACCGATAGTGAACCAGTACCGTGAGGGAAAGGCGAAAAGAACCCCTGTGAGGGGAGTGAAATAGATCCTGAAACCGCATGCATACAAGCAGTGGGAGCCGGCTTAGTCCGGTGACTGCGTACCTTTTGTATAATGGGTCAGCGACTTATATTCAGTAGCGAGGTTAACCGCATAGGGGAGCCGTAGGGAAACCGAGTCTTAATAGGGCGCATTAGTTGCTGGGTATAGACCCGAAACCAGGTGATCTATCCATGAGCAGGTTGAAGGTTGGGTAACACTAACTGGAGGACCGAACCCACTGTCGTTGAAAAGCCAGGGGATGACTTGTGGATAGGGGTGAAAGGCTAATCAAACTTGGTGATAGCTGGTTCTCCCCGAAAGCTATTTAGGTAGCGCCTCGGACGAATACCATTGGGGGTAGAGCACTGTTTCGGCTAGGGGGTCATCCCGACTTACCAAACCGATGCAAACTCCGAATACCAATGAGTACTATCCGGGAGACAGACTGCGGGTGCTAACGTCCGTAGTCAAGAGGAAAACAATCCAGACCGCCAGCTAAGGCCCCAAAATTATAGTTAAGTGGGAAACGATGTGGGAAGGCATAGACAGCTAGGAGGTTGGCTTAGAAGCAGCCACCCTTTAAAGAAAGCGTAATAGCTCACTAGTCGAGTCGGCCTGCGCGGAAGATGTAACGGGGCTAAAACTATATGCCGAAGCTGCGGATGCATAATTTATTATGCGTGGTAGGGGAGCGTTCTGTAAGCCGATGAAGGTGGATTGAGAAGTCTGCTGGAGGTATCAGAAGTGCGAATGCTGACGTGAGTAACGACAATGCGAGTGAAAAACTCGCACGCTGAAAGACCAAGGGTTCCAGTCCAACGTTAATCGGGGCTGGGTGAGTCGACCCCTAAGGCGAGGCCGAGAGGCGTAGTCGATGGGAAATTGGTTAATATTCCAATACTTCTGTGTAATGCGATGAGAGGACGGAGAAGGTTAAGTCAGCCTGGCGTTGGTTGTCCAGGTGGAAGGTTGTAGGCATGTATCTTAGGCAAATCCGGGGTACTCTATGCTGAGAACTGATAGCAAGCTGTACTTGTACAGTGAAGTGGCTGATACCATGCTTCCAGGAAAAGTCTCTAAGCTTCAGTTACACAGGAATCGTACCCGAAACCGACACAGGTGGTCAGGTCGAGTAGACCAAAGCGCTTGAGAGAACTCTGCTGAAGGAACTAGGCAAAATGGTACCGTAACTTCGGGAGAAGGTACGCTGTTGTCTGTGATAGGACTTGCTCCTTGAGCGGCCGACAGCCTCAGAAACCAGGCCCCTGCAACTGTTTATTAAAAACATAGCACTCTGCAAACACGAAAGTGGACGTATAGGGTGTGATGCCTGCCCGGTGCTGGAAGGTTAATTGATGGGGTTAGCGTAAGCGAAGCTCTTGATCGAAGCCCCAGTAAACGGCGGCCGTAACTATAACGGTCCTAAGGTAGCGAAATTCCTTGTCGGGTAAGTTCCGACCTGCACGAATGGCATAATGATGGGGGCGCTGTCTCCAGCAGAGACTCAGTGAAATCGAATTCGCCGTGAAGATGCGGTGTACCCGCGGCTAGACGGAAAGACCCCGTGAACCTTTACTGCAGCTTGACATTGAACTTTGATCTTACTTGTGTAGGATAGGTGGGAGGCTTTGAAGTCGCGACGCTAGTTGCGATGGAGCCGTCCTTGAAATACCACCCTGGTAATATTGAGGTTCTAACTCTGTCCCGTTATCCGGGACGAGGACCATGTCTGGTGGGTAGTTTGACTGGGGCGGTCTCCTCCTAAAGAGTAACGGAGGAGTACGAAGGTGCGCTCAGCGTGGTCGGAAATCACGCGTAGAGTATAAAGGCAAAAGCGCGCTTAACTGCGAGACCCACAAGTCGAGCAGGTACGAAAGTAGGTCTTAGTGATCCGGTGGTTCTGTATGGAAGGGCCATCGCTCAACGGATAAAAGGTACTCTGGGGATAACAGGCTGATACCGCCCAAGAGTTCATATCGACGGCGGTGTTTGGCACCTCGATGTCGGCTCATCTCATCCTGGGGCTGAAGCAGGTCCCAAGGGTATGGCTGTTCGCCATTTAAAGAGGTACGCGAGCTGGGTTTAGAACGTCGTGAGACAGTTCGGTCCCTATCTACCGTGGGCGTTGGAAATTTGAGAGGATCTGCTCCTAGTACGAGAGGACCAGAGTGGACGAACCTCTGGTGTACCGGTTGTCACGCCAGTGGCATCGCCGGGTAGCTATGTTCGGAAGGGATAACCGCTGAAAGCATCTAAGCGGGAAGCCTACCTCAAGATAAGATTTCCCCGAGACTTTATGTCTCCTAAAGAGCCGTTGAAGACTACGACGTTGATAGGTTGGATGTGGAAGCATAGTGATATGTGAAGCTGACCAATACTAATTGCTCGTGAGGCTTGACTATACAACACCCAAACAGTTGTTGTATTAAGCATCAATTGATTTCATATTGATCTAACGATCAGACGAAGCCTTGATTTAGTTACGCTAAACGAACAAACTATCCAACTCAGATAAATCTGTTAATGAATTCTATTTGGTAGAAAGCAAGGCAAAACGTAAGACCTAGCAAGTATCCATAAACAGTTGTGCTGGCGACCATAGCAAGAGTGAACCACCTGATCCCTTCCCGAACTCAGAAGTGAAACCTCTTAGCGCTGATGGTAGTGTGGGGTTACCCATGTGAGAGTAAGTCATCGCCAGCTCATTATTCGAAAATCCCCCTCCGCATTAGCAGAGGGGGATTTTTTTTATGTGCAAAAATTATAAATAAAACTTCAAAATTAACTTGTTTTATAGTTTTTAAAATGTATCTATTTACCTTTCTCTGCTGAATTTACATTATAAATTCTGTATCTTGATGTTAATTTGAACAATAAATCAGTATGGAGAAGATAATGTTGTCGCAATTTAAAATAAAAATTCTACTCAGTTGTTGTGCTTTAGCATTTACTGCCTGTCATGCAGAGAATTCATCTTCTAGAAGTAGTCAAGAGGTATCTACATCAACTGCCAAATCGGATGCAGTCTCTTCTAACTTGCAAAAATATAAGGTTGAACAGGTTGCTCAATTTAATGAGCCGTGGGCGATTACTACTTTAAAGGATGGCCGACTATTAATTACTGAGCGCAAAGGAAAATTGCAGCTCTTTGATCCAAAAACCAAGAAAAAAATTGAAGTTAAAGGCATACCTCAAGTCGCATATGGAGGCCAGGGTGGCTTAGGTGAAGTAGCCTTGCATCCAGATTTTGCAAAGAATCGGTGGGTATATCTGAGCTATGCCGAACAAGGCCAAGGCGGATATGGTGCAGTGGTGATTCGTGGCAAACTGGACCTAAATCAAGCCACTCCTCAACTCACACAAATTGAACGGATCTGGACGCAAGTGCCGAAATTTTCAGGCCAGGGACATTATGCCCATCGGATTGTATTCGGGTCGGATGGTAAGTTATGGATCAGTTCAGGAGAACGTCAGCAATTCAACCCTGCACAGGATATGCAATCCAACGCCGGTAAAATTATTCGCCTGAATGATGATGGCTCAATCCCTGCCGATAATCCGTTTATGAATCAGGGTAAAATTGCCCAGCAGGTCTGGAGTCTTGGACATCGTAATCCTCTAGGCATGGCTTTTGATCCGAAAGGGCAGCTTTGGGTGATCGAAATGGGACCAAAAGGCGGCGATGAACTGAACAAGATTGTCAAAGCTAAAAATTATGGTTATCCGTTAGTGTCCAATGGCGATCATTATGATGGCAAGCCGATTCCTGACCACAGTACCCGACCTGAATTTGAGGCCCCGGCACTGGATTGGACTCCGGTAATTTCTCCTTCAGATTTAATATTTTATACGGCTAATGTCTTCCCGCAATGGAAAAATAAGGCGATTGCGACCGGTCTGTCTTCCAAGGCGATTGTGATTGTGGATACGAACCAGACCCCAGTGAAAGAAGTTCAGCGTCTGGATATGAAAGAGCGGATTCGCGGGGTTGCTCAGGCACAGGATGGTTCACTGTGGGTGATTCAAGATGGTCCGCAAGCAGCTCTGTTAAAAATGACAGCACCTTAATCCTCTGCTTTTAGGATGCTTATCTAAATATGAAATATTGAATAAGCTGACCATCTGAATAAAAATCTTTTTAAGCTGATGCTGGCATGAAAGAAAAAGGCCTCTACATCCTGTGAAGGCCTTTTCATATTCTGTTAAAGGTATAATGTCTGTTATACCGATCAGCATCCTGCTACGTGAATTTTTTTATTTTTCTTACAAGACTTCCTGTCTTGGTATGATCTGAATATAGCCTGAAGCGATACAGTGCAATAGGGCAGTTTAACTGCATGGATTGTAGGTCAAAGCCGACAGCCAAATTTAAAAAGATAAATTCAAAAATACTGTTTTAGAATGATCATCCGATCAAATTACAAATAGGGATGGTGATTTTGCTGTATGTTAGCGAGAGAATACTCTTTTCATATGCATCAACTGATATAAATAAAAATGTCGATAAAATAATAAAAAGGAAACTCCTATGCCTACGATTCAAATTGAAGTTCGGCAACAATATCCTCAAGCAGTTGAGGAACAATTGCTTAACAGCGTATTTCATTGTGTGAAAACCGCCTTTCAGCTGCCTGAATATGATCGTAATATTCGTCTGGTCGTGCATGAAGCGCATCGTTTTCAGTATATGAGCCATTTAGCTCAGCCTGAATATTTTACCTTGGTCAGTATTGACTGTTTTGCTGGCCGCAGTCTGGAGACCAAGCGAAATTTGTATCAGCAGATGGTCAAAAGTCTCGGGGAAATCGGTATTCCTGCAGATCATATTCTGATTCATCTGAGAGAAAGTGCATTGGAAAATTGGGGGATTCGAGGAGGACAAGCCGCCTGTGATGTTGATCTCGGCTTTAAGGTTGATGTCTGATGCATCCCGATCAGTATTCAAGTTAAATCTAAAGTTTAAAAACAGAAAAGCCTCAACATCCTGTCGAGGCTTTTCTGGATTTGCTTCTCAGATCTGGCTCCTGTCTAATCTGTCAACGTCCTGTTGATTGGCGCTTTTTATTGTTGTCGTATCGCTTTGCAGACTTCCTGTCTGTCTATGTACTGACTATAGCCTCGCATAAAACAACCGCATAGCGGCTAAACTCTGCGCTGCATGTAGGCTAAAACGTACAGGGCTGTCGTCCAGTCATTAAGCACTGACATATTGAATCAGTCTATCCACCACAGCTTTTAAGTTTTTATTATCAAATTCATTGCCTTGGAAAGAATAATCTTTATTGCGCGCAAAGATGTCCCGGATTTCAATCACGGCATTGGTATCCACCAGTCCAAGTTGAGTGCCGACTTGACGAATCTGGTCAATCGAACGTGATCCGTTAGTCGCACCATAACCAATATAAGCTGCTGGTTTGCCTTGCCATTCCTTGCCGAGATAATCCAGAGCATTTTTCAGGGCAGGGCTATAGCCATGATTGTATTCAGGCGTGACAAAAATAAAGGCATCGCCGAGCGCAATTTTATCTGCCCACTCTTGCTGTTTGGGCTGATCATAAATCCCGGTCAATGGGGGATGAACGCCAGAAAATAGCGGAAGATCCCATTCTTTTAGATCGACAATTTCAGTTTCTAAAGTGCTAAAGGCATAACTTTTAATTTCCTGCAGGACCCAGTGCGCCACTTTAATCGCAGTACGTCCCTCACGCACACTCCCAACCACAATATAAATTTTCATGTTTCATCCTTTCTTCGGGTCTGGTTATCAAATTAAATTAATCAGATTTCAGGAAGGTGACTAGAGATGATTTGTATCCGGAATATAAAAAAGCTCCCGAAGGAGCTTTTTTAAAATCAGTTAATTAGCTGATGTCTTACATCAGTTTAATGCCTTGCTGACCCGCAGGTGTCACTTTAAAGATTTCCACTTCAAAGGTGATGTTTTTGCCTGCCAATGGATGGTTAAAGTCCACTTCAGTGATGTCATCATTCACCGATCTCACCACGCCATACAGGGTGGCTTTGGCTTTGTCTTCAAACTCGATCATGTGACCTTCGATCGGACGTTCTCCGAACTTCACCGTATCAAATTTCTGGATGTTTTCTGGATTCCATGGACCAAAAGCATCTTCTGGCGGCAGGCTCACCGTACGACGGTCACCGGCACGTAAACCAATCAATGCTTTTTCAAAACCAGGCAGTAAATTGCCATCACCAATCACCAGGCTGACCGGTTCTTCACGGCTACGGGTATTGTCAATTTCCACGCCATTTTCGATTGCGACAGAAAAGTGCAGCTCGACTTTAGAACCGTCTGCAACCCGGGTTTCTTCGTTAGGATGAATAAAATCAGTCATGTTGTGCTTGCGCCCGTTGAATTCGATGTTTTTCTAAGAAAAAGGTATCAATCAGCATCAGAATAGTGCCTACAGTAATAGCACTATCTGCGATATTGAACGCAGGGAAGTGGCTGTTCTGGTAATACACATGAATAAAATCGACTACATAGCCGAGGCTGACCCGGTCGATTAAATTACCGATGGCACCACCCAGAATCAGGGCAATCGCCAATGGTAAAATTTTCATGTCTTTTGGCATGCGCATCAGCCAAAACACAAAGATTACAGACACTAAACCTGCCAGTGAAGTAAAGAAATAGCGTTGCCAACCACCGGCATCGGACAGAAAACTAAAGGCAGCGCCATAGTTATGTAGCAATGTCCAATTTAAAAAGGGCAGCACAGGAACAGGATCTGCATAGTTCAGATTTGTCACTGCAATCCATTTGGTCCATTGATCCAGAATGATCGCCAGAATGGCCAGTCCAACCCACCATAAATTATGTGGATAGAACTGGAATAAGCCCTTTTTGGTGTGGGTATTAGGCATATTTTCTCTCTTCGCCTTGGCCTGTAGGAAGGTTGATGATACAACGACCGCATAGACCAGGATGTGCAGAATGTGTATTTACATCTGGTAATACATGCCAGCAACGTACGCATTTTTCGCCATCCGCTGCTGAAACTTTCACATTCAAGCCTTCAAGATCAGACGCTTCACCTTGTGCTGCATCAAACTCATTGACGATCACTTGTGATGTGATCAGTACGAAACGAAGCTCATCACTTAACTTATCTAGCACTGCTTTTAATTCGGCATTTGCCCAAAGTTCAACTTTGGCAGACAAGTTAGAACCGACAGTTTTCGCGGTACGTGCAGTTTCAATGAATTTGTTTACTGCAGATTTCACGGCAATGAGCGTTTGCCATTCAGCTTCAGATACTACATTTGCAGTTGAAGCCACAGGAATATCATACCATTCAGCCGTGAACACGTATTTCTCTGATTGCTCAGGAATTAACGGCCAAGCTTCTTGTGCAGTGAAGCTCAGGATTGGTGACATCCAACGCACGAATGCTTGTACCAAGTGATACAACGCAGTTTGTGCAGAATGACGTGCTTGCGAATCCGCTTTCGTGGTGTACTGACGGTCTTTGATGATGTCTAAGTAGAAACCACCCAAGTCATTGATACAGAAATTAGTCAGAGCAGTCGTTACGATATGGAAGTTCATATCTTCGTATGCTTTCTTAATGGTTTCTTGCACTTCAGATGCACGTTGCAGAATGTATTGATCCAGCGCGATCAATTGATCTACAGGAAGCGCATCTGTTGATGGTTTGAAGCCATTCAGGTTAGCAAGCAAGAAACGAAGCGTGTTACGGATACGACGGTAACCATCAGAGGCACGGCTAAAAATTTCTTTACCCGCGGTCATTTCATAACGGTAGTCCGCTGATGCGATCCAGAAGCGTAAGCCATCCGCACCCATATCTTTAATGATGTCTTGCGGCGTGATCACGTTACCGATCGACTTGGACATCTTGCGGCCTTTTTCATCCACGACGAAACCGTGAGTCAATAGACCTTTATATGGCGCACGTTCGTTAATCGCAATCGAGGTCAATAACGACGACTGGAACCAGCCACGGTGCTGGTCTGAACCTTCAAGGTACAAATCAGCAGGATCAGTCAGTTCTTCACGTTCACGCAGTACCGCATAGTGCGTTGTACCAGAGTCAAACCAGACATCTAATGTGTCACGAACTGCGTTGTATTGTTCAGCATCCGCACCGATAAACTCAGAGGCATCACGGTTATACCAGCCATCAATGCCTTCTTGCTCGATCAGCTTAGCCACTTCTTCAATCAGTTCAGGCGTACGCGGGTGCAATTCATTGGTGTCTTTGTGTACGAAGAACGGAATTGGCACACCCCAAGTACGTTGACGTGAAATACACCAGTCCGGACGACCTTCAATCATCGCCTGGATACGGTTTTTACCCCAGTCCGGTACGAAGCTGATCTCGTTTTCAATCGCATTCAGTGCATTCTGACGCAGACCTTTGGCATCCATGCTGATGAACCATTGTGGGGTCGCACGGAAGATAATCGGGGTTTTATGGCGCCAGCAATGCGGGTAGCTATGCTTGATCACTACATGTGCCCAAAGCTTGGTTGCTTCAGTTAATGCTGCAATAATTTTTGGATTGGCTTTGTAGATATGCTCGCCCGGGAAGATAGGCGACGTTGGTAAATACACACCATTACCACCGACTGGGTTTTCAACTTTGAGGTTGTACTGTAAACCAACTTTATAGTCGTCCACACCGTGACCCGGTGCAGTATGTACAGCACCTGTACCGCTCGCATCGGTGACGTGTTCACCCAAGATCACTGGCACTTGGCGGTCGCTAATTAAAGGATGTTGAAGAACTAAATTCTCAAGTTTTGCACCTGTGAATTCAGCAAGCACTTCAAACGCAGTAAAGCCATAACGCTGAGTCGCAGACTCAACCAATGATTTCGCCAAAATGAAGTTTTGTGCAGCTTTATCTTCGGCTGTTGTTTTCACCAGTTGGTATTCAAGCTCAGCGTGTAATGCAACCGCTTGGTTGGCAGGCATGGTCCAAGGTGTTGTGGTCCAAATCACGATGTCAGTACGATGAGCAACTTCAACGCCTACACGTGCAGATAAATCAGCTAAATCAACAACGGTAAAACCGACGTCAATTGCATCTGATTTTTTATCTTCATATTCAACTTCAGCTTCAGCGAGTGATGAACCACAGTCCAGACACCAGTTGACTGGTTTAAGACCTGGCTCGATATGACCTGCTTTCGCGATTGCACCCAGTGAACGTACGATGTCGGCTTCTTGTTTGAAGTTCATCGTTAGGTAAGGATTGTCCCAATCACCGAATACGCCCATACGTACGAAGTCTTTCTTTTGAAGCTCAACTTGGGTGTAGGCATATTCACGGCAGGCTTTACGGAAAGTTGATGCATCCACTTTCACGCCGACTTTACCGACTTTTTCTTCGACTTTGAGTTCGATTGGTAAACCATGACAGTCCCAGCCTGGTACATATGGCGCATCAAAACCATCCATGACACGGCTTTTGATAATGATGTCTTTGAGTACTTTATTGACTGCATGACCCAAATGGATTTGACCATTGGCATAAGGAGGGCCGTCATGAAGCACGTATTTTTTCTTGCCAATACGCGATTCACGAATCTGCTGATAAATGTTGTCGGCATACCACTCTTCTAACCATTTCGCTTCACGTACTGCCAAATTTGCTTTCATTGCAAAGTCAGTACCTGGGAGGTTTAGCGTGGCTTTATAGTCCACTGCATTTTCAGGAGTTTGCTTATCGCTCATGCAAGTCGTCTTCCAATCTAATCAGTTATGTCACTGACACGTTTTACAATAAAAATATGGGATATTAAAAGGGAAATGTGGGGTGATTTCGACGAAACTCAAGCAGTTTCTCGACATCATCATCAATTCCGGCTTTTAGCGCTTCAAGCGAAGGATAGTCCTTTTCGCCATGTAAATAGTTTAAGAACGTCACCCGCATCAACAGGCCATACAGATTAGCAGAAACATCTGGAAAATGTACTTCTAATCGCCACTCTGGATGTGCTTGTTTGATGGCTGGACGTGTGCCGACATGACCTGCCCCAAACAGGGCAGTTGGGTCATAACCCGCAATGCCTGTTTGCGCTGCAGAATCGGCTTTTACCTTGTCTTTTAAGGATAGGGTTTCGCAAATGACTTCAACCCCATAAATTCCCTTGAGGCAGGGCTTATGACGGTTAAGCCGTACATTAATGGTCGGGAAATCAATAGTTCGACCAATCTGATCACCATATTGCACCCGCCCGGTAATGCTATAAGGACGACCCAGCAATTGTGCGGCCAAGGCTAAATCACCGGCTTGTAAGGTCTGGCGAATCCGGGTGGAACTGACACGCTCACCATCTAGAGCAATGGTATTTAAATTGGTGACTTCAAAGCCGTAATTGCGCAAGAATTCACTGTTGCCTTGGCGGTTTTTACCAAAGTGAAAATCATCGCCTAAGACCAGATGCCGGGCATTCAGTTTTTCTTTTAAAATGTCGGCAAAGGCTTCTGCAGTCAGGCTACGAAAAGTATGGTCAAATTTCGCCACCGCAATATAGTCCACACCCAGCTCAGTCAGGTATTCAACTTTTTCACGCAACGATGAAATACGCGGTGGGGCATCATAACCTTGAAAGTATTCAAGCGGTTGCGGCTCGAAAATCATCACCACAGATTTTAAACCCTGTGCTTCAGCCACCTGTTGCAGCTGACGGATCATCGCCTGATGGCCTAAATGCACGCCGTCAAAATTACCGATGGTCACGGCAGTTTTGGGTAATTCAGAATGAGAGGCTAAAGCATTTAGACGGAGCAGCTGCATGGGCAAATCAAGTGCTTAGAAATATCGAGAGGCTATATATTGCCATAATCTCGCGCTTTCGTCTTGCTGTTGTGTTTTTATGCAATATTTTTCTTGAAAATTCATCTTCCTTGGAATTGAGTCGGCTGGTTTTTCTACGCACTAAGTATGTTTGATCAGAGCACTGGTGCTTTTCATTCAGCCGGTTTTGTTTTCTAATGTCAGGGTTTTTTTTTGATATCAGGTGTTTCGAATGTCCGATCTGGCGCTCATCATGGCTCTACCCAATGAATCCAAAGGCTTGTTTGAAGCAGAAGGCATTCAGGTGCATTACAGCGGGATTGGTAAAGTCAACGCGGCCTTTAAAGCCTTTGAGGTGATTCAGAATACTGGTTGCAATACCTTGCTGAATTTGGGTAGCGCGGGGAGTTCGCATTTCAATGCGCATGAACTGGTTGAAGTCACGCAATTTGTACAGCGTGATATGGATGTTTCACCCCTCGGCTTTGAGATCGGCATGACCCCGATGGATCAGCATTTCCCGGGTGCGATTGAGCTGGATTCTTTCTTTGACCATTTGCCGAAAGGGATTTGTGGGACAGGCGACAGCTTTGAAACCGGTATTTCAAAAGTGGCGTGTAATCTGGTCGATATGGAAGGCTATGCCTTGGCCAAAGTCTGTAAAAAGTTGGGCGTTCGGCTGATTTCAGTGAAATACATTAGTGATGGAGCCAATGAGACTGCGCATCTGGATTGGGAAGAAAATCTGTTATTGGGTGCGAAAAAATTATTAGATTTATATCAAATGGTAAAATAAACAGGAAGGTCAAGTTTGCTCGGCGACCATAGCAGCTATGGTCGTGTGCCAATCAGAAGCGCTTGCTTATTTATCCGTACGTGGAATCACGCCGTATAACATCATGTGTACCGTATGCTGGATAATGCGTTGCTGCATGCTGCGGTTACGCAAAGTTTTACCCGTGACCATTTCCATTTGCGTCGCAAAGTCTGCATAGTTCTGGGTAATCGCCCAAATATTCAGAATCAGTAACTCAGGATCAATATCTGCAGAAATCTTGCCTTGCTCCTGCCAGTTGGAAATTACTTTGGCTTTACGCTTGACCAGTTTTTTCAGCGGACCTTTTAAAATTTCCAGAATATGCGGTGCACCTTGAATCACCTCCAAAGCAAATAAACGGGATGCTTTAGGCTGGGTACGTGACACTTCAATTTTTTGCATCAAATAATTGGTGATCGCTTCTTCAGGTTCAAGTTCAGCTTCAAGGGTTTGTAAAGGCGCCAGCCATTTTTGTAGAACGGTAGTTAATACCTCGACATACA
The DNA here is from genome assembly GCF_018438165.1 of Acinetobacter sp. WY4. Classification (GTDB taxonomy): domain Bacteria; phylum Pseudomonadota; class Gammaproteobacteria; order Pseudomonadales; family Moraxellaceae; genus Acinetobacter. The sequence continues at coordinate 1,957,157 of NZ_CP053947.1, read as the reverse complement.
GGGCTTCTTTATTTTCATAATAATAGAAAATATTCGACTTATGCATTTCTGCAATTTGTGCGATTTCATCCAGACTTGCCCCATTAAAACCATATAGGGAAAATACGTCTAGTGCAGCATTTAGCAGCTGATTGCGTTTTTGAGTACTCTTTTTTTGTTCCATTAGCAAATATAAAAAACAATGAAAAAGGGAATCCTCAATTGTACGGCAAATCATCAGATTTGTGCACACAGTCACAGGCTAATTTTTTGAATAATGATGATTTATTCTCTAGATCAATATTTAAAATAGGCTAAATGCATCTACACCGGGAGAGAAATTCAAGTTTCTGAAAATACTTCATTTATTCATATTTTTTCTTTATCAATGGAAGAGAAGAATAATACTGAAATGAATCTGATAAAAATGTCCTTAAAAGTATTTTTTATAAGAATAAGACCCAAAACCATGCGCGATTTTGGGTTGGATTGGGTATTCAGGTCGCTAAAACTGCCTGCAAGACCTGCTGTTCCAGTTCTGCAAATGTCACACTTTTTTGCCGGGGACGTGGCAAATTGACCCTAAACTCTTTGGCAATATGGCCTTTGTCCAGCAAGATAATCCGGTCTGCCAGTTGCACGGCTTCACTGACATCATGCGTGACCAGAATGGCGGTAAAGCCTTGCTCGGTCCATAGGCGTTCAATCAGGTTTTGCATTTCCAGTCTTGTCAGGGCATCTAGAGCACCGAGGGGTTCATCCAGCAGCAGAATACGCGGCTGATGCGATAATGCCCGCGCCAAGGCGGTACGTTGCCGTTGTCCTCCAGAAAGCTGTGAAGGCCACAGTCCAGCTTTTTCTTCTAGGCCGACTTTTTCCAGCATTTGAGAGGCTTTGGCATGCTGCTCTTTACCCAGGCCTAACTGCACATTCTGTTCGATGCTACGCCAAGGCAGCAGGCGTGGGTCCTGAAACATCACTCGGATATCATCGGCAGTAATGCCTTCACGGATATGCCGGGCTGACTTGAACTTGATTTCGCCGTAGCTTTGCTGTTCCAGATCGGCAATCAGGCGCAATAAGGTACTTTTACCACAACCGCTGCGACCGACAATTGCCAGAAATTCACCCGGCTGGATATGCAGGTCCAGATCTTCCAAAACCTTGACCGAACCGTAAAACTTGTGCAGCTGTTCAATGATAATTTCGGCACCGATCACTGCAGCAGGATTGATCTCTGCCGCAGGTTGGTCCAGTGGCACAATCGGGTCATTGGCATGACGCCCTAAACTAAGATCAGTCATCACATGCTCCTCATTTATTCTTTATTTTTGATAGCCGGCATGCCAGCGCAGCAGGAATCGTTCTAAAGCCACGGCCAGAACATCGGCCAGTTTGCCGAGCAGGGCATACAGTAAAATACCCACCAAGACCACATCAGTTTGCAAAAATTCACGTGCATTCATAGTCATATAACCAATACCAGACTGAGCAGAAATAGTTTCGGCAACGATTAACAGTACCCAGACCAGACCCAGAGAAAAACGTAGGCCGACCAGAATTGACGGCATCGCACCCGGCAGAATAATTTCTTTATACAGTTGCCAGCGAGTTAAGCCATAGCTTTTGCCCATCTCGATCAATTGCGGATCGACGGAACGAATCCCATGATAGGTATTGATATAAATCGGGAAAAATACCCCAATCGCCACCAGAAACAATTTGGCAGATTCATCAATCCCGAACCATAAGATGACAAGGGGGATCAGTGCCAGTGCAGGAATATTCCGAATCATCTGCAAGGTGGTGTCGAGCAGGGTAGAGGCAGTTTTGGATGAACCATTTAACAGACCCAGTAATAGGCCCAAACCACCACCTACCAATAATCCGCTGATGGCACGCCCCGCACTGACTTGCACATGCGTCCACAGTTCACCGCTGAGCAATAAATTCCAGAAGGCTAAAACCACGGCACTCGGTGCAGGCAGAATCCGGCTTTCCAGCAGGCCTGTGCTAGAGGCAATTTGCCAAACTGCAATCAAGAAAATTGGAACCAGCCAGGGCAGCAGATGCTGCCCCAGAATTGTTCCACGTGAAACCTGCTTTTGGGCCAGGGTTTCAACGGAAACGACTTTTGACATTAAGCAGACTCCTTAATTTTCTCAGCCTGCTTGTTCTCGTCCGGTGTGTAGTTGTTCGCCACGATTTCACCAAATGGACCGGTCAAGTTTGGTTGAGTGAGTTTTTGCTGGGTTTCCAGTGGAAGTAAAGGGAATACCAGTTCGGCAAAACGGATTGATTCTTCCAGATGTGGATAGCCTGAGAAAATAAAGGTGCTAATTCCCAAATCAGCATATTCCTGGATACGTGCAGCGACAGTTTCCGGATCGCCGACCAGTGCCGTACCTGCACCACCACGAACCAGACCCACACCTGCCCAGAGGTTTGGAGAAACTTCGAGTTTGCTGCGATCGCCATTGTGCAGTTCTGCCATACGGCGCTGACCGACCGAGTCCATGGATTTGAACTTGGCTTGGGCTGCAGCGATAGTGGCATCATCCACATATTGAATCAGTTCTTCAGCCGCCGCCCAGGCCTGCTCATTGGTTTCGCGTACGATCACGTGTAAACGGATCCCGTAATTCAGTTCACGACCTTTAGCTGCAGCCTTGGCTTTTACCACTGCAATTTTTTCTTTGACTGCTGCCGGTGGCTCGCCCCAGGTCAAGTAAGTATCGACCTGATCCGTGGCCAGCTCAATGGCATCATCCGATGAGCCACCAAACCATAAAGGCGGATGCGGCTGCTGAATGGGTGGATACAGCAATTTTGCATCATCGACACTTAAGCGTTCGCCATGGAAACTAAAGCTTTCACCGGTATGTGAGCGTTTTAAAATTTCACGCCAGATGGTGGTGTATTCGGTCGCCGTTTTATAACGGGTTGTGTGATCTTCATAGACGCCATCACCTTTTAGCTCCTGCCCGTCACCGCCAGTCACCAGATTCAGCAGTACTCGGCCATTGGACAAGCGGTCAAAGGTCGCGGCCATACGTGCAGCCAGTGCCGGCGTGGTCACGCCTGGACGCAATGCCACCAGGAATTTTAATTTTTTGGTCGCATCAATCAGGCTGGCTGCAGTTAACCATGGATCTTCACAAGAACGGCCAGTCGGAATCAGGACACCTTCATAACCAAGATTATCCACAGCAACGGCAATCTGCTTCATGTAGGCATGATCTACAACACGTGCGCCCTTGCTGGTGCCTAAGTAACGACTGTCGCCATGAGTGGGGATAAACCAGAAAATTTTCATGTAATATTCCTTAAATTAAATGATCTTGTTTGCTCATCAATGTGTGGCCGCTGGCGACCAGATCTGTTGCTGGACTGATGGTTTTGGGAATCAGTTGAACCTGCTGGAAGAGATCGGCAATATTCTGTTGAGCTTTGATCACTTCCGTCGTTAATGGTTGTACCGGCGAAGGTTTAAGACGACGCTCAAATGCAATCTTTGCCACCTCTGGTTTCAGACCGGTACTTTTCTGATAAATATCTAGAGCTACAGCCTGGTTTTTAAGAATCCACTGGTCAGAGGCATTTAAAGCCTGAATAAACTTCCCGGGGCTATCCGGATGCTTCTGAATAAATTCGGGATTGCCGATGTAAAAGGAATAGGTTTGTGGAAAGTCACTGGATTCAATCAGCACCTTAACTTTGCTGTCGAATTCGGCTGCACCGAGGAACGGATCCCAGATTGCCCAGGCATCAATGGCTTTTTTGTCAAAAGCAGCACGTGCATCTGCAGGGGGAAGCCAGACGGCTTGAATCTCTGACCAGCTTAAGCCGGCTTTTTCCAGGGTTTTGGCCAGAAGTTCATGGGCACTTGAACCTTTCTGCACCGCGATCCGTTTTCCTTTTAACTGTTGAATGTTTTGAATAGCACTGTCTTTCGGCACGACCACGGCCAAAGAGTTTCCAGCCACTTTTTCAAAGGCCACGTAACTCAGGGCTTTATCTGCAGCCTGTGCAAAAATGGGTGGGGTATTCCCTACATAGCCATAATCCACTGCCCCGACTGCCAGTGCTTCCAGCATTTGTGGGCCTGCCGGAAACTCTTTCCATTCAATTTTGGCATTGGGAAATTGTTGTTCTAACAGCTTTTCATCACGTGCCACCAGCAGATTTAAGGCTGATTTCTGAAAGCCAATCGCAATGGTTTTAACTTGTTGCGCTGACGTGGTTTCTGCGGCAGCCGTTTGCTGTGATTCCTGTTTCTGGCAGCCAGTCAGACTAAAGCTCAATAACGCTAAGCTGATATAAGAAACTGTTTTTAAATGACTCATCTTTATTCTCGAATTATTCTGCTGTTATTTAATAATTGCTGTATCAATATTCAGCTTTTGTGGAATCAGCTGCTGCGCATAAAAGGCATCGGCGACTTGTTGCTGTTTTCGAATCACGTCAGTCGTGAGGGGTTGAACACCAAAACCCATGCGTGAAATAGAGGTTTTTAAGACATCGACGGCCAGACCTGTCGGTTTTTGCAGGAGCTGAGCGGCAGCGTCCTGATTTTTTGCGACCCAGTCCGTGGTCAGATTCAGTTCATTGACGACCGCCTGTACCACCTGAGGATGGCTTTCTGCGAACTTGCGATCTGCCAGATAGAACTGATGGTTGCTCACCACATTTTCACCGCTGGCAATGACACGCGCACCAATCTGATGTTCAGCGGCTGCAAAGAACGGATCCCAGATCACCCAGGCATCGACTGCACCACGTTCAAATGCAGCACGTGCATCGGAAGGTGGTAGATAGATCACTTCAATATCACCGAGTGTCAGTTTGTTGGCTTCCAGAACTTTTAACAGCAGGTAATGCACATTTGAACCTTTGTTCAAAGCCACCCGTTTGCCTTTCAGATCCTGAATGGACTGAATCGGCGAATCTTTCGGTACAATTAAGGCTTCTGCCTTAGGCGCTTGCGGCTGATTGGCCACATAGACCAGATTTGAGTTGGCCGCCTGGGCAAAAATTGGCGGTGCTTCACCGGCTTCACCAAAAGAGACGCTGCCAACATTCAGGCCCTCAAGCAATTGCGGGCCAGCCGGAAATTCTACCCATTTCACATTGATCCCTTGCTGTTTTAGGGTGGTTTCCAGCGTGCCACGTTCTTTTAAAATTGGTAATACGCCGTATTTTTGGAAACCGATATTCAGGGTGATGGTCTCTTCTTTTTTCGAGCAGCCTGAAAGCATCATGACACCCGCCATCGCAGTACCAAGTACTGCAGTCTTTGTTAAAAACTGAACATGAGATTGGCGCATGAATCAAAACTCCCGAAAATGACAAACTAGTGAATGAAAACTTAGACACACGCTAATCGTTTTTGTTTTTCTAAAAAAATAACTATTCAGGAATTTCTAATGAAGAAAAAAGATAAATAAAAAAGCGCAAAACTTATGCAGAAAAGTGATTTATATAAAAATGAAGATTTAATATTTAAATTAATCAAACCTATGAAATTTATAGTTATTTTTTTAAATCTAATCTATTGATATGTTTAGCTAAAAACGAGTAATAGAATTTCAAAATTTAAAGCGAGATTGCCAGATATCTTTATCTAAAATTAAGCTAAGGCACTGAAAGAAAAAGCCACTTTAAAGTGACTTTTTGCAAACAATTGAATTACGTTGATAATTATAAAAAGCCTGACGGGCATCCGGCAGGTCATCGACTGAAGCCGGTTCAAAGCCTTGTTCCAGAAACCAGTGCGCGGTGCGGGTAGTTAAAATAAACAGTTGCTGAATCTGCATGCTTTTGGCTTTTTCTTCTAGATAATGCAGGATCTGGCTACCCCGATTAGACTTGCGATAACTGGGATGTACCGCAACACAGGCAATTTCTGCAGAACGCAATTCATCCCCTGTCGTCGGAATCGGGTAGAGGGCGGCACAGGCCAGAATCATGCCGTCCCGTTCGATTACGGCAAACTGGTTGATTTCATTTTCTAGGCGTTCACGCGAACGATAGACCAGAATGCCTTCTTCTTCCAGTGGACGCAGCAAACCGATCAGGCCGCCAACATCCTGAATATCGGCCATCCGCACTTCTTCATAATGCGCGTCGGTGACCAGAGTTCCGGAACCATCCCGGGTGAACAGCTCTTCCAGCAGGGCACCATCATAGGCATAAGAAATCAGATGCACCCGATGTACGCCGTTCATTGAGGCTTCCTGTGCGGCTTTCAATTGTAGTCCTCTTTCAAGCGCATCTTGTTCGACCGGAATAAAATCATCCAGTTGTTGCGGTGTCACTTCGCGTTTGAGTTGGCCGTTACTGTCCATCAGACCATGCTGCTTACCGAGAAAAATCAGTTTATCTGCCTTAAGGCGAATCGCAGTTTTGGTAGCAACTTCTTCAGCCAGCAGATTAAAAACTTCTCCGGTAGTGGAATAACCGGTCGGGCCAAGCACCACAATATTATGACTGTCCAGATGGCGCTGAATCGCATCGGTATCAACCGCGCGCACTTCACCGGTCAACTGAAAATCGATACCATCGCGGATGCCATACGGCTTGGCGGTGACAAAATTCCCTGAAACGGTATCAATCCGGGCGCCATACATCGGCGAATTGGCCAGTCCCATAGACAGCAGTGCTTCAATTTGTAGGCGGATCGAACCGACGGCATTCATCACGCAGCTTAAAGATTCACGTGTGGTGACCCGACGCTGCTGGTAAAAAGGCGTCGTAATCTGGCTTTGAGCCAGATTCTGGTTAATTTGCGGACGTGCACCATGTACCAGAATCAGCCGAATGCCCAAAGAATGTAATAAAGCAATATCGTGAATAATATGCTGAAAGTTATCATTTAAGACGGCTTCGCCATCAAACATGATTACAAAGGTTTTATTGCGGTGCGCATTGATATAAGGCGCAGAATGGCGAAACCAGTGCACATATTGCAAAGTTGTGCTTTGTGACGTTTCTGCTGAAGTCATGCTGTGCCCATTTCAATGATTGAAGATCCAGCTTTGATTCTAATGAAAAAAAATGCAAGTGGAAGTGCAGATATAAAAAAACACCTGAAGGGGACTTCAGGTGTCTGCAAGACGAGCAGTAATGGAGAAAGCTTAGTTAATGATTCGTACAATTTTGTTGGTACGCTCATTGACCAGAACGTAGTCATTGTTGACCTTGTACCATTGCTGGAAACGACCGGTATTTGGCAAACGGCGTGCTTCGCGATCACTTACTTCAAAACGGTTGTTGTCATATTGGCGAGGTAAAGTTTGTCCTACGCGCCAGTCACGGCTTGGATTGACCATACGGTTGTTATGACGGCGGTCATCATTCCAGCGACGGTCGTCATTCCATTTCTTGCTGTCTTTGGCATTCCAGTGTGGCGCCGGTTTATGCGGATTATGGTCATAACGCGAGTCATGCTGTGGTGCTGCCATTGCAGAAGTAGCTAACAAAGCACTTAGAGATAACGCGATTGTAGTTAAGACTTTTTTCATGGCTCTCACCTTAAGATGTATATCTAATTTCGATGAGACTAAATTAGCGAACAAGTACATAGAAAGCGTGAGGGCTATTTAGTTAAATTGTTAAATTCATGAAGAAATTTAGTAGATGAATCACGCAGTTTGAAAACTGGAAAAGCCGCGAGATTTTGGGTTAAAAATTTTCAGCCAGTGAAATAAAAAAGCCCAAACATCGTTGGGCCTTAAAGAAGATTAAATTTGAATGCACTTATGAACTAGTCACCCACAATCCGGATAATGCTGTTGTTTTCAGAATCCACCAGAATATAGTCATTATTGACTTTGTACCATTGCTGCTTGCGGTCAGGTCGAGGCAGGCGATGGTCTTTATATTCAACTTTATAGCCATTGCCACGATAATGCTGCGGCATCACATAACCCGGCTGCCAGCGTAACTGTTGCAGGCGTTTCACCCCGCGTTCTTCACGCATACGGCGGTTATCCTGCTGATCTTCCTTTCGGAACTCACGGGCTTTCTTCTTGTCATGACCATGACGTGAATCCATACGGGATTCATCATTGAAATGAGGGGCAGCGATGACGACATTGCTCAGCATGAATGTACTGCAAGAAATTGCCAGTGCCACCAAAACCTTTTTCATGTTGAACCCTCATTAAATTGTTCATCTTCTACAGCACCTAATGTACGGAAAAATTGCAGAGAAACTGTGAAGAACAGGCACAATTTTTATAACAAATGCAGAGATATTATGATGATGTCATGTTTTTACATGACTATATGCGACGGCATCACTTCTATAAAGTAGCCTACCGAGCCATGTCCTTATCTCATCAAAGCAAGGGCCAACATGCAAGCGAAAATCGATGATTTAGCTCAAAAAAACAGCATTGAGTCAGCGAGAAAAAAGTTCATGATTTAATGAAACGACAAAGAATTTTGCCGGTTTATTTTGAGATTAATTCCATTGCTCTGCCAAACCTTGTAAGGACTGAATCGCGTCAGCCACGGATTCAGCTTGTAGGGCGTCATCGAGTGCCACAATCAATGCTTCAGATAACTGCAACTGTTCAATCCGGTGAATTGTTTCAATTTTACGTTTTTGGTCAGCCATGCTGCGCTCCTGATTTGATCTATCTGTGATTCAAGAAAGCATAGTCCAATCAGTTTAATTTGGAAAACCGTATAATTTTATATATTTAATATGTAAATCCGATTTATTGTTATTTTTTGCAGGATTTTAAGAAAAAAAGGGCACTTTATCGAAAAGTGCCCAAGATTATTCAATGCCCCGACTTTTAATAAGCGTAGTTCAGGTCAGTATAATCGTTGAGTGATTTCTGCACATGCGCCTGAATAAAGGCACGTACATCCTCGGCCGTCATGGCTTTGCCCTGATTGCTGATGACATGTTCGATTTCTGGCTGACCTTCAATTTTAATGCGATAAACAAAATGCTTGGCCAGACGATAACTGTCGTCTAATTTTTCAATGCCAGTCACATAATAATAGGCATGTTCAAAATTCAGATCCTGATGTGAAAATACAAATTGCTCGAACAATTTGAGTTTCTGAGCATTTTCGAGTGCTTTGATGTCATCCACGATACTGGCTTCAAACTTGGTGCCGTATTTCTCTGAAATAGGCTGTTGATCAATCAGCAGCGACACCATGCCATCGTCTAAATGGGTCACCGTAATATTGTTTAATTCAGTCATGATGCACTCGAGTGAAATATAGTGGGGCTTAGTATGCTGTTATTTTAATGAAACTCAATGCGAGCGGGGTGAACTTACTTAAGATTTATGCGCTGAATATGACTAAAAATGAAATAAAAAGGGAGCGATTGCTCCCTGAATGACAGACAGAATAATTTAATCCTGTGCATCAATACTCTGGCCATTCATATGCAGGCTGTCATTACCCATCAAATATAGATAAGCCGGCATGATTGAATCGGGGGTAGGCAGGGTTTTCGGATCTTCATTCGGATAGGCCTTGGCGCGCATGGCAGTCCGCGTTGCCCCGGGATTGATGCAGTTATAACGGATATTCGGATGTACCTGCTCTTTGGCAAATAACTGGCTTACCGCTTCAATAGCAATTTTAGAAACCGAATACGCACCCCAGCGTTCGCGGGCTTCGCGGCCTACACCTGAGCTGGCAAAAACCACAGAAGCATGTTCGGATTTGGATAATAACGGTAACAGCGCTTGGGTCATGACAAAGGGTGCACGCAGATTGACCGCCATCACATCATCCCAGACATTGACCGGATAATCCGCCAAGGGAACCCGTTCGCCTAAAATGCCGGCATTGTGCAGAATGCCGTCCAGACGACCAAACTGACGGTCTAGCGTATCGAGCAAAAGCTCATAATCACGTTCTGACGCACTCGATAGTTGTAGCGGCAAGATGGCAGGTTGCGGCGCACCCAAACTTTCAATTTCATCATAAATGACTTCGAGTTTGTTTAAGGTACGCCCATGCAGCACCACAGTTGCGCCATGCAAGGCATAACTGATTGCTGCTGCACGTCCAATGCCATCGCCCGCACCTGTGATCAGGATGATACGATCCTTGAGCAGATCGGGGCGAGGTTGATATGCTGAATATTTCATTATCTACCTCCTCACTTCTTATTATTTAGTGTTAAGCGTTCAAGATACCGCAGTATGCTGCTTCAGTACTAGTGTCTGAATCAATTGATGTAATTCTGGCACAGTATGCACGATATGGTCGGCCTGCCAGGCGTTTAAATCGTCTTTGTATTGCAACGGCAAATAACCATAAGCAGCCAGAATGGTCAGCATGTGGGCATGACGGCCGGCATCAATATCTCGTGGATGATCTCCGACATAGATACAGTCTTCCGCGGCAAGATTCAGTTGCTTGGCTGCCAGATACATCGGTTCAGGATCGGGTTTGGTCCGAGTGACATCTTCCGGACATACCAGCACTGCGCAGCGTTCACTCAGGTTCAGCGCTTGCAGTAAAGCCTCGCTGAGCCAGCGCGGTTTATTGGTCACAATCCCCCAAGGAATGTCATTTTCCTCTAGCTGTTCAAGTAATGGATACATGCCATCAAACAGATCGGTATCGACCGCAATATCTGCGCCGTACATGTCCAGAAAGCGCTGACGGTGTTGCAGAAAGACCGGATCTTCTAGTTGCAGTTCCGGATAAACCAGTTTCACCATAGCGCGAGCGCCTTCGGAGACCTGGGTACGAATCAGCTCGGGTGCAACCAGTGGGCGGCCTTCTTCACGGCACATCTGCTGGATAATTCGGATAAAATCGGCAGCGGTATCAATCAGGGTTCCATCTAGGTCAAATAAAATGGCTTTCATTCGTTAGTCTCTGCTGCGCTATCTTTCACGGTATAGACCATATAGTTCACATCAACATTTGGTGCCAGCCAATAACGCTTGGTCAGCGGATTATAGTGTAGACCGGTCATGTCTTTGAGCTTTAAACCCGAGTTGCGAATGTCATGTGCCAGTTCTGACGGCTTAATAAATTTGCTGTAATCATGGGTACCTTTGGCTAGCATGCACAAGACATATTCTGCCCCGATAATGGCGAATAAATAGGACTTCGGATTACGGTTAATAGTCGAGAAGAATACATGACCACCTGGCTTGACCAGCTTATGACAGGCCTGAATAATCGATGCCGGATCTGGCACATGCTCTAGCATTTCCATGCAGGTCACGATGTCATATTGGCCAGCCTGTTCCTCTGCCAGTTGCTCAACTGGCACCTGACGATATTCAATATTGCTCACGCCTTCCTGTTCGGCATGGATGCGTGCCACATTTAAAGGGGCTGCGCCCATATCAATGCCGAGTACATCGGCACCGCGTCGCGCCATGCTTTCGGCCAGAATACCGCCACCACAGCCGACATCCAGCACTTTTTTGCCGCTCAGGCCTCCGGCATGTTCATCAATCCAGTTTAAACGCAGTGGATTAATCATGTGCAAGGGGCGGAACTCGGAATGCTGATCCCACCATATAGCTGCAAATGCTTCAAACTTGGCAATTTCTTGTGGATCAACATTCAATTGCGACATCGGTGTCACCTCAATCAGTCATGATTAGCTAAAAATATATATGTGCCGAATGGCCAGAGAAACTGATTTAAAACCTTGAAAATCAGTTCGATGGTTTAGTGTAGCGATTCTGGCAGAAAAAGCGATAAAAGCAGCAAAAAAGTTCACAGAATGAAAACGAAACCGGCATAATTGATTTATAGTGAACACATAAACTAAGCATAATGATTTAGAGGACGATAATCCGAATGAAAAAATTCCTTTTAGGCGCTGTTGCCGCATCTGTTTTGGCCTTTTCAGGCAATGCTATGGCCAATTTTGTGGCAGGTCAGGACTATCAGGTGGTTGCAAAACCAGTCAAAGTCGAAAAACCGGGCAGAATTGAGGTACGTGAATTCTTCTGGTACGGCTGTGGTCATTGTTTCGCGCTTGAACCACATATGCAGGGCTGGTTGAAAAAATTACCAAAAGATGTACGTTTTGTACGTACGCCGGCTGCAATGAATCCACTCTGGGAGCAGGCAGCGCGTGCTTATTATGTGTCTGAAGCATTGGGTGTGCGTCAAAAAGCACATTTACAATTATTCCATGATATTCATGATAAGCAACGTCCAATTTTAGAACAGGCGCAACTGGCCAAGTTCTATACCCGCTATGGTATTCCTGAAGCGAAATTTAACAGCACTTATAAATCTTTCCCGATCACTTCGAAAATTGCCCAAGCCAAAAATCTGGCTGCTCAGTATCAGTTAAGTGGTGTTCCGGCAGTGACCGTGAATGGTAAATATATTGTGCAGGGTAATGATGCCAAAGTCATTCAGGTGGTGAATTACCTGATCGAGAAAGAGCGTAAAGCCAAATAAGTCTGAACTGACGATCAGTAAAAAAAACCTGCATCATGATGCAGGTTTTTTTATTTAGGCAGGGGGAATGACCGCTTCATTGAGCACAGGGCTTGCGGTTTCAACTGTTTTGGCAGGTCGCCGGTACCAGTGCAAAATGCCACGTAGCAAGAGCTGCATCTGTAGCACGCTTTGGGTTTTAAAGGCATTGGATTGAGCGCGGCGCAGCTCTGGATCAACCTGATGCTGCAGATGAATCCAGCCCATGGCCCAGTTCAGGGACAGTTCAATCAGCATCTGTGCCAGAGCCTGCAAGTCCTGTGATGCCTGAATATGTCGGGTAGATTGTATCTTGGCCAGTTCATGCATGACATCTTCAGCCAGAAAATGAATTTCCCGTTCAATGCCGACACGTAACACGTCCGAACCGCCCCAACGTTCTGCCACAAAAAAAATCCAGGGTTCAGGATGATATTCGACGGCCTGAAAGAAGAGCTCAAGCCCGGTGTGGGTTCGGGTATTCGGCTGATACAGATAAGCCTGCCCCAGCTGATTGAGTACGCCCTTGATATGAATCGCAACCTGATCCAGCAATTCCAGACCCAACTGGTTCATATCCTGAAAGTGCCGATAGAACGCCGTCGGTACTACTCCGACTGCATTCGCGACTTCACGTAGGCTGATCGTGCTGAAAGCGCGGCCCTGACTGCTGAATGCTAGTGTCGCATCGAGTAGTGCCTGATGACTTTGCTGCTTGCGATCTTCACGTAAGGACATAAATGGGTTTCCTGTCACTGGCTTCCCTCATAGGGAGTTTTAGTCTAGCAAAAATTAAATCAAATCGTAGTGCCACAGATCGGCAGAATTTTGACATCTCGTAGCGAGCTGATGCATTGATTTTGTAAATGAATCACCAGGCTGCCTAATCTTGGCAAAGGCTTCTGCTATACTGAGCCGCAATTATTTTGAACCCATACAGGACTTATTATGCGTATCGACCAGCGAGCATTAGATCAATTACGTGAAGTGAAAATTACCCGTAACTATACACGTTATGCGGAAGGCTCTGTATTGGTTGAATTTGGTCATACCAAAGTACTCTGTACTGCCAGTGTGGATAGTTCTGTACCGCGTTTCCTCAAAGGTCAGGGCCAAGGCTGGGTGACTGCTGAATATGGCATGTTGCCACGTTCAACTCATACCCGTAGTGACCGTGAAGCGGCACGTGGCAAACAGAGTGGCCGTACTCAGGAAATTCAGCGTCTGATTGGTCGTAGCTTGCGCTCAATGGTCGATCTGAAAAAGCTGGGTGAAAATACCATTACTATCGACTGTGACGTAATTCAGGCTGATGGCGGCACCCGTACTGCAGCGATTACTGGTGCTGCGGTGGCTTTGGTCGATGCCATGAACGTCTTGCTGGAAAGAAAGAAAATCAAACATGATCCATTAAAAGGTTTGGTGGCTGCGGTTTCTGTGGGTATTTTCAAAGATGAAGTATTACTGGATCTTTGCTATGAAGAAGATTCAAACTGTCAAACCGATTTGAACGTGGTGATGACTCAGGCCGGTGAATTTATTGAAATTCAAGGCACTGCAGAAGATAAGCCATTTACCCGTGCACAATCGAATGCCATGCTGGAAATGGCCGAGAAAGGCATTCAGGAATTGGTGAAAAAACAGCAAGAAGCTTTAGGTTGGTAATCTATTCCATGCTGAAAAACGCATCTCTGGATGCGTTTTTTTATGCCTGAAATTTCACTCTGCACCTGTATTCAAAAACTACATTACAAAACTTCCTGACAAAAAGTCGACATGAATCGGCTATATCTGAACCGGTTTTGCATCGATATTGGATCAGATGAGAACACAATGAGGAATGCGACATGAAACAGTGGCTTTGTGCAATTTCATTGCTGGGCGTGTTTGGATTAACTGCCTGTGACTGGGGCAATAATCGTGAAGATGACGAGCGTTCAGTGTTAAATCAGGATCGTGATGAGGATAACGGAAGATATAACGACCGTGATGGTGACGATGATGACCGCGATCGCCGAGGTAATCGGGATGACGATGATGATTAAGGTCTAAAATAGAAAATTGAGCAAAATATACGCAAAAAAAATTTCTAAAAATAAAAAAAGGGTGCTTCGCACCCTCTACGGTCATCTATCCCATCTAGGCTTAAGCATTGAAACGCATCGACAGATCAATGGCTTTGAGATCTTTGGTCAGCACGCCCATGGAAATATAATCTACTCCGGTACTCGCGACTTCACGTAAATTATCAATGGTGATATTACCTGAGGCTTCCAGTTTGCAGCGACCGGCCACATGTTGCACCGCGTCGATCATCTGCTGCTGACTGAAATTATCCAGCATCACAATATCAGCATGGGCTTCGAGTGCCTGATTCAGCTCATCCCAAGTTTCGACTTCAACTTCGACAGGCTTACCCGGTGCAATTTGATGGGCCTTGGCAATCGCCTGCGCAATACCACCCGCTGCCATAATATGATTTTCTTTAATCAAAAAGGCATCGAACAGGCCCAGACGATGGTTCTGACCACCACCAATGGCTACGGCATATTTTTGTGCGATACGCAGGCCCGGCAGCGTCTTACGGGTATCTAATAATTTGGTGTTTAAACCTTGCAGCTCTTTGACATAATGGAAGGTTTTAGTCGCAACCGCAGACAGCGTCTGGACAAAGTTTAGCGCAGGGCGCTCCACGGTGAGTAAGCTGCGCGCAGATCCGGCCAGTTTTAAAAATGCTTCATTGGCTTGAACATGATCGCCATCATTTTTCAGCCAGCTCACTTCAATGCTTGGATCATAGGCCTGAATCAAGGCATTCACCCAAGGCTGACCAGCCAAGACCATGTCTTCACGGCTGATGATGGTGGCAGTGGCCTGTTCATCTTCAGGGGTCAGCAGGGCGGTAATATCACCGTCACCAATATCTTCTGAAAGTGCTTGTTGAATATTGATCTGAATTGACTGGTCTAGCAAAGCTTGAGATATGCGCATGAGTATTTCCGTATCTTTTTTAAGCCGTGAAAATTGCGCCTTATCTTAGCACCGTTACATAAAAGATGAGCGATTTTTCATCCAGTTTGCTGGGATGAATTGAGATTTCTCCTTGAAAGTTTTAGCATGAAGCCGGCTGCAATGCTGATCTTGCAGATTTTATTTTTGGGGAGAACGGTTTTATGCAACAGGCAGCTGAGTTTCAGGTCAAGGACGGGCAACTAATCGGTGCACGTCAAATCCCGTCTCCCAATTTTAATCAGCGGCCAGAACAGACCGAGATTCAATTGCTGGTGATTCACAATATCAGCCTGCCACCTTCACAGTTTGGCGGTGGTTATATTGAACAGTTTTTTCAGAATCAGCTGGACTGGTCCGTACATCCTTATTTTCAAACCATTGAAGGGATGCAGGTGTCGACCCATCTGCTAATTTTAAGAACGGGAGAAGTACTGCAATTTGTTAATTTCAATGACCGTGCCTGGCATGCCGGCCGCTCGAGCTATTTGGGCAAAAAAGAATGTAATGATTATTCGATCGGGATCGAACTGGAAGGCAGTGATGACTTGCCTTTTGCAGCTGAACAATATCGGGCCTTGGTAAAAGTCACGGCCTGTCTGCAACAGCATTATTCCAAGATTCAGCAGCATATTGCCGGACATTCGGATATTGCACCGGGCCGCAAGACCGATCCGGGACCATATTTTAACTGGGCTGATTTTCGTGCACAGTTACAGCATTATAAAAACACCTCAAGCTCGCTTGAGCGATGAAATTAAGCAATGAACTTCTGACAAAAGTTTCATTACAATAACCACAAATTTATACATTAGGTGAAGAGGATGGCGCTTTGGCGTTCGACCGTCATTGTCAGTGCGATGACCATGTTGTCACGCGTACTGGGATTGGTTCGAGATATTGTTTTACTGAATGTCTTTGGTGCTGGTAAAGACTTCGATACCTTCGTAGTCGCATTTCGTATTCCAAACTTTTTCAGGCGTTTATTTGCCGAAGGCGCATTTTCACAGGCATTTATTCCGGTACTGACTGAATATAAAACCAGTCGCACGCATACCGAAGTCCAGATCCTGATTAGCCGGGTGTTTGGCTGTCTGGCCACGGTCATGACCACGCTGACCATGGTCGCGATCATTGCTGCGCCATTGATTATGTATATCTATGCGCCCGGTTTCCATAGCGATCCTGAAAAGTTCGCTCTGGCGACCGACATGTTCCGCCTGACCATTCCTTATTTGCTGTTCATGTCACTGACGGCTTTTGCCAGCAGTATTCTGAACAGTTATGGCTCTTTTAGTACCCCGGCATTTGCGCCGGTCTTGCTGAATGTGGCGATGATTGCCGGGGCGCTCTGGCTTACGCCTTATATGGCCGAGCCGATTATGGCGCTGGGCTGGGCTGTGATCATTGCCGGTATTTTACAGCTGGCGATCCAAATTCCTGAATTGTGGCGTAAAAATCTGCTGATTCCACCGAAAATTGACTTCAAGCATGAAGGCGTTGATCGCATCATGAAGTTGATGCTACCGGCATTATTTGGTGTATCTGTCACGCAAATTAATCTATTGTTAAATACCATTTGGGCTTCATTCATGCAGGATGGTTCGGTATCCTGGCTGTATAGTGCCGAGCGTATGACCGAATTGCCGCTGGGTCTGATCGGTGTTGCAATTGGTACCGTGATTTTGCCGTCGTTATCGGCACGGCATACCGAGCAAAATCCGGAAAAATTCCGTGGCATGATGGACTGGGCAGCTAAAGTGATTGTGATGGCTGGCCTACCCGCCAGTATTGCACTATTTATGCTGTCGACCCCGATTATTCAAGCTCTATTTGAACGTGGCCAGTTCACCTTTGAAGATACCCAGATGACGGCTTTGGCGCTGCAATGTATGAGCGGTGGTGTGATTGCCTTTATGTTGATTAAAGTCTTTGCGCCCGGGTTTTATGCAAAGCAGGATACCAGAACCCCGGTGCGTGTCGGTCTGATGGCTGTGGCAGCCAATGCGATTCTGAACGTGATCTTTATCGGCTTGTTCAAGCTGATTGACTGGGAAGCGGAGCATATGGCCCTTGCGCTGGCCTCGACAGGTTCAGCGATGGTCAATGCTGGTCTGCTTTATTATTATCTGCATAAGCGTGATATTTTCCGTTTTGGTTCGCACTGGAAAAAAATCTTCCTGCAATTCATGTTTGCCAATGTGGTGATGATTGCGGCTCTGGCCTATGCCCTGAGTTGGTATAACGCAGATGTATCACAATGGATGCGTGTGGTAGAAGTATTGATCTTATGTGTTGTCGGTGTGGTAGCGTATGTTGCAGCCTTGCTGGTGGCAGGTTTTAGACCACGTCATTTAAAGCCTTAATTTCATCTTAAAAGAAGTATTTTTGATCAAAACAGATCATTAAAATACCCATAAAAAAACAAGAGCCAGAAGGCTCTTGTTTTTTTTGAAAGCTAACACTTGCTTTGAAAAGGTCTAGGGTAAATCTAGACCTTGCCGCGCGAAAGAAAACCAACGATCGCAAGAATCACCGCAATTACCAACAAGATAATCGCAAAATCCTTAGACAAGCCTGCGACGCCACCGAAACCAAGTAGACTCGCAATTAATGCAATAACAGCAAAAATAATAGCCCAGCGAAACATATATATTCTCCATGTGTTTTTATTTTCAAATTTAGTATAGAAATAAACGATTCCAGCAACTGTTAGTGTTGTGTTGATGAACTGTCTCTGATTTAACAATAGTTTACGTGATAACAATAAAAATTTGAGACAGTAGGTCTGCAGGGTTCTGGCTGTTATAATCAGCTGATTTTTGAATATTCCGGCCCGATCATGAGCGATACTTTACGTCCCGAATTCTGGAAAAACTATTCACTTGCTGAACTGACGCAAGTCGAGTGGGAGGCCTTATGTGATGGTTGTGGGTTGTGTTGTCTGATTAAACTGGAAGATGAAGATACTCAGGAAGTCGCCTATACCAAAGTGGCATGTAAGCTGCTGGATTGTAGCACTGCACGTTGCTCCAATTATCCAGATCGCTTGCAGTATGTGCCTGACTGTATTCAGCTCACGCCAGAGAAGCTGGAAACGATTCACTGGTTGCCTTCGAGTTGTGCCTATCGCCGGGTAGAGCAGGGCAAAAGCCTGCCATCCTGGCATTATCTGATTAGCGGTTCACGAGAAAGCGTGATTCAGGCACGCAAGTCGGCAGCAGGGCGCTGCCTGAGTGAAGCAGATATTCATCAAGACGACATTGAAGATTATATCGTACGCTGGGTGCGTTGAATCTGCCTGCGTGATTCGTTTATTGATCTGCCGGATGGAGTAGAGCCTGGGCCGAAGCACCGGCCATCGGACGATAGAAATAGAAGCCTTGTCCAATCTGACAGTCACAATGGATCAGGGTATCCAGCTGTTCTGTATTCTCAATTCCTTCGACCAGAACATCCAGTGCAATACTGGAGCCAATCTGGGTAATGGCTTTGACAATGGCCAGGGCAGATGGGTCACTGTTCATGCGTTCTACAAAGTTGCGGTCAATCTTGATGCAACCCACCGGATAGTCCTGCAAGCGGGTCAGCGAAGAATGTCCAGTGCCGAAATCATCCAGCGAAATCTGGATTCCGGCCTGTTTCAGCAGGTTCAGGGCGCGAACCACATAATTGGCACCATGTTCGGATAGGCTCTGCTCGGTAATTTCTAGTTCAACTTTATGTGCGGGAATATCAAAGTTGGACAGGCGTGCCAACAGTTTTTCGGCATAGTCATCGCGCAGGAATTCGACTGGTGCAGCATTGATGGAAATCGGTAACAGATCCAGACCTTGTGCCTGCCAGCGACTCATATCTGCAAAGACTTTCAGTTGCATGGTCTCACTGATGCGTGAGGCCAGCTCATAGTCCTGAAAGGCAGCAAAAATTTCGGAAGGTAACTGAATGTTCTGATTCTGATCTTGCCAGCGTAATAGTGCTTCGAAACCAATCACTGCACCATCAGAAAGACGTACTTTAGGTTGGTAATAGGGAATGATCTGATCGGCCAGAATAATCTTGCGAGCCAGAGTCAGCTGCTTGGTTATATTTTCCAGTGAACCGCACATTTCCTGATTAAACATGCGGATGCCACCACGACCACTATTTTTCAGGTCATTTAAGGCGATATCGGCACACTTCAGCAGATTCGAGGTATTTAAGGCATCACGTGGATAGATGGCACAGCCTATACTCATGGCACTGCTGATGCTATTGCCAACATAATTGATGGGCTGATCCAGCTGGGCATAGGCCATTTGCGCCGTTGCCAGCAGCTGTTCTTCACTTTCCAAATTTTTGACCAGTACGGCAAATTCATCGCCACCCAAACGGGCGATGATGGTATTTGGCCCGAAGCAGGTCTGGAAACGTTTGCCCAAGACATGTAACAGATGATCGCCGGCAATATGGCCCAAGGTATCATTGATATGCCGGAAATAATCCAGATCAATCAGCAGTAAACCCGCCATGGTCTGCTGTTGTTTGGCCTTTAACAGTACCTGTTTAAAGGTTTTATAGAAGGTACTGCGATTATACAGGCCAGTCAGTTCATCACGTTTAATTACTTCTTTTAACCGCGTTTCTGCAATTTTTTGCTGACTGATATTGCGTGATACACAGAGGATATTTTGGGTAATATTCTGCTGATCCAGAATCGGGGTCAGCAGATGATCCCAATATTGGCTCGGTTGATCTTTGATCTGGATTTTGCTGGAGAAACGGCTGTTTAAGCCTTGGGCTGCCTGTTTCAGAGCACGTTGCCCGGATTTTCGGGCTTCAGGGGTTAAGCGATTTAACCAGCACAATGAACGGTCTTGATTTTGTCCTGCGGTCTCACTTGCTTGTGCCAGACAGCCAGACTGGTTGCTATGTCGAATCTCGCCTTCAGGGCTGATAATGTTAATGTAGTCTGCGCTGGCATCCAGCATATTTTCCTGAGTGGAAACAATCTGAGAAAGTTGCTGCTGGATTTCAAAATAATCATGCACATCGGTCAGAGAAACGGCCCATTGCAGCAAATGGTCAACTTCATGATGAAATTTTACCGCCAGGCTACACATGCGATAATGGCTATCATTGCGTTTAATCCGGCACTGGGTTTCAAAATTCTGATGCTGATCCAGCGCAGCATGCCACTGCGCTAAAAATAGCTGCAAGTCCTCGGTATGAATAAAACTCTGCCATTGCAGATGGCCCTGTTCATTCAGGTTCATGCCAAGATAATCAGTCATGGCATCGTTAAAATATTGCAGATGTTGTTTGTTGCTGACCCACAAGGGTTGCGGTAAGGCATCGATCAGATTTTTTAACAAAACCGATTCAGACAAGTGAACGTGGGGTGCAATCAGTGATGATGACGTCAGTGGCTTAGACCGACTCACAGCTCCCTGTTCAAATTTATCATGCTTCATGCATTCACCACTACAACCCAAAAGTGCCCAAGGGGCGAGATAAGTTTCTTTTAATTAGAATAAACAATATGAAAATTACACTGTAATTAATTCACAATTAATCATGTTCAAATTATTCACTTTTACAGAGATTAATTCATTCAGAATTAAAAAAATAGAGGATATCTACATAAATTAATTTTTTATGCTTGATGTTTGCATTCTTGGAATCAAAACTGCTGGTGTTAGAATGAGATCAGAATTTAGTTTGAGCTAATAATAACATGTCAGATAGTCATATCCCGCTTCCAGAACGCTTACGGCCACGCGACCTTACACAGATTATCGGGCAGGAACATTTGCTGGGAGAACATGCGCCCTTACGCCAGATGATTGATCAGGGGCATCTGCCTTCGATTATTTTCTGGGGACCTCCCGGAGTCGGAAAAACCACCATTGCCTTACTGCTGGCTCAAGCGGTAGACCGGCCTTTTATCAGCCTGTCTGCACTGAATACCGGCGTGAAAGAGCTGCGTGAAATCATTGCAGAAGGTGGCGATTTGCTGACGCCAGTGGTGTTTATTGACGAAATTCATCGCTTTAATAAATCCCAGCAGGATGCACTGTTAAATGCGGTCGAGAAGGGGAAAATTACCTTAATTGGCGCCACCACGGAAAACCCGTCTTTTGAAGTGAATAGTGCCTTATTGTCACGTTGTCAGGTGTATAGCCTGAATGCATTGAGCGCTGAATCGATTCAGACTCTGCTGACACAAGCCTTACAAAATGACTCTTTTTTGCAGGAACGCCATATCCTGATTGAAGAATTTGATGCCCTGATCCAGTTCGCGGCAGGAGATGCCCGCAAGGCGCTAAATTTACTGGATCTAATTGCTAGTACCTTTGAAGCGGATATGGAAAATATCATCACCAATGCGGTGGTGGTAAAAGTCGCACAGCAGAATATCGCCCGTTATGACAAGTCCGGTGAGCAGCACTATGATCTGGTCTCGGCCTTTATCAAGTCGATTCGCGGCAGTGATCCGGATGCAGCCCTGTACTGGATGGCACGCATGCTCAAAGGCGGCGAAGACCCGGTATTTATTGCACGCCGTATGCTGATTGCCGCATCCGAAGATATCGGCAACTCTAATCCAAATGCCTTGCTGTTGGCTGGTGAATGTTTCCGTTCGGTACAGGCGGTAGGCATGCCAGAATGTCGGATTATCCTAGGACAATGTGCGGTTTATCTGGCGACCAGTGCTAAAAGTAACAGTACTTATCTGGCGATTAACAAGGCGATGGAACTCGCAGATAAAACTTCAAATTTGCCAGTGCCTTTGCATTTAAGAAATGCACCAACCAAGCTGATGAAAGAGCAGGGCTATGGCGTGGATTATCTGTATCCGCATAACTATCCTGAGCATTTTGTGCTACAAGAATATATGCCGCCAGAACTGAAGGATACCAAACTGTATGAATCAGCACGTAATAAACGTGAAGTTGAAGGGGAGCGTTTACAGCAACGCCGTTGGCAACAGCAACAACAGCAACAACAGCAGCAATAAAGCTGGGTATCCCAACTAATTGAACAGATTAAAAAAAAGCCCAATTCAAGGCGAATTGGGCTGAAAGTAGGATGTTTTTGAGGGAGATAACATCCTAGAGGGTAGAGGAGAAATTTGGTCGGAAAATATGGAGTAAAGTGCGTCAACTCACTGATTTGCCTGGTATGTGATAATATTAATGCATGTAGTTTTTGATGTAAAAACGATCATTTTAATAATAAAAATTTATTTTTCCGATTAAAAGCCGGAAATAAAAAACCGAGCTAAAAAGCTCGGTTTTTTCGAATCTGCGCATTTACAGATTAGATGTTGTCTAGATTGATACCTAAACGGCCAGCTACTTCTTCATAGGCTTCAACTACGCCGCCTAAACCTTGACGGAAACGGTCTTTATCTAGTTTTTTCTTGGTGTCTTTGTCCCATAGACGGCAACCGTCTGGAGAGAATTCATCACCAAGTACGATACGGTCGTGGAACACGCCGAATTCAAGCTTAAAATCAACCAGAATCATATTCCCTGCGTCAAACAATGCTTTAAGCACGTCGTTCACTTGGTAAGTCAATTCTTTCATTTTCGCCAATTGTTCAGCAGTTGCCCAACCTAAAGCAATGGCTTGTGACTCATTGACCATTGGATCACCAAGCGCATCATCTTTAAAGAACAATTCAAATGTTGGAGGAGTCAGTTCCTTGCCTTCTTCCACACCCAGGCGGCGGCATAAAGAACCTGCTGCATAGTTACGGATCACACATTCAACCGGGATCATATACAGTTTTTTTACCAGCACTTCATTTGGAGTCAATAGCTTTTCAAAGTGGGTCTCAATTCCCGCTTCTGCCAGTTTTTCCATAATGAAGGCGTTAAAACGGTTGTTCACCTTGCCTTTACGATCTAGTTGCTCAATTTTTTCGCCATTGAATGCTGAGGCATCATCGCGAAAGACTAAAATCAGATGGTCTGAACTGTCTGTGGTGTAGACAGATTTCGCTTTACCAGTATAGAGCAAGGTTTGTTTTAACATGAGGGAACCTTTTACAAAAAAAATGCCTAGAAATGTCTAGGCTGGCCAATTTTGGTAAATCTGGTTGAGCAGTTCTGCAGCTTTTTCACGGTCGGCAAAACTGTTATCGGCATTGAACACAGCGAGGTTATTACTTGAACCGACAGAAGATAATCTTAATACATAGATCTGCTGATCAACCTTAATCGTGACTTCATAACGATTTTTGCTCTGCGCAACGATGCTATGATTCAGACTGCTGAGGGTGGCAAGTGTATATTGCCAAATTGTAGCAGAATTTCCCTCAATTTTAAGCAGCGGATTAAGATTTCCGTCAGTGACCAACTGTGGTCGACCCACCGTATTGGTTTCGGTTAGATCAGCTGTATTTGAGTTTTCAGTCTGGGCTTGTGGGCGTGGCAAGGCAAAACGGTTGCCACGCTGGTTTTCAAGCTTCGGTGCATGTTCAATTGCAAGCGGATCAACTGTTGGAGCAGGATACAATGGCGTTGCAGGACGAACCATGGCGCCTTCAGGATATTGTAAAGCTTCCAGGGTAGTAGTCTCTTTATAGTCTAAAGTGCCGTTATTAAAGGCCATTGAACTACAACCTGCCAAACTGAATACTGAAAGTGTAAGGCTAAGTCCTAAACGTAATTGCATAATCTTGTGCTCTTTTATTTGATAACGCCCGCTTCGACCAGTGCTTCATGAAGCGGAGCGCGATATTGTTCTGCAAGTGGTGTTAATGGAAGGCGAATACCCGTACCAATTAAGCCCATGTCATGGAGTGCCCATTTCACAGGAATTGGGTTCGATTCGCAAAATAAAATATTGTGTAAATTTGCAACCTGAGCATTTAACTGTTCAGCTGTGGCTGCATCACCGGCAATCGCAGCTGCACACACTTCGCTCATGGCTTTCGGAGCCACGTTCGCCGTGACCGAGATATTACCTTTGGCGCCATGACCGATCAGTTGATACGCAGTTGCATCATCACCCGAATAAACAGTCATATCTTTACCGACAAGGCCTTGCAGCAGTTCAGCACCGCGCGGTACATCGCCAGTCGCATCTTTAATACCGATAATTTGTGGAATATCCGCCAGGCGAATCACGGTTTCATTGGCCATATCCACACCGGTACGGCCCGGAACATTATAAAGAATCTGTGGAAGATCAAC
The DNA here is from genome assembly GCF_018438165.1 of Acinetobacter sp. WY4. Taxonomy (GTDB): domain Bacteria; phylum Pseudomonadota; class Gammaproteobacteria; order Pseudomonadales; family Moraxellaceae; genus Acinetobacter. The sequence goes on along the minus strand of NZ_CP053947.1, from coordinate 1,932,540 downwards.
GGCTTCAGCAATAGCTTTATAGTGCTGATACAAGCCTTCCTGAGTCGGTTTATTATAATATGGCGTCACCAGTAAAGCGGCATCTGCCCCCAGCTCTTTGGCTTCGCGGGTCAGTTCGATCGCTTCACGGGTCGAGTTTGCACCTGTGCCGGCAATAATAGGAATACGTTTGTTGGCCACACGAATGATTTCTTTGATCACCTGGGTGTGTTCACTCATACTGAGAGTAGAGGCTTCGCCTGTTGTTCCAACGGCGACAATACTGTTGGTGCCCTCTGCAATGTGCCATTCAACCAGCTTCTCGAGACCCTTCCAATCTACGCTGCCATCTTCAAACATAGGGGTGACGATTGCGACTATGGAACCTTGAATGGTCTGTGCTTGCTGAGTCATTTTAAAAAACTATCCTATTTGTCCATCCGAAAGGAATGAGAAAACATAAATTGGGATGGATTTGTATTTTGATTTATAGCAAATTCAATAGATTTGCATTGAATTGAATATTGCTTATGCAAATTATGACTGATCAAACGCATAAGAACAATATGCTTTAGTAAAAGCTACTGAATTCTTTATACAAAGCCTTTTGGAAACAATCAAGTAATAAATAAGATGATTTATAAAGCAAAATCCTGGGACCAAAGTTATGCCTCCAGTCTAGACAAAGGAGGATATTGCCCCAAATGAACCCGATAATGATAAGGCTTGTGCAAAAAGATCAGCTGAAAACTGCGATTTTTATGCCTTTTGATTTTTGATTAATAGTTATATTGGATAAATTGAGATCTCGTACATCTTGATCGCACTCTCGCACCAAAACAAATAAAGCCAAAAATGACTAAGACTAATCTTTTTTAAATATCAATAAATTGAGAATTTTTTTTCTTATCGGTTAATTTTTTAACTTGATGTATAAGCCTTAAAGTCTAAGTCTTGAACTTTATGGTGTTCTGATTAAGTGTTTTTGCGACTTTATCTGGTCTTATCCTATTTTTATCTGCCTCTACTCCTTTGGGAATATCTAAGCAAAACGTTCAACTTGTTGATAGTTATTTCTGCAATCAGGCTCATAGATGATGGCTGTCTTTTGTAACGCTGATTGAACAAGGATAATCCAATGGAAAAATCAGACAATAAGCATGCTATGGTCACGGTCGCGATCTGTTTTCTGATTGCGGTGATTGAAGGCTTAGATATTCAGGCAGCCGGAATTGCTGCTGCAGGTATTCGTGAGCATTTTGGTCTCGATAGTTCCCAGTTGGGTGTGTTTTTTAGTGCAGGGATTCTGGGTTTATTACCGGGTGCACTGGTTGGTGGGCGATTTGCGGACCGCATTGGCCGTAAGAAAGTCTTGATCTGGTCGACAGCAGTATTTGCTGTATTTACCTTATGTACCGTCTGGGTCAATAGCTTTAACAGCTTGCTGGCAGTGCGTTTCCTGGCTGGAGCAGGTCTGGGCGGCGCGATGCCAATTCTGATCACACTTGCTTCTGAAGCAGTCTCTCCACAAAATCGTGGCCGTGCAGTGGGCTTGATGTACTGCGGTATGCCAGTCGGTGCAGCGATTTTGTCTTTAATTGCAGCGACTGAATTTGGTGCTAACTGGAATAATGTTTTTTATCTCGGAGGTCTGTTACCGATTCTTGCCATTCCGCTGATGATGTTATTTTTGCCTGAATCGAAGGAATACCTGAAAGCACAGAACAAAACGGCTGCAGAACTTGCTGTTGCACCGCAGGGTTCATTCAAGGACCTGTTTAATTCGGACAACCTGTTACGTACGCTATGTATCTGGGTGAGCTACTTCTTTACCTTGATGGTGGTTTACATCATGTTGAGCTGGTTGCCATCATTGTTTATGGAACTTGGCTTTACCCGTAAAGATGGTTCAACCGCACAATTCTACTTCATGGTTACAGCGACGATTGGTACGATTATTTTGGGTATGCTGACCGACCGCTGGAAGAAAGCCTATGTGATCCTGTTGATGTATGGGGGTATTCTGGCAGGTCTACTGGCGCTGAATGGTGCAAGCTCGCTGAACCAGATGTATATGGCAGCAGCATTGGCCTGTGCCTTCGTGATTGGCTGTCAGGGTGTACTGTATGCCTTCGGTAGTATCGTTTATCCGACTGAGGTGCGTGGTACTGGTGTTGGTGTTGCATCTGCAGTTGGCCGTATCGGTGCCATGCTGGGGCCAGTCATTGCCGGTAAGTTATTGACAGCAGGTTTCGGTGCTGCGGGGGTCATTACTGCTGCGATCCCATGTATCATCATCTCTGCATTATGTATGCTGTTCCTGGTGAACCGCACTAAAGTGTAAGGTTCAACGATTTAAAAAAGCCTGCTCTTGCAGGCTTTTTTATTTTCAGAATTTAAGAATTAAATACACTGTTTTATTATTAAAAAGACTCATCACTTTATCTTAAAACTTATTTTTTTTGCAGAGATCTAGCTTGATACAAGCCCGGAACTCATCTCATATTTGTCAAAAACAATGAATCTATTGATCTGCTCATATACACATGCCGAGAATACACAGTCATGCCATTTTTAACCGTAGAGCTAAAAATCCTGAGGTATTTTGCGCTATGCTTGGGCATAAATCGAGATTTCAATGGATGAAAACAGATGCAGAATAATGTTGCTTTACTGGTCGTAGACGTACAAAGAGGATTTACCCCGGGAGGCAATCTGGCTGTAGCCAATGCTGACCAGATTATTCCAAATATTAATCTATTGGGGCAGCATTTTAAGCATATTATCCTGACCCAAGACTGGCATCCGGACAACCATATCTCTTTTGCAGACAACCATCCCGGCAAAGCAGCCTATGACAGCATTCAGCTGGATTATGGCAGTCAGGTTTTATGGCCAAAGCATTGCGTGCAAGGGACACGCGATGCCGAACTGCATCCGGATTTAAATTTACCGCAAGCACAACTCATCATTCGCAAGGGTTTTCATTCCCAGATCGACAGTTACTCGGCCTTTATGGAAGCCGACCAGAAAACCACTACCGGTCTTGCTGGTTATCTGCGTGAACGTGGGATTGATACCGTATTTGTGGTCGGGATTGCTACGGACTTTTGTGTGGCCTGGACTGCAATCGATGCCTGCAAACTGGGCTTTAAGACCTATGTGATTGCCGATGCCACCAAGGGCATTGACCTGAATGGTTCCTTGCAACATGCTTGGCAGGATATGCTGTCGCATGGCGTAAAACGTATCTATGTGAAAGATATTGTTCAAGCAGCTTAAAGCTGAATAGGGATAGAACTTAAATATTCCTTTGATCTTATTTATATTTAAATATAAAAATTCAGGCGTCAACGGGTGCCTGTTTTATCTTACTTTTTCTCCCTTAATGTCATCTGGATGAAACCCATGTCAGCCTTGCTCCAGTTTAGCCAATTTGTCCAAAAAACCTTTGCTTTATGGGTCGTATTTTTTTCCGGTATTGCCTTGATGATCCCTGATGCTTTTGTCTGGTTACGGGCTTATATTCCGTGGATGTTGGGCATCATTATGTTTGGCATGGGCATGACCATGACCGTGGGAGATTTTAAAAGTGTCTTGCAAAGTCCGAAAGCTGTGGCAATTGGTGTCGTCGCCCAGTTTATGGTGATGCCGGGTTTGGCCTTTTTGCTGTGCAAGCTGTTCCAGCTGCCACCAGAGATTGCCATCGGGGTAATCTTGGTGGGTTGCTGTCCGGGCGGAACTGCATCCAATGTGATTACCTATATGGCCAAGGGCAATACCGCCTTGTCTGTTGCCTGTACTTCAGTTTCTACGTTACTGGCTCCTATTTTAACTCCAGCAATTTTCTATCTGCTGGCCAGTCAGTGGATTGAGATCAATGCCTGGTCGATGCTGGTGTCGATCTTACAGGTGGTGTTATTCCCGATTATTCTGGGCTTAATCGTACGGGCGATACTCAAGCAAAAAGTCACGGCCTATATTCAGGTGATGCCGTTGATTTCTGTGATTGCGATTGTGGCAATTGTCGCGGCGATTATTGCCGGCAGCAAAACCCAGATTCTGGAGTCCGGTTTAATGATTTTAGGGATCGTGGCCTTACACAATGGTATGGGCTATTTACTGGGTTATTGGGCCAGTCGCATATTTCACTTGGCAGAAATAGACTGTCGTGCAGTATCCATTGAAGTCGGGATGCAGAATTCTGGTCTGGGTGTGACCTTAGCTGCGACCCATTTTGCTGCATCTCCAATGACTGCTTTGCCAAGCGCCATTTTCAGTCTGTGGCATAATATTTCAGGACCAGCTTTAGCCACTTATTGGGCTGCCAGACAAACTGAAAAAACGGACACCTAATTGCCGTTTGATGACAGCAAAAAAAAGCTGGGAACCAGATTTTTTGTAATGTGAAAAAGTTAGAATATTAATTTATATGGATTTATCGAGCTTTGTAACATAAGTGTCATGAAGTCTGCCTAAGATCGCCCCTCAATGATGTGAAACAACAGACTGTAATCAGCAGCATTGAGAGGGCATGGAACAATTTCAGCATTCGTCAGCGACCTATTTTAATCGGGAACTTTCCTTATTTGAATTTCAGCGTCGTGTCTTGGCACAAGCACTCGATCCGAATTTACCGATTTTAGAGCGCTTAAACTTCCTGATTATTTTTTCCCGTAACCTGGATGAGTTCTTTGAAATCAGGATTGCCGGGCTGATGAAACAGCAAGACCTGAATGCGACTACCCGGACGCCTGATGCTGTACCTACCGAGCTGGTTCTACAACAACTGTCCCAGTCCATTCATGCCACAGTTAACAAGCAGTATGAGGTTCTGAATCATGCAATTCTGCCTGAACTCCAGGCGCAGGGTATTCAGTTTCTTCAATATCAGGATCTTCTGGAAAAACATAAGGCCTGGATTGCAGCCTTTTTTGCCAAAGAAGTGCAACCGGTACTGACCCCGATCAGTCTGGATCCTTCACATCCTTTTCCACGTTTGGTGAATAAAAGTCTGAACTTTATTATCAGCTTGGAAGGTAAAGATGCCTTTGGCCGTGAAATCGAGATGGCGATTGTGCCAGCACCACGTTCCTTGCCATGCCTGATTAAAATTCCGGAAGACGTCACCGGAAACAATACCACCCAGATATTTCTGACTGCGATCATCCAGCAGCATATCAGTGATTTGTTTCCCGGCATGAAAGCGACCGGATGTTATGCCTTTCGGGTTACCCGCAATGCCGATCTGGTATTGTCGGAAGATGTTGACGATCTGGCAGTGGCCTTAAAAGACGAATTGTCATCGCGCCGCTTTGGTCGTGCAGTACGTCTGGAAATTGAAAATGACTCTCCACAGAACATCATCGACTATTTGCTAGATGAATTTGATCTGACGGAACAGGAACTGTACCGGATTGATGGACCGATCAATTTGTCCCGCCTGAGTACCAGTTTTGAGCGTCCGGAATTAAAGTATCCGCATTTTAGTCCGGTCATTCCGAAAATTTTCCGTAAACAGAAAAGCATTTTTGAAATTTTGAAGGCGCAGGATGTGCTGCTGCATCATCCTTTTGATTCATTCCAGCCGGTGATTACTTTACTGCGCGAAGCGGCCAAGGATCCGGCGGTGCTGGCGATCAAGCAGACGCTGTATCGCAGTGGTCCGGACTCGGAAATTGTTCAGGTGCTGGCAGAAGCTGCACGGAATGGCAAGGAAGTCACGGCCGTGATTGAACTGCGGGCGCGTTTCGATGAAGAATCTAATATTATGGTGGCCAATATCCTGCAAGAAGCCGGGGCAGTGGTGGTGTATGGTATCGTCGGTTATAAGACCCATGCCAAAATGATTCTGATCGTCCGGCGTGAAAATCAGGAATTACTGCGTTACGCGCATTTGGGTACCGGAAACTATCATGCCGGGAATGCCCGCATGTACACCGATTATGGCCTGATGACCACACAGCCGGATATCTGTGAAGATGTGCACCGCATGTTCCAGGAACTGACCGGCATGGGGAAAATGGCCAAACTGAAAGCCTTGCTGCATGCACCGTTTACCCTGCATAGCGAACTGCTGAAACTGATTGATCAGGAAAAGGCATTTGCCCTGGCCGGCAGAGCCGCACATATCATTATCAAAGTGAATGCGCTTACCGAACCGCAATTAATTGCTGCCCTGTATCAGGCTTCGCAGGCTGGGGTAAAAATTGACCTCATTGTCCGTTCAATCTGCTGTCTGATTCCACAAGTCACCGGCATGTCAGAAAATATTCAGGTACGTTCAATCGTTGGGCGTTTCCTGGAACATACCCGGGTCTATTATTTTGAGCATGGCGGCGCCAAGAAACTGTATTGTGCCAGTGCTGACTGGATGGGGCGCAACCTGTTTTCTAGGGTCGAAACCTGTTTCCCGGTGCTGGATCCAGAGCTGAAAAAACGGATTTATAAAGATGGTCTGATCAGCTATTTAAAAGACTGTCAAAATGCATGGGAGTTAGATGCCGATGGTCAGTGGCATAAAGTTCCCTGTCAGGATCCGGCCCAGCCTTATAATGCCCAGCAATATCTGCTGGAACAAAAACAGTTAAAAATTTAAAGGGTAGTCCAAGACACACTGGCGTATTTTTTATACCCATAAAAAAGCCGGATGTTGAATCCGGCTTTTTTAATTGCAACATTCAGGGATATTTATGAGGCTTTGGACTGTTTGGATTTTAGAATTTCGGTTCTAAAAGTCTGTGCCAGCTCGGCGCTTTCAGCATCCATCCCATTCACCACAAAAGCATGACGGGTCAGGACATTGGTTGGATTCGGCATGCTGACCAGCTGGAAGTGATCACTCACATCTTTCAGCAAGGTGTTCGGTACATGTAAGGCACTTTCTTTCGCGACCAGATGCTGAGTCAGGCGCTCAGCGGCCTGTACCGAGCTGAGCTGCATCTCCTCGACTTTAGAAGCAATCGCGCTGCGGGTTTGTAGCACAAAACGTTTTTCTTCACGATAGCGTTTATACAGGACTTCCGAAAGCAGCTGGAACACAGCACTGATCATGGTCAGGCAGGCCAGGGCATTCGGTTTGTCTGCCGCGATACTGATGGTGGCACCTTTTTCATCAAATTTATGTACGGTACAAATATCAGAACTATTCAACTTATAGCGTTGCACACAGAGTTCGGTGGCTTTATTCAGAAAAATCTGACAGAGATTGAAATAAGGCACTGAAACGGTTTTATTCACGCTATCCAGTAACTGTTTTGGATCGTAGAACTGGATGTTTAAGCTCAGGCTATCGCTCTCCAGTATTGCCGGCTTATGTTCCTTTTCTTTGGCTTTGTTTTTCACTGCCTGTTGGGCCTGGGCAATCGCCAGTGCCGCATTATGCTTTTCCTGTTCCAATGCCTGGGTCAGGGTCTGAATCTCGAATTTCAGCCGCGATTCGTTATTGATGCGCGCCAGATATTCGGTTCGGCTTGGACGTGCCACGGCACGATAAGCGACCCAGAGCAGACCATGAATGATGAACGAGAACAGAATTGCCAGCCATTGTGTCCGCAGAATTTCACCAATACTTGGTTCAATCAGGGTGATTTCAATCACACCGACTTTTTTCTCATTTTGCAGCGCATCACGGACAAAAACTTCACCCTCGCGGGTTTTGGTCAGTCCGCCAGTGGCTAAAACCTGAGCTTTCGCATCTAGAATCCGGATGGAAGCGACACTTGGATTGGTGGCATAACGATTTGCCAGCAAAGCCAGAGAAACGCGGTTGGGCGGTTCAAGCTCAGACAGGCTGTCTGTCACCAGTTGACTGGTGATCAGCTGTCCCTGATTGGCACGGTTTTCATTCAGTTGGTGAGTGGTTGCCAATACCAGTAAAAAGGTATGCAGAGCAAAACTTACAATCAATAGGCTAGCAAATAGCCCTTGTCTAGGCGCATTCAACGTAAACTTCCAAGGCAATTCTGTTCAATTTCGATTATGATTCTAACAATAGTTGTAGCTCAGACCCGAGTCAATTCATGCGAGAAATCATTCTTATATCATTCTTAGGACCTGACCAGCCTAATCAATTTACACGATTAATGCAGGTTTTGTCCGCCCATTCCCTACAGATTTTAGATGTAGGGCAAGCGGTTATTCATAATCAGTTAACCTTAGGTATTGTTGTAGCTTCTGAAGACCAGACAGCGACAGCATTAGCCATGAAGGAGATCCTGATTCTAGCACATGATATCGGGTTAACTGTGCGCTTTAAACCGATCTCTGCGACTGAATATGATCAGTGGGTCAAAGAGGGTGGACGCACACGTTATATCGTAACGGCATTGGCCCCTGAATTAAATGCCTCTCATCTGCAAGCCGTGACCCAGATTGTCTCGGGTCAGGGCTTTAATATTGAAACCGTGACCCGTCTGTCTGGTCGCCCCGCTTTAGATGGCCAGAGCAGCGGGCCAAAACGTGCCTGTGTCCAGTTCGGTTTAAGTGGACAAATGCTAGATGCAGCTGCCATGCGTGAGGCCTGTTTGCGTTTATCCACTGAACTTAATGTCGATGTCGCGGTACAGGAAGATAATGCCTATCGCCGTAACCGCCGTCTGGTTTGCTTTGATATGGACTCGACCCTGATCGAGCAGGAAGTTATTGACGAACTGGCAATTGAAGCCGGTGTTGGTGAGCAGGTCGCTGAAATTACCGAACGTGCCATGCAAGGCGAGCTGGACTTCCAGCAAAGCTTCCGTGCCCGTGTGGCTTTATTAAAAGGTATGGACGCATCGGTACTTCCGAAAATTGCCGAGCGCCTGACCATTACCGAAGGGGCGGAACGCCTGATTTCGACTTTAAAAGCACTAGGTTACCGTACTGCAATCCTTTCAGGTGGTTTTCAGTATTTTGCAGAATATCTGCAAACTAAACTGGATATTGATGAAGTGCATGCCAATGCGCTCGATGTGCAGGATGGTGTCGTTACCGGTGAAGTCAAAGGCCATATCGTCGATGGCGCACGCAAAGCACTCTTGCTCGGTGAAATCGCCCAGGAGATGGGAATTTCCCTGGAACAAACCATTGCAGTCGGTGATGGCGCCAATGACTTGCCAATGTTATCTATTGCAGGACTCGGTGTGGCTTTCCGTGCCAAACCTCTGGTACGCCAAAATGCCAATCAGGCGATTTCTAGCGTCGGTCTGGACGGTGTGCTGTATCTGCTCGGCGTACATGATAAAGACCTGAACCGTGCATAAGTACAGGCTTTGATTGATTTTAAACGCGACCCAGAGGTCGCGTTTTTTATTGCTTATGAGGTGAGTGATATAAGGAATAGCTGAAATATGGCTACAAAAACATCGATCATCTTAAACGGAAAAATAATTTTTTCACTTAAAAAAACTACTGATAATTTTGTAATGACACGCCAACATTGGCGCAGTCGTTGATCCACAAAAATGTGAAAAGCAAAAAATGTAATGACAATATAATATCGCGACAAAGTATGTCGTTAGGCTGGATGACAGGACTTTTTTTATGCAAAAAACTCAGCATAATGCAGGCGTAGAGATACAAATCAACAGATTCCATTTTATTGATTTAACGAAATTCAATAGATAGAAGCGTTGCAATATCAAGCGGAAACTATCTATCTGGATGGAGGGGGTTATATGGTAACAGCGAATTTAGCAACGATTGTGGGCTTCAGTTTAGTCGCTGTAGCTGTGCTTGCTGTGTTCTTCTCGCCTTATCGTCGCTGGTTAAGCTTTATGGCGGCCGGGATGCTGGTATGGGGCCTGATCGAGGTGATTCGTGTAGGAACTCAAACCTGGTTTGAGCTACCAATGACGTATAGTTATCTGAGCGCGTTAACTGCGGTCATGATGGTCGTGACTGGCCTGTTGTTGCGGGAAGATCGTCGTGCTGAGCGTGCTTTAGCAAAACGCCGTTGCATCGAACATACGCCAGTGTATGAAGACGACCAGCAGCAGCTTTCAAGCCGTTAATTCTACAAGTTGCAATGAAAAAAATGCACCCATGGGTGCATTTTTCAGTTTGGAAATATGATACAAACTGCATAATCCACCTAGTCCAGAACTATGCTAGGATATTTGTCAATTTTCGTACAATTAGAATAGGCATCCTCCATGAAACTGTCATCCATTCCTGTGTTAAAACTTCCTCTTATCGATATGAGTACAGATCCGCTGGACTTACTGGTCGTAGGTTTAGCTTTACGTATGAAGCAGTTGGCACGTACCAGCCCAAAATTCATTGAACTGGTACATGGACGTCAATTCCGTATTCAGATTGGTACGGATGAAGGCATGGCACGTCAGATTATTGTGGATAACGGTCATATCGATACGGTTTCGGGTGATGCTGAAAAAGCTGATTTTGTGTTGCAGTTTGCTGACAGTGAGCAGGGTGTAAAGACCTTGGTCAAAGGTGACCCGACGGCATTTATGACCGGCATGCAAAGTGGCACGATCAAAATGGAAGGTGACTTCGGCCTGCTGGTCTGGTTTAACCAAGTGGCGAAGATGATTCCACCAAAATTGCCAAAGCCAGTCAAAGAAAAAGTGAAAATGGTACGTCAGTTTATTAAAGAAAAAACTGGTAAATAAGAAACTTCCGCTTAGTTCCCCCTCCTTTTTAAAGGAGGGGCTAGGGGAGGATTAAATAAAAAAAGCCCTCAAATATGAGGGCTTTTTGAATTCTGGAATAATTAAAACTTATTCAACTTCCAGATTAAATGTCACCGGCCCATCATTGACCAGATGCACTTTCATGTCAGCGGCAAAAATACCGGTTTGTACATGTTCAAACTGGCGTTGAGCATATTCTACTAGCTGCTCATAAAGTGCTTTAGCCTCGGCAGGTGGCATGGCCGGGCCAAAGTCTGGACGTAAACCCTTGTGGGTCTGTGCCATCAAGGTAAATTGTGAAACCAGAAGCAAACCACCTCCGGCTTGGGCAACATTCCAGCCCATTTTGCCCTGTTCATCATCAAAGAAGCGATATTTCAATATCTTATCAATCAGCTTTTTGCCTTTTTCCAGATTATCTTCTTTACCTAAGCCCAGAAAAACCAGAATACCTTTGCCAATTTCTCCGGTGGTTTCACCATCGACCACGACTTGGGCTTCCAGTACCCGTTGTAATAATGCACGCATAATCAATTTCAGTCAGATTTAAAAATGCCGCCATTGTAGCAAGATCAGACTCATCTATTATTAAGTTAATGTCTAAAAAACGGGCTTAATTTATTGATTATCATTGATAATATTTTAAACTATCTAAAAACACGATCGTAAGCATAAAAATTATCTGTTTTATCTATTTTTTACTCTCAAGTATCTTAGCTGCATGCAGGAAAGGTATTAAATTGAGAGATTTAGAAATGTTTAAGCGTTCATTACTTGTTGCAATGCTTGCAACGGTGACAGCTGCCCAAGCTGCGCCATTAACCAAAGATAACGGGGCACCAGTTGGCGACAACCAGAACTCGATCACTGCGGGTCCACAAGGTCCAACTTTGCTGCAAGATGTGCAAGTGGTTCAAAAACTGCAACGTTTTGGTCGCGAGCGTATTCCTGAACGTGTGGTTCACGCACGTGGTACAGGGGCTTATGGTGAATTCGTTACTACGAAAGATCTGTCTGATTTAACAATTGCTTCTTTATTCAAGGCCGGTACCAAAACTCCAGTTTTTGTGCGTATGTCTACCGTAATTCATGGTAAAGGTTCACCAGAGACTTTACGTGACCCGCACGGTTTCGCAGTGAAGTTCTATACCCAGGAAGGTAACTGGGACTTGGTTGGTAACCAGACGCCAGTCTTCTTTATCCGTGATGCGATCAAATTCCCGGATTTCATCCATGCGATGAAACCAAGCCCGGTCACCAATGTACAAGATGCCAACCGTGTATTTGACTTCCTGTCGAGCCAGCCTTGGGCAACCAACATGCTGACTTATGTTTATGGCAAGCAAGGTGTCCCAACCAGCTACCGCGAACAGGACGGTTTCGGTGTACATGCCTACAAACTGTATAACGACAAGGGCGAATACAAGTACGTGAAATTCAACTTCCGCTCTAAACAGGGTGTGAAGGGCCTGAACGTGAAAGAAGCGGCTGAACAGCAAGGTAAAGATTTCAACCACTTGACCAATGATCTTTATAACAACATCTATGCAGGTAATTTCCCGAAATGGGATCTGTATATCCAGGTGATTGATCCTAAAGATCTAAACAGCTTTGATTTTGATCCGTTAGATCCAACTAAAATCTGGCCAACTGAGCTGGTGCCAGAAACCAAAGTGGGTACTTTGACGCTGAACCGTATGCCGAAGAACTTCTTCAACGAAACTGAACAGTCGGCATTTGCGCCAGGTAATCTGGTTCCGGGCATCGAGCCATCAGAAGACCGCCTGCTACAAGGCCGCATCTTCTCTTACTCAGATACCCAAATGTACCGTTTAGGCGCGAATCACCAGCAAATTCCGGTGAACCGTCCAGTGGTAAATGTGAACAACGATAATCAGGATGGCTACATGAATATCTCTGAGCGTGACTCGGATGTGAACTATGAGCCAAGCCGTAAAGAGCCAAAAGCTGCCACTGAAAAAGCACGTGCGGTACAAACACCATTATCTGGTCATGTACAGCAAATTGGTGTGAAAGAGCAGAACTTCAAGCAGGCAGGTGAGCTGTACCGTTCATACACGGCTAAAGAGAAAGATGACCTGATCATGAACCTTGCTGCTGACTTAGGTGCAGTGAAAGATTCAGAAACCAAGCACATCATGTTGTCTTACTTCTACAAGGCAGATGCTGACTACGGTACCCGCATGACCAAGGCAGTGAACGGTAACCTGGCGACTGTTAAAGCCAAAGCTGCAAAATTAAAAGACTAATCCCGATTGGTCTTGAGGAACTGGTGACTAGGGCATAGCGCATCACCTCCAAAAAGTCCTGTAATACTCCAAACCTTTCCTGCACCCTAGGGGGAGTTTTACAGGCACTCCGTTTTTCATCTCAACTCAGGACAATTCAGTCTTTCAAGACTTAAATTCCCCTTCGATTTCTGCTGGAGTTCATCATGAAAGTTATGTCATCTGTGTTTTTAGCCAGTATTCTCACGATAGGTTCCGCATTCGCAAACGTGACTGTCGCGAAGGATATCTCCCCCGCTAAAAGCGTGGACAATGTTCAGATGAACTCACAACAGGAATTGGTCGACCTATTCTTTGCTGCTGCCAAAATTGGCAATAGCGAAGTCATTCATGAATTTTTGAAACATGGCTTTCCGGTCGATGTACGCAATAAAGACGGTTATACACCACTGATGATGGCGACTTATTATGGCCATCAGGATATTGTCAGTAGTTTGCTTAAGCATGGGGCAGACCGCTGCGCTCGAGACAATCGAGGCAATACGGCCTTGATGGGGGCTTTATTCAAGATGGAATTTGCGATTGCCAAGCAGTTGCGTCAGGTGGATTGTGATGCCCAGGTGCAAAAAAACGGACAAAAGACCACAGCCGAATTTGCCAAGGTGATTGGTCAGGAAAAACAGTTGCAGAAACTGATTCAGGAACAGGAAAAAGCTCAGGTCAAATCACAGAAATAAAGCGGGTTATGCTTCTGATACTTTTGTCGCAAATACAGCCAGCTGTACGTAAATCCTGCATTATTGCACGACTTTTTATGCTTTAATGCAGAGATAAGCACAGCGATATTCCCTTAGTTATGGCTCCAATTATCCATTCTCTGTTAGATACTGACTTGTACAAATTCACCATGTTACAAGTGGTCTTACACAAGTTTCCGCAAACGCATAGTGTCTACCATTTCCGTTGTCGTAATCTGGAAGATACAGTCTATCCACTGACGGATATTCTGGATGATCTCAATCATCAACTGGACCTGCTGTGTCAGCTCAAATTCAAAGAAGATGAACTGCAATATTTAAGAAGCTTACGTTTTATCAAAAGCGATTTTGTGGATTATCTGGAACTGTTCCAGCTCAAGCGCCGTTTCATCAAGGCCAGTATCGACAGTCAAGGCCGTCTGGATATTGTGGTGGAAGGCCCGATGGTTCAGGCGATGATGTTCGAGATCTTCGTACTGGCGATTGTCAATGAACTGTATTTCAGCCGCATTCGCACGCCTGAAGTGTTGGCTGAAGGCGAACACCGTTTAAAAGCCAAAATCGAGCTATTAAAACAGTATGATGCTGCGCAAAACCCCAATGATCCACCATTTTTGGTGTCAGATTTTGGTACGCGTCGCCGTTACAGTTTCGATTGGCAAAAGCATGTCGTCGAAGAATTTCACAAAGCCGCACCGCATGTGTTTCGTGGTACCAGTAATGTACTGTTAGCCAAAGAGCTGGGAATTACCCCGATTGGCACCATGGCGCATGAATTCCTGCAAGCTTTTCAGGCGCTGGACGTACGTCTGCGTAATTTCCAGAAATCTGCACTGGAAAGCTGGGTGCAGGAATATCGTGGTGACTTGGGCATTGCCTTGACCGATGTAGTCGGTATGGATGCATTCTTGCGTGACTTTGACCTGTACTTTGCCAAACTGTTTGATGGCTTGCGTCATGACAGTGGCGATCCCTATGAATGGGGTGACAAGGCCTATGTACACTACAAAAAGCTGAAAATAGACAGCAAAACCAAGATGCTGACTTTTAGTGATGGCTTGAATCTGGAAAAAGCTTGGAAACTGCATCAATACTTTAAAGACCGCTTTCAGGTCAGTTTCGGGATCGGCACCAATTTGACCAATGATATGGGGCAAACCCCACTCAATATTGTGCTGAAACTGGTGGAATGTAACCGTCAGTCAGTGGCCAAAATCTCGGACAGCCCGGGCAAGACCATGACCGATAATGATACGTTCCTGGCCTATTTACGTCAGGTTTTTGAGATCAATGAACCTGCTTAAGTCAGTTTGAACAATTCATAATTTTTAAGAACCGTTTCTAGATAGAGGCGGTTTTTTTATGCAAGCTTATTTAAGACCAAGGTTTAGCTAAAATCTTGCTAATCATCTGCAAAGAAAGCGCATCAGTGTAAAAACCAGCTGTGCTAAGATCAACAGGATTTGACCAATAATAGCCATGATAACGATGACCGCTGCAGCTTTTAATTTTGGCCTGCTGATTGAGGCAGAAGATTTAGTTCCCTATTTGGGCCATGAAAAACTTCGTATTGTCGACCTGAGCCGTGCCTCTGTGTATGAGCAGCTGCATATTCCGCACGCCTTGCATTTAAAGCCTAAACTTCTGGTGCGTCAGGAAGAAACGGCAATGGGACTGTTGCCGGATGCGGAAGGCTTGCAGGCTCTCATTGATTATCTGAATATTTCTCCTGAACATCATGTGGTGGCTTATGATGATGAGGGCGGGGCATGGGCAGGGCGTTTGCTCTGGAACCTGCATTGTTTGGGTTTTGAAAATACCAGCCTATTGAATGGCGGGATTCATGCCTGGCTTGGTGCCGGTTTGCCGACTTCTTCCAATCAGGAACAGTTTGCACCAGTGAAGAACGTGTTGCAGGTCAATCTTGAGCATCAGGCGAATTTTCAGATTGGCTATGATGAACTGCGCCAACAGGTTGAAAATCAACAGGTTCAAGTTTGGGATTGCCGTACACAAGATGAATATACTGGCCTACGTTTAGCGGCTCGACGCGGCGGTCACATTCCGGGAGCACGTCATTTTGAATGGAGTACTGCCCTTAATCGTGAAAATCATTTAAAATTACAGCCTTTACCACGTACTCAGCAGCGTCTGGAACAACTGGGCTTTGATTTGAATCAACCCGTTGTGGTGTACTGCCAGTCCCATCACCGCTCAGGTTTGGCCTATATTCTGGGTCGTTTACTGGGCTGGAAAATTCGAGCCTATGATGGTGCGTGGAGTGAATGGGGCAACCGCCTCGATAGTCCAATCGCTACAGGGGAGCTGCCATCTTGAGCATCACATCACGTTTAAAACAACAGTTTTTTATTAAAGCTCAACGATTAGTACCGCAACATCGCTTGTCTCGGGTGGTGGGTAAAATTGCCGCCAGCGAAAACCCGATTATCAAAACTGCTGCAATTACTGCCTTTAAGGCGCAGTATGGCATTGATATGTCGATTGCTGAACAGGCCAATGCCCTGAAATTCAAGTCATTTAATGAATTTTTTACGCGTGCCCTAAAAGAAGGTATCCGTGCGGTTGATCCAGATGCTACGAGCATTGTTTCGCCAGCAGATGGTGCGATTTCCCAGCTAGGTAAAATTGAAAATGGCGATGTGTTTCAGGCCAAAGGCCAGAAATTTACCGTTGAAGCCCTGATTGCTGATCCGCAACTGGCCGAGCCATTCAAGAATGGTGAATTCGCGACTGTATATTTGTCGCCACGTGATTATCATCGGGTGCATATGCCATTTGCTGGCACCTTGACTGAAACGTTATATGTACCGGGTGAGTTGTTCTCGGTCAATCAGGTGACCGCAGAAAACATTCCGGGCCTGTTTGCACGCAATGAACGTATGGTCTGTCTGTTTGATACTGAAATCGGCCGTATGGCGGTGGTATTGGTCGGTGCGATGATTGTGGCGGGTATTGAAACCGTGGCAACCGGCAAAGTGAAGCCTTCAGGCCGGATCGAACTTAATCAGCATGATCTGTTCCTGGAAAAAGGGGCAGAACTGGGGCGTTTCTACCTCGGTTCAACGGCAGTGATTTTATTTGAAGAAAATAAAATGCAATGGGATGCCGCGTTCAAGGCCAATTCTTTGGTGAATATGGGTGAAGCGCTGGGGCATACAGTTTAAAGATTTTAGCCTCCCTTTATTAAAGGGAGGTTGGAGGGATTAAATATTTTCTCGTTTAGAATAAATAAAAATCCCCCTCAGTCCCCCTTTAAAAAAGGGGGATTTCCTCTCCTATTAAGGAGACGGTTAGAGAGATCCAAATAAAAAAAGCACCATCAGGCGCTTTTTTTTATTTCTAGAAATTTATCGTTTCACGACGATGGAATCGATCCCGCTATTCTGCAAGGTTTGCTGTGCGATAATCGCGGCTTCTGCAGAATCATAAGGGCCTGAAACCACGCGATACCAGACTTTGCCATTTTCTACACTGCGTACCACATCGGCAGATAAACCATTGAGAATAATTTCAGCACGGCGGGCATCGGCCTGATCCGGGTCATCAAAGCTGCGGACTTGCAGAATATAACTGGCCGGAGCGGCAACAGGCGCTTCACTGGCTTCTAAGCCAGGCTCAGTTGTGGTCGCCTCAGGTGGAGCTACTTCAGGTCGAGGCGCTTCTACAATTACTACCGTATCCTGATTTTTGTTTTCAGGGACGGCCTGTTCAGGAATAGGCGTCACTTGTTGCTGTGGTAACAGGTCATAAAAACGGTAATCTTTATTGGTATCTTCTTCTTGGACAGATTCAGCACTTGTTTGAGTTTTCGGTTTGACCGGTTCCCATGGCTTCCAGAGCATCAGTGCCATTAAAAAACTTAACACGATTAAAATGATCACGAGTGTGCCGAGCCAGGTTGGAATAAGTGGCTTTTTAGGCTTATTCGGTCTTTCAGATACACCGCGCTGCGTTTTTCCAAACACTTGGGATTTTCCTCTTATTAATCGGGACATATAGAAAAGGCATAACAGCAGTTATGCCCCTACTATCACTTCATCCTATGTGATCAGGATACAAAAGTCATCCTCTAGATCACAAATCACACAGAATTTTAATTTATCTGTATCTTCAAGCACATAGCTAAAGTTACAAAATGTCTGCTCGGCAGATAAACGGCAATGTTTTGCTTACATGCTCACTTCGAGCCTAGCTCTCGCCTTGCGAGCATGCAAAACAGTGTTTTGCTTACATGCTCTCAGGAGCTGATACGCCAAGCAGTTCCAGACCGTTACGCAGTACCTGACGCACGTTCACAGATAACAGTAAACGTGCCTGAGTCAATTCAGCATCATCACCGAGTACTTTATTGTCGTTGTACCAGCCGTGGAACAATGCTGCCAGCTCTTTCAGGTAGTTACCGATTTGATGTGGCTCATAGCTGTTTGCAGCACGTACCAGAATTTCTGGGTAGGCAGCCAGCTTGGCCAGGACTTCAGTTTCAGCATCAAGCTCCAGCTTAGCCGCTAAATTACGTGCCGCTATAGCATCAAAGTTGACATTTGTAGACGCTGCTTTTTCTAACATACGACAGATACGGGCGTGTGCATACTGGATGTAATACACGGCGTTGTCCTTGCTTTGTGACACAGCAAGATCAAGGTCAAAATCAATGTGCTGTTCAGACTTACGCATTACGTAGTAGAAACGTGCAGCATCATTGCCAACTTCTTTACGCAGGTCACGCAAGGTCACAAACTGGCCTGAACGGGATGACATTTGTACCATCTCGCCGCCACGCCATAAGCTTACAAACTGAACCAGAAGAACCGTTAATTTCTTCGAATCATAGCCCAGTGCATCAATGGCCGCTTTTACACGGGCGATATAACCGTGGTGATCCGAACCCCAGATATCGATGATATCGGTATAGCCACGTTGTAATTTGTTCAGGTGGTAAGCGATGTCAGACGCGAAGTAAGTGGTCTGGCCATTACGGCGTTTCACGACACGGTCTTTTTCATCACCGAATGCAGTGGATTTAAACCAGATGTTGCCATCTAGTTCATACAGGAAACCACGCTGATCTAAGGTTTGTAAGGCTTCTTCAATTTTGTCTGTCAATGATTCTTCGCTGAACCACTGATTGAAGGTTACACCGAACTCGCCCAAGTCATCTTTAATATCATCCAGAATCGCTTTAAGCGCGGCTTGCAAGAATACGCGGTAGCCTGTGCCAATTAACGCTTGTGAATTAAAGATCAAACCATCAATGTGTTTTTCTTTATCGCCAGACAATATGACTTTATTGCCATCTGCATCTAATTCAGCTGCAAACTGTACATCTTCAGGCACGTTTTTATACACGTCAGCCACAGGACGTACATAGGCGTCGCCATCCTGATCAATAATGCTTTGCGCGATTTCTTTAACGTAGTCACCTTGGTAGGCATTTTTCGGGAATACCAGTTCCTGACCCGTTAATTCTAAGTAGCGCAGATAAGTCGAAGTCGCCAGAATGTCCATTTGACGGCCAGCATCATTGACATAGTATTCGCGATCTACTTTTGCACCGGTCGCTTCAAGCAAGTTCGCAACCGTCATACCATACGCAGCACCACGACCATGACCTACGTGCAGGCTAGAGGTCGGGTTGGCAGACACGAATTCAACCTGGATACGTTTATCCGCATTGACCTGGGTACGACCATAAGTCGCCTGTTGTGCCTGAATCTGATCAAGGACTGCAAAGCGCTGGTCAGCATTCAGGAAGAAGTTAATAAAACCAGGACCGGCAATTTCTGCCTTGCTGATATCCGCCACTTCAGGCAGGGCAGCAAGAATTTTTTCCGCTAAATCACGTGGCTTCATACCCGCAGCTTTCGACGCGATCATGGCAATATTCGACGCAAAGTCACCATGGCTTCGGTCTTTGGTACGCGTCAAATTACTTGTATTGTTCCAGTCAGATGGGAGTACGCCTTGTGCCTGTAAAGTGTGCACTGCATGATCGAGAGCTGCTTGTATTGCCGTATTCATAATCAGTCGAAAATAGAGATCGCAGAAAAACAGCAAATATAGCAAATTTCAGGCTGTTTAGGTAAAAGCATTTCTAGGGAATAAAAAGTAGAAGATCACTTCACCAGAAATTTTGAACTAGAGAAAGGGGTAATAACCGGATTAATCCCGTGAAAATAAAACCAGTTTTTAGCTCAACATTTCAGATGAAAAAAACAATGCTTCACCGTACAGAATTTGGCTTATATTAGTCATCTGAAAACAGTAAAAAGAGCATGTCGTGGCTGCATCACAACGTCCGACCATTATCGGTCATATTCCCAAACTCCCTGCAAAATGGGCATTGATTATTGTGCCTTTTATCCTGTCCTGCCTGATGAGTGGCATTATTTCCATGATCAATATGCTGCGCAATCTTGGTTGGATTGATGGATTTATGGCACTCTGGTTTCATAACTGGATGATTTCCTGGGCGATTGCTTTTCCGATTGTGGTGACCTTATTGCCGTTCGTACGCAAATTCACTGGGCTATTGGTCGATATGTCCGGACCTCAGCCACCCAAGTGATCATTTTTGAATTTAATCGGGTGGGGGCAGCTCTCTGACGATTTAAAAGCTGGGCTGTAAGAGGAAATAGCTTCATCAGCTTTAAATTAAATGCTCTACCGCCGCCCGGATAATCCCGAGCACCAGACCGATACAGGCACCGACCACGACACCATTGACCCGGATCATATGCAGGTCACCGCCGACTTCATTTTCAATCTTGTCGATCATCTCGCTTGAATCCCATTCGTGAATGCGCTCGCTGATAAAGCGAATCACTTTTTCACTGTACTGGTCACTCAGGTCAACCGCGATAGAGCTCAGACGTTTATTCAGCAGCTCACGTACCGAGGCATTCGAAATGATATTTTCTCCGACCTGTTGAATGGCAATTCTGAGATTTTCCGCAATACCCGAATCAGGTTTTTGCAAGTCTGCCTTGATCGCATCACATAAAATCACCACCGCACCGCTGATAAAATTCAGCACTTGTGGACTATCCAGTAAGGCATCTTTGGTTTCATTCAGACGCTGGCTGGCTTCACTGTCATTATCTGCCAGCTGTAACATCCAGCTATGTCCCATGCTCTCAATTTTAAGTCGCCATGGATGATCTGGATCGGCCAGCATGGCTTCAACGCGCCCGATCACGGAATCAATACTGCGTTGCTGCACGTCAATCCCGATCCAGCTGGCGCCTTTGGCCAGTTTCCACACGCCCATTTCCTTAAACAGGTTACGGGTCAGCTCACGGGTTTGTTCAGGATGTGAGGTCATCCAGGCATGCACCACATCCAGTCCGCGCTGTAGTACATCCTGATGGAAATCATTGTCCAGAACGGCATGCAGCATTTCGCTGGCCAGGGTATTGATCTGGGTATTTTTGACCCATTGCACACTGTTGCTCTGGATAAATCCGGCAATCTGTTCCTGTCCGACAAATTCAAAGATTTTAGGAACCGTCTGTTGAATGACCTGAGTCACTTGGACATTATTTTGTGGATTGGCCAGCCAGCGTCCTGCAGCCAGACTCAGGTCGGTACTGTCCAGACTGCGCTGTACAATTTGCGGAGAAAGAAAATTTTCCTGCACAAAACGGCCCATCGACTCTGCAATACGGGCCTTGTTGCGTGGAATGATTTCGGTATGGTCGCGTAAAAACTTGGGAATGGGCAATCTGCCAAAAGGGTTACGAAACAGCACGGTAATCGCATACCAGTCCGCAAGACCACCGACCACACCCGCTTCTGCCGAGAGCATCAGAATATGAATGAGCCAGACATATTCAGGTAGCAATTTGGCTGCCACCATCAATGCCAACCAGGTCAGTACGGCGACCATCAGGGCGATGGTCGCGAAACGTTTACTGCGTTGTAAGCTCGGGGAGATACGCTCTGTCTGCATAGATCATCCTGTCAGGAGGGATTGGCCGGTTGCGGTTGCAGCACTGCACCGGATGGACTTAAACCATATTTAGCCCCAAGTGAATGTAAAATCAAGCGGGCATCAAAGGCATCTTGAGGCGCCTGATTGGCCTTGAAGCATTCAATGGTATAGGCCACCTGGGCAGGATCCAGAGTCACGGTATAGGGACGGTCATAGAATGGGTCTGGCCAGAACCCCGGATATCGGCGGTAATACCCGTACGGATAAAAGCTCGGTGCCGGATAGACGATGGCCTGCCGTGGAGGTTGTTGAGTACGGTTACTTGGATCATTCAGTACCCTGAAGAACTGAAAGCCATTTTGTACGGTAGTCTGTGCGGCTTTGAGCAGGGTAATTTCTTCAGCTGTGCCAAAGCTCATATTGGGACGGGCCTGAAAGCTGATACGGTAAGTGTTGCTATTGAGGGGAGTGGTACTGTAGCGACCTAACTGATCAAATGTTAAGGGCTTTGAGGGTGTGGTTGCACAGCCAGTCAGGCTGATGGCAGCAATCATACTCAATCCCAGTAGCATGTTTTTCATGTTCGATCTCCTGATGCAATGATCCAGTTCAGACAGCCGGTCTTAAAAAATCTTAAAAACTGCTATCGGGCTGGGTCAGGAAAGTAAGTTCTTCATTGGTCGATTCACGACCCAGAATTTGGTTCCGATGCGGGTAACGTCCAAAGCGGTCAATAATGACTTTATGCTTTTTCTCGAATTCCAGATTGGTCGGATTGCCCAGACGCTGAAACAGTTTTAAGGCGAATTCATGAATCAGTTTGGATTCGCTGTGCATAAATGGCATATACAGAAAGGCACGCTGTTCCGGACTGAGCTGTTGATCTAGATTCAGGCTGATGGTTTCCTGAGCCAAGGCCAGTGCCAGACTGTCTTGGGCAAAAGCTTGGGGAGAATCACGGAATAAATTTCGTGAAAATTGATCTAGCACAATAATTTCGGCCAGCCGACCTTCTGCTGTTTTACGCCAGCCCCAAAGTTCAGCCCGGGCTGCCTGCTGATGGGTGCTCATGAACTGCTGCGCAATACTTTGGTCGAATTCATGACTTTGGCTAAACCATAAGGGCTGGCTGTCCGCATGAAACCAGAAGTCTAAAATATCTTGATAATTCATAATATTTACAATTCATTAGCATCTATTTGTTAATAAAATCACAAATTTTCCATGTCTTATAGAGGAAGTTTGTGTTAAAAATTTGCCAAATTAAAAATCAATAGTTTGCCTGAAAACTAGGCAGCCTGTCATGTGCCGGCACGAAATCACGTTATACTGATTAAACCGATGATTTTAATTTAATAATTTAGCCCCCTTAAGCGAGATTGTAATGAGTCAACCTGAATCGACTTCCCAAAATGTGTTACCGACCTGGGTCGAGTCGTCACTCATCAAAGGCATGCTGCGTGGTATCGAGCGTGAAAGCTTACGTATGCAAAGTGATGGTTTCCTGTCACAGGCAGCGCATCCTCGTGCCTTGGGTTCAGCCTTGACTCATCCACATATCACCACGGACTATTCTGAAGCATTGATGGAGTTTATTACTCCGCCACAAGACAGTATTAAAAAGGCGCTGGACTATCTCAGCGATATTCATGCAATTGTACATCGCCATCTGGAAAATGATGAAAAGCTCTGGCCTTTGTCGATGCCGTGTATGCTGGACAGCCGCGATGACAGTATTCCGCTGGCACAGTATGGCAGCTCGAATATCGGTTTATTTAAAACCTTGTATCGTCATGGTCTAGGTGTGCGTTATGGCCGCCGTATGCAGACGATTTCAGGTGTGCATTACAACCTGTCTTTCCCGGACCATCTCTTCGAGGCACTGCAACAGCAGGAACAGGACGAAGCGCTGAAAGCATTGAGCTTGCAGGATTATCGCAGCCATCGCTATATGGGCCTGATCCGTAACTTTATTCGTCTGACCCCACTGGTGATGTTCCTGATCGGGGCCAGTCCGGCAGTCTGCCAGTGCTTTATGACTGGCCGTGATCATTTCTTGCTGCCATTGGTGAAAGGCACTTTGTATTCGCCTTATGCGACCGCGCTGCGTATGGGACGTTTTGGCTATCAAAACTCTGCGCAGAAACAGCTCGGTATTCACTACAATAATTTGCAGGACTATCTGGACGGACTGCAAAAAGCCGTTAAAACGCCGTATAAACCGTTTAGTCGTCTGGGACTAGATGATGCCAATGGCCAGCCGATCCAGATCAATGATCATGTGTTGCAAATCGAAAATGAATATTACAGCTTAGTGCGCCCGAAACAGGTGCCACTCGCGGGTGAAACCCCGTCACAGGCCCTTGAAAATCGCGGGATTGCCTATGTCGAGTTACGTGCCGTCGATGTCAATCCCTATAGCCCGATTGGGATTAATGAAGATACGGCCGGCTTCCTCGAAGTGGTAGCTTTGTACTGTTTATTGCAGGACAGTCCGGCGCTCCTCAGCGATGAACAGGATATCATTGAGCAGAATCAGGCCGAGGTCGTGAATCGTGGCCGTGCGCCAAATGCGGCAATTATGGAAAATGGTCAGTCTTATCCGATTGAAGACTGGTGTGCCATGCATTTGCAACATATGCATCCCCTGGCCAAGCTGTTAAATTCGGCCTATGACACCACCTTATATACTGATGCTCTAAAAACCATGAGGATCCGGGTCGATGAAGTCGATGCCACCTTGTCTGCCCTAGTGGTCGGGGATACGCGTGAACAGGGCAGTATGTGGCATTTTGGCCAACATCTGGCCCAGCAACACAGCAGTGTCTATGAAGCGCATCAGCTCAGCCCGGAAACCCTGGCTTATTTTGAAGAAATGTCACGAAAGTCATTGCAGCAACAACAGCAACTCGAGCAAGATAGCAGCGTCAGTTTTGCTGATTATTTGGCCCAATATCGATAAAAAAATAAGAGGATTCACCATGCAATGGGGTTATCGCTTCGTGAGTGGTATGTTGTTTCTGGCTGCTGTCATCGGCATGGCATTTGCCTTATATCTTGAACATGTACAGGGGCTAGCACCTTGTCCGCTCTGTGTGTTTCAGCGTGTCGGATTAATCGGACTCGGGATCATCTCACTGATCGCATCCCTGCATAATCCTGCATCCAATCTCATGAAGCGGCTATATGCTTTGCTGGGTTCGCTTAGTATTTTTTGGTCTGTGGGTGTGGCTGCGCGTCATGTCTGGCTACAGAACCTGCCACCGGATCAGGTGCCGAGCTGTGGTCCCGGTCTGGAATACTGGCTGGAAACCCTGCCGATGCAGTCTGTACTGCAACAGGTACTGAATGGTTCTGGTGAGTGTGCCACCATTGACTGGGCTTTTCTGGGGCAGTCTTTACCGGTCTGGTCGCTGATCTTCTTCAGTATTTTATTGCTGGTCAGTCTATGGCAACTGCTGCGTAAATATAAAACCGCACCAGTGAAACGACTCAGAGATAAATACTAATCAAGTTCCTATTAAAAAGCCCTCAATGGAGGGCTTTTTAATGTACGGAGAGTTAAGTCAGGGCAATACCTTCCAGACTGTCCAGATCCGTCATATATTCACGAATCTGATCAAAGGCCTCATCTTCTACACTTGGATAGAACCAGCGCGCCACCTGTTCCGCCACCAGTGGATGATACTGAATTTCAAAATGGTTCAGGCCATAAAAAATCGCCTTGTTTGCGTCCGGGACTTTAAGCTGGAAACGCGGATTGGGATGCTCGCCCAAAGCACTTTTAATACTGACCAGATAATCGCCAATCATATGCAAGGTCTTGTTCTTGCGGTTTTCAAACTCGATGGTACCGGCGACCAGATAGGTATCGATATGAGACGGAATCGGGGCAGGTTTACGGTGATCATCCATAAAGCCGATCCGAAGTGGATTATGCTCCCAGTCATCATCCCGGACGCTGCCATGGCGCAAATCCAGAATACCGTTACTGCGAATATTGACCAGATGGCCAAGCAACCGGATCAGTGGAAAATGTCCGAGTTTGTCCTGCAAGCTAAAACCAAAACGTTCCAGTACCGCACCATGATGCGGTGAACCCAGACAGACCAGATTCTCCACCATGTTGACCCAGCTATACACATTCTGCTTGCCATAGAACAGTGCGCTGCGTGACACCAGTCCACCCATGCTATGGCCGATCAGGTCAATACTGGTAATTCTAGGATTGCGAACAACCAGATCCTGTAAGGTATTCGCCAGACTGCGACCATTGGCAGAAATCCGGCGTCCAGTATTGTAATTCAGGTAGAGCATGGTATTGCGGTCGCGCTGCGCCAGTAATTTTGCCCCAATGCCTTCATATTTGCGATTTGACCAGTCTAAATGGTTCATGCATAAGCCATGTACAAACAAAGTAATACGACCGCTTAGCTCACCTTTTTGCAGCGAGCCATAATGGTCATAGATCACCATCGGCAGGGCTAGAGGGTTTTGATATTTCAGCAGATAATCCCCGATAATGCCATTTAAGACACTGACCAGAAAATGCAAGGAAGGTGTCAGCGGTTTATTATGCAGTTTAGGAAAGCGTTCAATAATCTGGCGCAAAGCAGGGGCAATCAGGGTATTGCCGTAATGAAACAGCATGTCATAAGACATTTGATAGAGCCGCACAATCGACG
The DNA here is from genome assembly GCF_018438165.1 of Acinetobacter sp. WY4. Lineage (GTDB taxonomy): Bacteria > Pseudomonadota > Gammaproteobacteria > Pseudomonadales > Moraxellaceae > Acinetobacter. The sequence goes on along the minus strand of NZ_CP053947.1, from coordinate 1,906,284 downwards.
GAATATTCTGAATTTTTTCAGAATTATTTTCACTTAAACCGAAAATACTCATTAAAATTTCGCGTTGAATACTCTTGATCAGCTCCTGGATCACATCGTTAAAGCGCATCGTTACCAGCTGCGCCAGACCTTCCAGTACATCGGCCTGACTCGGCGGGGTTCGATCCCATCGACAATAGGTTTCATGTAATGGTGTCAAACTTGGCATCTGATCCTGTCCTTTCAATGAGCCGCATGTGGTGCCATCTTTCTTTTTAAAGAACTTCGCGGTATAAATTCTTTTTCTTGTTGAGTTTCCTGATTTTGAGGGCCTCAGCTTAAAATAACGAGAATGAGAGAAGATTTTGAGCTTTTTTGTCAGACAATTTAAGCAATTAACTGGTCTTATAACGTAGTGTACTTCACATTATTTAAATTAAATTTTGATGATTGATGGGTTTTTTGTTGGTAGTTCATGAATATCATTTATTTGCATGGTTTTAAGAGTAATTCGAACTCGATCAAGGGGAAATTGCTGCAACATTACTGTGCAAAGTATCCTGAAATTCAGGTACATTTACCCGATTTAAACATGTCACCGAACGCTGCCATTGCGTATGTTTCTGGCCTGATTGAATCGATGCATGATGTGGCGTTACTGGGCAGCAGTCTCGGCGGATTTTATGCGACACATCTGGTCGCACAGCATGCTGTGCCTGCTGTACTGATCAATCCGGCAATGCGACCATGGCAACTGTTTCGTGAACTATTTGATGAGCAACTGCCTTATCAGGTTCATCCGAAATGGTGTCTGGATGAAGCAGATCTGGTACAACTCCAGCAATTGGCCCTGCCTGTTGCACAAGATGCAGACAAAATACTGGTTCTGCTGCAACAAGGCGATGAAGTTTTGGATTATCGTGAAGCACATCGTTATTATAGTGCTGCGTATCCCCCTGCAATACTGATGACTGAAGCGCATGGCAGTCACGGGATGGATGATTTTGCGGAAAAAATTCCGTTCGTCTTACAGTTTTTATTGGACTGCATAAAAAAGGAAACCGAATAACGTGTCTCAATATACGGCTCAATCTCTTGAAGTTTTATCTGGTCTGGATCCGGTCCGTCGTCGTCCGGGCATGTATACCGATACTTCTCGTCCCAACCATTTGGCACAGGAAGTGATTGATAATGCTGTCGATGAGGCACTGGCAGGACATGCCAACAAGATTACCGTCACGGTCTATAAAGATGGTTCTTTATCAGTCGAAGACAATGGCCGTGGGATGCCGGTGGATATTCACCCTGAATACGGCCAGAGCGGTATTGAAATTATCATGACCAAACTGCATGCCGGCGGTAAGTTCAGCACCGATAACTACCAGTTTTCCGGTGGTTTGCATGGCGTCGGGATTTCAGTGGTCAATGCGCTTTCGACCCGGGTAGAGGTTGAAGTTCAGCGTCAGGGCAATCTGTATAAAATGGCCTTTGAAAATGGCGAACCGGTTGCACCGCTTGAAGTGCTGGCAGGTAAGGCACCGAAACGGGTATCAGGAACTACGGTACAATTCTGGCCTGAAGCCAAATATTTTGATTCGCCTAAATTTGCCTTAAAAGCGTTAAAACATAATCTCAAAGCCAAAGCTGTTTTGGCGGCGGGTTTACAGATCAATTATGTTGATCAGATCAATGATGAAAAGATTACCTGGCAGTTTGAAAATGGTCTGGTCGACTATTTGATGGACGAGCTGGAAGACCGTGAAATTATTCCGGCACCGGCTTTTGTCGCCACAGGTGACGCAGAGCGCGCCAGCGCAGAATTTGCGATTTGCTGGAATGTCGAAGGCGGAGAAAGCGTCCAGGAATCTTATGTCAACCTGATTCCGACCGCACAGGGCGGAACCCATGTGAACGGTCTGCGTTCAGGCGTGACTGATGCGATGCGTGAGTTCTGTGAACTGCGGAATTTGCTGCCACGGAATATGAAACTCTCTGTCGAAGATGTCTGGGACGGAGTTAACTATATCCTATCATTGAAATTTCAGGAGCCGCAGTTCTCGGGTCAGACTAAAGAACGTCTATCGAGCCGTGAAGCAGCAGGGATTGTGCAGAATATTGCCAAAGATGCCTTTGCATTGTGGTTGAACCAGAATTCTGACATCGCCATGCAACTGGCAGAAATGGCCATTTCTAAAGCCGGTCGCCGTTTAAAAGCTGCGAAAAAAGTTGAGCGTAAGAAAATTGTTGCGGGTCCAACTTTGCCGGGGAAACTGTCGGATTGTGTAGGCCATGATCTCGATCAATCTGAATTATTTATTGTGGAAGGGGATTCTGCCGGTGGTTCGGCCAAGCAGGCGCGTGATAAGAACTTCCAGGCGATTATGCCAATTCGTGGCAAGATCCTGAATACTTGGGAAGTCTCTTCTGATGAAGTATTAGCATCTCAGGAAGTACACAACATCGCGATTGCGATTGGCGTTGATCCGGGTTCGGATGATTTATCGGAGCTGCGTTATGGCAAGATCTGTATTCTGGCCGATGCCGACTCGGATGGTCTGCATATTGCCACTTTGCTGTGTGCCTTGTTTGTGAAGCATTTTCCGACTCTGGTGGAAGAAGGGCATTTATTTGTAGCGATGCCACCATTATTCCGAATCGATGACAATAAAGATGTGCACTACGCTTTGGATGAAGATGAGCTGAATAGCATCCTGAAAAAATGCAAAACCAAGAATCCGCAAATTACCCGATTCAAGGGGCTGGGCGAGATGAATGCCAGCCAGTTACGTGAAACCACACTTGATCCAAACACGCGCCGTCTGGTGCAACTAGATCTGGATGATGCTCATCATACTGCAGGTTTATTGGATAAACTTTTGGCGAAAAAACGTGCCAGTGACCGTAAAGACTGGTTAGAACAAAAAGGTAATCTGGCAGATTTGGTGGTTTAAACTATCGAATTTAAGCAATAAAAAATCCCGCAAGCGCGGGATTTTTTGTTTTAAAACAGTGCAAAAAATATTCAAGGTGCTGCACTTTATTTGTACATCATCTTCTATCTTAGTTTTGGCATATTTTGATTGGTCTTTATGCAACTTATTTAAAGTTGAGTCTGAGTTCTACATTGCAATAGGGCTTTAAGTCTTTTTAGTATGACTAAATACATGATTCATAATACAAATAATGAGATCAGTTAAAGTGAATTTTTTTATTTTTTGAAGCCTTGGCACAGAAATTGAATCACTCCATCCAGATGTACAACAAGACAAGCATGAAAAATGCACCATTATAAAGTTTGGAGAAAAATCTGATGTTCCAACGCAATTTATTTTCAAAAAGTATTTTAGCCGCAACCATGGCAGGGGCTGTTGCATTAACGGGGTGTTCAAAATCTGCTGAAAAAGCAGAAGCCCCGGGCGCAGAAAGCAAAGTCGCAGACAGCGGCGACAAGATTAAAGTCGGGATCCTGCATTCATTGTCAGGCACGATGGCAATTTCTGAGACCTCACTGAAAGATACGGCCTTAATGGCGATTAAGGAAATCAATGATAATGGTGGGGTACTGGGTAAAAAACTGGAACCTGTGGTGGTCGATCCAGCATCTGACTGGCCACTGTTTGCAGAGCAAGCACGTCAGCTGATTACCCAAGACAAAGTCGCGGTAATTTTCGGTGCATGGACGTCGGTGTCACGTAAATCTGTCTTACCAGTGGTTGAAGAGCTGAATGGCTTATTGTTCTATCCCGTACAGTACGAAGGCCAGGAACAATCCAAAAATATTTTTTATACCGGTGCTGCGCCTAACCAGCAAGCCATTCCAGCCGTGGAATACTTGATGAGTGAAGAGGGCGGTAAAGCGGAGCGTTTTGTTCTGCTCGGTACAGACTATGTTTACCCACGTACCACCAACCAGATTTTACGTGCTTTTTTAAAGTCTAAAGGCGTGGCTGATGCGGACATCATGGAAGAGTACACGCCATTTGGTCATAGCAACTATCAAACCATTGTCGGCAATGTGAAAAAATTCGCAGCTGGTAAAAAGACTGCGGTGATCTCGACCATCAATGGCGACTCGAATGTGCCGTTCTATCGTGAATTGGGTAATCAGGGCATTAAAGCCTCTGATATTCCCGTCATGGCGTTCTCGGTGGGTGAAGAAGAACTGCGTGGTATTGACACCAAGCCATTGGTCGGTCATTTGGCGTCATGGAACTATTTCATGTCAGTGAAGAATCCGGTCAATACAGAATTTACCAACAAAATGAAGCAGTATGCGGTGGAATTCAAACTGCCGAATGCAGACAAGCTCGTGACCAATGACCCAATGGAAGCAACTTATGTCGGGATTAACATGTGGAAGCAAGCCGTTGAAAAAGCAGGTTCTACAGAGGTCGATAAAGTCCGTGAAGCGATGGCAGGTCAGGAATTCAAAGCCCCATCCGGCTATACCTTAAAAATGGATGCGACGAATCACCACTTACACAAGCCAGTCATGATTGGTCAGATTCGTGGCGATGGACAGTTTGATGTGGTCTATAAAACGCCACAAGCCATCCAGGCACAGCCTTGGAGCCCGTACATTCCGAAATAACAGCTATCTTTTGCCTGCCACAGCCGTGGCAGGTGTCCTCTGATTTTTTTCTTACTCTCCACGGAAAATTTCCAATGGAATAGGGGTGAATATAATGAATATTCGCGTGAATATCGCCGCTATTTTTCTGGTATTTGTACAGGTTATTTGTGTGCAACTGGTATCAGCAGAACAATCCTCAAATAGCACTGCATTGACTGCAGCAATACAACAAGATGCAATCCAGCAATTTGTGCAAGGTGATTTTGCCCAGCGCCGTGCTTTACTGAAGCAATGGCCGGGCAGTATTGAGCAGTTAGATCAGCTTGCAGAATATGTTGAAAACGAGCAGCTTTATAGTGGGGCTAATGGTCAAACCTATATTTTAGAATCGGACGAAAAATTACTCGGCTATCCGAGTCTAGGCATCGTTGCAGATTGGCCGAGTGACTTATCACAAGTGACTTTGGTGAATACCTTGCGTAAAGCGCTCAACTTTGGTTTGGCACAAAGAAAACTCAAATCTGAAGATGCTTCCGAGCGTTTAGAAGCGATTGATATTTATGAAAGCAACTTGGCAGAGCTGAATGTTGCTCACATCAATGCCCTGTATTTGAACGAACAAAATAACAAAGTCAAAGCCCGTTTGGCCCAGCTTAAAGCGCGTCTGGATTATCAAGATGCAGATGTCTTAGTTAAAATTCAAGCGGCGAAAGCCTTGCAAGACTCCAATCGTCCCGATATCTTGGCGATGATCGACAATGAGCTGACACAGCCGAATATCCATTCTGAGCTGAAAGCGGCTTTGCTTGAAGCGAAAAGCAGTATTAAAACCCGGATTCAAGCCAGTGAATGGACTGGGCATTTATTTTCAGGGCTGAGTACTGCGAGTATTTTACTGCTTGCAGCACTCGGTTTAGCCATTACTTATGGTTTGCTCGGTGTCATCAATATGGCGCATGGTGAGCTCATTATGATTGGCGCCTATACTACTTATGTGGTGCAAAGTCTGTTTAAAAGCTATTTGGGTAGCTATGTCGAGTGGTACTTAATCGCCGCGATTCCTGCGGCATTCTTGGTGAGTGGACTGATCGGTATGTTGATTGAACGTACCGTGATTCGTCCATTATACGGTCGTCAACTTGAAACCTTGCTTGCAACCTTTGGGGTCAGCCTGATTTTGATGCAATTGGTACGCATGACTTTTGGTGCGCAAAATGTCGAAGTGTCGAATATTTCGTGGCTATCAGGCGGGATCTCCATTACCCCAAGTTTAATGCTGCCGTATAACCGTATTGCGATTATTGTCTTCACCATTGCAGTGCTTTTGTTGTTGGTTTACCTACTGAATAAAACCCGTTTTGGTTTGTTTGTACGTGCGGTGACGCAAAACCGTCAAATGGCACAAGCCGTTGGTATTCGTTCAAGCCGTATCGACATGATGGCCTTTGGTTTAGGTTCAGGTTTGGCCGGTTTAGCGGGCTGTGCTTTGGCACAAGTGGGTAACGTCGGGCCGGATTTAGGGCAAAACTACATTATTGATGCCTTCTTGGTGGTGGTTGTCGGTGGTGTAGGTCAGGTGTGGGGTGCAGTCCTTGCAGCGCTTGGTCTAGGTATTAGTGGTACCGCCTTGGAAATTGGCATTGGTGCGGTACTGGCAAAAATTGTTCTCTTGGTGCTTGTGATTTTGTTTATTCAAAAACGTCCACAAGGTTTGTTTGCCATCAAAGGCCGTTTTGTGGAGTAAGCACATGAAGATTACACAATTATTATCCGACAAACCGCATAGTGGCATTGCGATTGCCGTATGCTTTGCCATTTTATTGGCATTGCCATGGTTACACCTGTTACCTGCCGATTCAACCCTGCATTTATCTGCGTATTGGGTCACCTTGATTGGCAAAATCATGTGTTTGGCTCTGGTCGCTTTGGCACTGGATTTAGTTTGGGGCTATGCCGGAATTTTAAGTTTAGGACATGGTTTGTACTTTGCCCTTGGCGGTTATGCCTTTGGCATGTACCTGATGCGCCAGTCTGCAGGGGATGGTATTCCTGACTTTATGCGCTTCCTGAGTTGGACGGAAGTGCCATGGTTTTGGGTGGGGACTGAATACTTCCTTTGGTCACTTGCCCTTGTGGTTTTAGTGCCGGGCATCATTGCGTTTATTTTTGGTTTCTTTGCTTTCCGCTCGAAAATTAAGGGCGTGTATTTCTCCATTATTACCCAAGCCATGACCTTTGCAGCGGCGTTATTGTTCTTCCGCAATGAAACCGGTTTTGGCGGCAACAATGGCTTTACTGGTTTTAAAACTATTTTAGGCATGGACATTACCTCTGCATCGATGCGTGCGAGTTTGTGCTTTATTACCGCATTGGTGTTGTTGCTATGCTTTATCGGTTTACGTCATTTAATGAATAAACCTTATGGCCGTGTGTTGGGGGCGATTCGTGATAGCGAAAATCGTCTGCAATATTTGGGCTATCGCACGCTTTGGTACAAGCTCTCTGCTTGGGTACTTTCTGCGGTGATTGCAGGGATTGCAGGCGCGCTGTATGTGCCGCAAGCCGGCATTATTAATCCAAGTGAAATGAACCCGGTGAACTCGATTGAAATGGCGGTGTGGGTGGCAGCGGGTGGTCGTGGCACACTGATTGGACCACTGATTGGTGCAGGTCTCATTAATGGTGTGAAGACCTACTTTACTTCGGCTTATCCGGAAGCATGGCTACTTATTTTGGGTGCGCTATTTATTGTGGTGACCATTTTCTTACCGAAAGGCATTATTGGTCTGTTTGACCGTTTTAAAAAGGAGCGTAGCGAATGAGCGAGATCCTGCAACCGCATGGTGGTCATGCCGCTGAAGGCTATGGCCGTCCTAAAGAACAAGGCGCGGATTTTACCCATGGTATTGCGCTGTATTTAGAAAAAGTCAGTGTTTGGTTTGGTGCCTTTCGTGCCTTAAACGATTTGTCGCTTTATATAGAAGAAGGCGAATTACGCTGCATCATTGGGCCGAATGGGGCAGGTAAAACCACCTTAATGGATGTGATCACGGGCAAAACTCGACCAACCGAAGGCACGGCATTTTTTGGGCAAAACTACGATTTAGCCAAAATGAGTACCGAGCAAATTGCCGAAGCAGGCATCGGGCGTAAGTTCCAAAAGCCAACCGTGTTTGAAAATTTCACGGTTATGGAAAATCTGCTCCTTGCTGCACCCAAAGATAAACGGGTGAAAAAGAGTTTCTTTAGCAAGCTTAATCCTGATGCGCAAAATGCATTGGATGAGTCACTTGCGCAAATTCGTTTGCAAGAGTTCGTCAATAAACCGGCAGGCTTGTTGTCACACGGTCAAAAGCAATGGTTAGAAATCGGCATGTTGCTGATGCAACGCCCAAAACTGATTTTACTGGATGAGCCTGTAGCAGGGATGACCGATGCCGAAACCGAACGCACGGCGGAGTTGTGTTTAGAACTCAAGAAAAACCATACCCTTGTAGTAGTCGAGCATGACATGAGTTTTATTGACACCATTAGTGAAAAAGTCACGGTATTGGCACAAGGCGCAATTTTGGCAGAAGGCACATTGGCAGAAGTACAAGCCAATGAAGATGTCATTGAAAAATATTTAGGACGTTAAGGAGACAGCAATGTTAGAAGTCAAAGACTTCAATCAATTTTATGGTGGCAGTCATATTTTGCGTAATGTGTCCTTTACTGCACCTGTGGGTGAATGCTCGGTGGTACTTGGGCGTAATGGTGTGGGTAAAACCACACTGCTTAAGTGTTTGATGGGGATTTTACCGATTAAATCTGGGCAAATTTTATTGGATGGTAAAGACATTTCCAAGTTCAGTCCTGAACAGCGTGTCCGTGAAGGTTTGGCTTATGTACCACAAGGTCGCGATATTTTTTCAACGCTGACGGTTGAGGAAAACCTCCTGATTGGCATGGCGAAATTTAAAGGGGCGAAAACTCGTAAAGTGCCTGAGCATCTGTATGAAATTTTCCCTGTTTTAGATGAAATGAAGCATCGCCGTGGGGGGGATTTATCGGGTGGTCAACAGCAGCAACTTGCTATTGCCCGTGCCTTGGCATCTGAACCTCGTGTGCTGATTTTGGATGAGCCGACTGAGGGTATTCAACCATCCATTATTAAAGATATTGGTCGAGTCATTCGTAAACTTGCTGATGGTGGTGAAATGGCGATTGTGTTGGTGGAGCAGTTCTATGACTTTGCTGAAGAACTTGCTGATGGATATACCGTGATGGCACGTGGCCAAGTCGTGGCGCAAGGTGTGGGTAGTGAAATGCCGGAGAAAGGCATTCGGGAGTTGGTGGCAATTTAAGGCTTTTAGCTCCTTCTCCTATGGGAGAAGGTGGGGGGTGAGGGCTTTCTTTATTTACCTCTCCCTAACCCTCTCCTAGAAGGAGAGGGAAAAAGCCTCCCTGAGCAAGATATAAGCACTGCTTTATATCGAAGCGTAAGAAAGGGAGGTTTGGAGGAATTAAATTTTAAATCTCCTTTTACCAAGCAGAGCTTCTTATCTCCTAGAAAGAGACGGGAAATCTTCTTTTAAAGAATGGAGGAATTAGATTTCTGTATTTTCATCCCACAGGAAGTACATGTCAAATTGTCCGGTTCTAAATTCACCGCCTATTGTTTTGCCCGTATCAGCCATATTTTCCCTATAATATTTTGAATATTATGTTTGTTATAGGGCAATAAGATATCGCTGAATCAGCAATCACTCAACCTTTAAATACATGCCATCCGCCGAGACATTATGTCCAAAACCACAAGACATCGGATTGCTGCTATTCACTACAATCTGTTGTCCAATTTCAGCGTTAAACTGAAATTTTAAATCAATTTTGCAATCTTCTACGCTGTAATTGGTCTGAGCTTTGTTCAGCGGCATCCGGGTTGAAAATTCCCCCATATTAGGACCATAAATCAGACTGCGTAAACCCATATAGAGTCCATTAAACTCAATCTGGTAGGTATTCGAAGCCCGTTTAACTTCCATCGTATTCCATTGACCAAAACCTGCATAACGAACATATTTTCCTGCAAGACTCTTTGATTTTTCTGGTGCAGGTAACTGTTTTAGATTGAACTGGCTGGCTTTAGCATTCGGGAAAACCGAGAACCAGGCGCGTGCCCATTGCGGCTTTCCAAGCTTGGCATAACTTAAGCCAACATTATTAAATGCCGTGGTGATATCGCGTTCGGAAAAAGCTGTACCACCGCCTTCTACATTCATCGCACAAAAGGATGACCATGCGGCTTGTTGCTCAAATTGCGCTATGGCCTTTTGATATTGTTCTTGGTTGTAGAATTTTTTGCCATTATTTGCATAGCTTTGCACTTTGCTACAGCCTGAACGGAGCTCTTTTTCAAAGTCTGAATCAGCAAAAGTGAGCATACTTAAACTTAAAAGACCAATAGACAATAGAGATTTATACATGGTGTTATTCAGTATGATTTTTAGCTGAATAAAACATAGCCGCTCATATAAGTAAATAGAACTTGTGCTTATTAAACTGGATAACAACAAAATATCGTGATGGCCAAGTATTAAAAAGCTGAAGAGGAGTGTCCAGAAAGCAGTTCTGGAATAGTTTTAAACTAAGAATGAATCAAGCTTGATCCAGATTGAGTTGTAAGAGGACCAAATCACGCCATTGCCCAAACTTCTGTCCGACTTGCGGCATATAGGCAGTTTGAACGAAGCCCAGTTTTTCATGCAGACGAATCGATGAGGTGTTTTCAGAATCAATCGCCGCGACCATGATATGCAGTTTCTGTACTTGAGCCTGTTCAATTAAATATTGCAATAATTTAGAACCCAAACCTTGCCCTGCATAATCTGGATTTAAAAAGATGGAATGTTCTACCGTCTGTTGAAAGCCCTGAATACTACGAAACTGATCATAACAGGCATAGCCAGCAATGACCTGATTTCGCGTATCTTCAACCACAAAAACCGGGAAATTCTGATTTTTAAGCTGTTTAAACCAGATTTTGAAATAGTTCAAATCAAAGGCTGTTCTGTTCCAGGTCGCAGTACCATAGAGTACTTCCTGATTATAAATCTCGAGGATGGTTTCAAGATCATGTTCGGTCGCAGGTCGAATATCAAAATCAGGCATATTCTTGTTCTAGTAGAGGTGAGCTGAAATCACAGTTTAAAAAAAGCAGAACCGGAGTTCTGCTTTTGATGATACATCAATTAGAAATGATATTTCACAAGTGCGCTGACATTGTTTTCGTCTTGATTTTTAAGACCAAACTTATTGTTCCACACTGAATGTTCAACACCGAGGTATAAACGGGTATCTGGAGAAATGTGTTTGCCCGCATTCCATTTCCATTGTGTAGTCCAGTTTAACTCGCTTGCTTGAGCGTCTTTTTCAGCAGTTGACCAATCAAGGAAGCCATCTACAAGAAAATCTTCAGCACCCAGTTTAAATGGCACACCATAGGTAAGCGTCATTTGATAATCGTCTTTATTGCCAAACACTTTTTCATTGTTTGCACGATAAAGATTTAAGCTTGCATATTGAAAGTATGGGATATCAAGGTCAAAGCCCACGCCATATAGGAAGTTATCAGCATTATCTGAACCTTCCCACGTTGTTGAAATAAGCACATCTTTCACTGGACCAAAGGCAAGTTTTTGGCCTGTAACTTCGCTTAAGCTTAAACGTGGTGATAACTCAAAGTACGTACTTTTAACATCATCTCCACCGCGCAGACGATCCATAAAGAAGAATACATCTGCATATTTAACTTTTGCAGCATATTCAACAGTTAAAGTAGTTTGCTGATCGTCTACAACTTCATAGTTTTCACCATAAAGACCTGTAACGCTAAAGTCCTGCCAAACTGGTTTTGCTTGAGCAAATACAGCAGCTGAAGTCAATGCACAAAGTGCCGCAAGTTGTGTAAATTTCATTTAAATCTATCCCCCCGAGAAAGCAGAATAAGCATACAGATTAATAAGTAAAAATAAAGTTAAAAGTGATCGCTGACTTAAATATATTTCAGCCCTTATGAGTTGAATGTAGACGATCATCTTCCTCAGTTTTCATTGTCTTTTGTTGATACTTCTCTAAATTATTATTTTTTAAATAAAGTCGAATATGTAGTGCCTTAAAAGACTGAATGTATAACTAAAAATATAAAATCACTTCAATTCAGGATGATGAGTTTAGAAAACCAGTAAAAATAGGGGGAATATACAGATTGTTTAGTAATTAATTTGGGCCTGAGGCTGAATAGCTTTGTTCTGTTTGTGTAATGAAGCTGCTTTTAAAATCTCAAATGACGGTCGTTTTATAGGCCTATTCTCGGCATCGTAAAATAAGAGTGATCGGTCTTATATTTCAATTGAAAATCATTTTTGCAGTTTATTATTTTCGAATGACGAAAGAGTATTTTTCCCGGTTCTGCAAAAGCAACTAAACAGTCATAAAGCATATGATCTCTTCAGGACTGTAAGGCTGACTAGGCGCTGATCTTATAAGATAAATTATTAGGTAAAAGTGAGCTAATTTTGATAAAAAATACTTTTAATTCCTCCTTTTTTAGGTTTCCTGGTCGAGTGTTATTTAAGCGATTTATCGGTCTGGCTAAAAAATTATTTCAAATTAAATCATGTGAAAGGTTGTGAAATTTCCGTTTGAAAAATCCTGTATTTTTGAGCTGAGTAAGCAGTTGTCACAATGGATTATTCTTTTGCTAAAAAACCAAAATATCACTTGCATATTTCCAAGATACAGCCGATATTCAAGATATAAGGACACGATTCTGCAGACTCAAAAATGTGTTAATCATTCAAAATGGAGGGTGTGATTCCAATCATTTGAAGAAGTGAAATGCGATGCGAAACAGCAAGCTACAAACGTGCCAAGATAAAAAATTTTGCACTCAAAAGTTACAAAGATTGAGGATGGTAATATATGAATATTGAACTTCGTACCGATAACCACATTCAGAATAGTGATCGTTTAATTACTTATGTACGGGAAGAATTAAATCAAGAATTCCAGCGCCACAGCGAACGTATTACCCATTTTTCAGTCCATCTTAGTGATGAAAATGGCGCCAAAGGCGGCGATGACGATATTCGTTGTATGATTGAAGCGCGTCCTGCAGGCTTGAAACCTGTCGTAGTCAATCATCGTGGCCATAATGTCGATACTGCGATCCATGGTGCAATTGACCGACTAAAACGTAGTCTGGAACATGTGATCGAGAAAAAAGACAATGTTCGTCCTGGTGCTCTCGAACTAGCAGACACAGATACTGCGGATATCGAAGACTAAGCCGAACCGATTTGAAAAAGCCCTGCGGGGCTTTTTTCGTATTAAACAAAAATATAGTTATGAGAAGCACAACAAATCCTGCTTTATTCGGCATAATAGTCGAAAACGAATCAAAGTGAGCTCCATCATGTTAACTGCGCAACAACAACTTTTTGTGCAAGCACTCGAAGAATTAAATCTGGACCAGGTCAAACAGCTGCTGGCAGATGGACTCAACCCGAATTTTATTGATCATGACAAAGGCCCGGTGATTTCGGTCTGGTCAGATGGCCTGTTTAAATGGTGGGAAGAAGTGTGTGAGCTGTATGAAGCCGGAACACCACTTTCAGAAGAGGAGAAACAGGCACGTTTGGCGGTACATTTACAGATTCTGGAAGAACTGATCCAGGCCAAAGTGAATCTGCATTTGTGGGATGCAGAAGAAATTTATGGTCCACTCTGGGATGCCGCAAGTGCCGCATGCGCGCCAGCTGTACAGCGTTTACTGGATGAAAAAGTCGATCCAAATAGCAAAGATGAAGATGGCATGACTATTTTATCTTCAATTAGTGATCTATTCTTTGATTGTGATTTTGATGAAATCAACTGGTCAGAAGCCTTGGATGAAGAAAAACAGACGCTAGAACTGCTTCGCAAGCATGGCGCAAAAATGACCAAAGAACTCAGTTAAATTTTAATAAAGAGCTCCAACATGACAACATTAAAAACCTTGGGTTTGATTGCACTGGCCGGTTGTAGTGCACAGCTTTTCGCAGCAGATTTTGAATTTGATCGACCAGGTGAGGGTCTCAGTACTGGAATTACTCCAGTCGGAAATGTCGCTTGGGAGCAAGGCTTGCCTACAGCGCGTTATAGCAAGTCGGGCGATCAGACCGCGACCACACTCAGTGCAGATATGTTGTTACGTACCGGACTCAGTGATGATCTGGAATTGCGTTTAGGTTGGGCTGGCCCGACCTGGACCCAAGTGAAATCCAATGGCCAGACCGAAGAAGATGATGGTCTGGGCGATGTTAGTATTGGTCTGAAAAAGGCCATTGATTTGGATGATGACAAACTCAGTATGGCTTTGTTGGCCGAAGCCATCATTGCAACAGGCAATGCCGGTTTCACTAATGAAGAAGATATTTACAGCTTGGGTTCTGTCGTGTCGTATCAATATAATGACTTGGTCAGTACCGCATTGACCATGCGTTATGAATGGCAGGACAGCAACTGGGCAGTGTCTGCGATTCCTTCTCTAGGCTACCGCATTACTGATCGCTGGTCAGGTTATTCTGAACTGATTTACCGTAAAGCGGAAAGTGTCGATAATCAATACGCACTCGGTATCGGGGTCATGTATGCTTTAAACGATCGTGTCCAGTTAGATGCGAATGTCGGTGTAGATCTGGATGGTGCAGATCGAAGCTACTTCTCAGGCCTAGGTTTCTCTGTGCTGTTCTAAGATACTCATTCATAGAAGATGAAATACTCGCAGTTCCCGACCTGGGGGAAAATGCTTGCCCCGGTTATTTTGGGAAGCGCCTTGTTCAGCAGTCCTGCTCAGGCGGAAACTGCATTGTTGTCTGCCGAGCAGGCCTTTCCTGTGAGCGTGATCTCCACCAGTCAGCAGCAGGCTGAACTGAGCTGGCAGATTCCGGACAACTATTATCTGTATCAGCATAAAATTGAAGTCCGGCAGGGCAACCAGCCGGTGACGTTTGAGTTGCCACCCGCTGAAGATTTATATGATGACAACTATGGGCATACCCAGGTTTATTATCAGCAGTTAAAGTTTCAGATCCCGACTCAGGCGGGGCGATCCTATCAGGTCAGCTGGCAGGGTTGTGCCAAAGACCGGATCTGTTATCCGCCACAAACCATTCAGTTCAAGACCGATTTGTCCGGTCTGGTGCAATTTGAAGCTGCCGGATCAGGAACAAAGCGTTTACTTGATCTGAATACTTCATCACTGCAACACAATACCCTGTTTAATACAGCAGATTCTTCAGAATCTACAGCAGATGAAATCTCTGCATCAGCCAACACACAAACCGAACCCTATGCAGCACAAGACCAGAAATGGTCAGCCCAACTGCTTGAACGCTCTTTGGGCTATGGGCTTTTGCTGTTTTTCGGCCTGGGAATTTTACTGGCGTTTACGCCGTGTTCCTTGCCGATGCTGCCGATTCTGACCTCACTGATTGTACGTGACAGTAAAGGCCTGAAAGCCTGGATGATTGCACTGACTTTTGTCAGCAGTATGGCTGCTGTCTATGCAGTACTTGGCCTAATTGCATCTTCGGCCGGTCTGAATTTTCAGCGCTGGTTGCAGCAACCTGGGACTTTAATTGCTTTTAGTGTGCTATTTGTCCTGTTTGCCCTGAATCTGTTTGGCCTGTTTGAAATCAAACTGCCGCAACGTCTGGTTCATCGTCTGGATCGGGCACAGGCCATGCAGCAGGGAGGCAGTCTGGTCAGTGCCGGTGTCATGGGCATGATCTCGGCGCTTCTGGTGGGGCCATGCATGACCGCACCGCTGGCAGGTGCATTGTTGTTTATTTCTCAGACGCAAAGTCAGTGGCAGGGGGCTTTACTGCTGTTTACCCTGGGTTTTGGGATGGGGACGCCTTTATTGCTGGCCAGTATTCTGGGAGCACGGATTCTACCTAAAGCCGGGCACTGGATGAATCAGATCAAAGTGCTCTTTGCCTTTATCATGCTGGCGCTGGCGCTGTATTTTATTCGCCCACTGATGTCAGAAGCTGCGTTACAGTGGTTATCCTTAGCTTTGGGCATGGCCTTTGTTGCCTATGTACTATTTCGGATTTTCTGGCATCGCACTGGTCTAAGATGGTTGTATATCCTGTGTCTGGTACTGGCCGTACCTTATATTGCTTATAGCCAATATCAGCATAGTCAGCGGTTTTTTGTGGAGCAGGTAAGTACAGAAGTCAACTGGCATGTGGCACGCAGCGCAGCAGAATTTCAGCAAATTTTGGCCAAGGCACCGCAAGGGCAAAAGATCATTATTGATGTCTACGCCGACTGGTGTGTAGCCTGTCAGCCGATCGAACACCGTATTTTAAAATCTGCAGCGGTACAGCAAGCACTTGCGCCATATTTCCTGATCAAGCTGGATTTAAGCCAATATAATGCCTCTCATCAAGCGCTGTTAAACCAATGGAAAATTCTCGGGCCGCCAACGTATTTATTTTTGAATGCACAGCAGCAGGAAATTCGTGGCTTGCGTTTGACCGGTGCCTTTAGCGAGGTAGAATTGCTGGCACAACTGCAAGCGTTGGCTCAAAGTGAAAATCCATAATCTAGTTCTTAAAAAAAGCTGAACCCGTTTAAGAAACCTGCATCTGTGCTGGCACCGGTTCAGCATAGGCTTTGACCAGATTACGTCCGCCGGCTTTGGCCTGATAAAGCGCCTGATCGGCCTGACTTAATAACTGTTGCGGGCGTAATTCCGCGCTAGAAATGGCAATCCCGAAACTGGCGGTCACCGGAATCAGCTCACCCTCATCACTGAAAATCTGCAATTGCTGAATGGCAATGCGGCAGCGTTCAGCCACTTGTTCGGCTTTTTCCAGACTGGTATTTTTAAGCACCAAAATAAATTCTTCCCCGCCAAAACGGCCGACCACATCACTTTCGCGCAATTGCTGGTTCAGTACAGCACTCACTTCAACTAAGGTTTCATCGCCCTTATGATGGCCATAGTGATCATTAATTTTCTTGAAATGATCCAGATCTAATAGCACTAAAGCATAATTGGGAGTGGCTGCGGCATTCAGTTTATCCAGACATTGGTTGATACTACGGCGGTTAAACAGGTTGGTGAGCGGATCAATCTGACTCAGCTGTTTGATCAGCTGCTCGCGATGACGCCATTGACTGAGCAGAATCTCGAATAACACCATGCAGACGGCCAGAATTGGCAAAATGAAATACAGCATCGATAACAGCCAGAAACCATTATAAAAAAGCTTGTCATCGATATTAAAGAGCGGTGAATAAGGTAATTGATGACTGAAACTTAAATAGGCACATCCGCCCAGAAAAATGGAGGCAGGAATCAGCATGCTATACACCAGCGTGCGATGAAACAGCACCAGACCGACCATAATTAAGCAGACGTAAGCGGTGGTAGCGACCGGACTGATCACGCCGACAATATAGGCATCCCGGCATAGCGAAACCACAAAGGTGCCGACTGCCAGATAGGGTAGATAACGTTCCACCAGACGGTTGCCCTGAAATTTATAACAAGGATAAATCAGTAAGGCTAAAATCAATAAAAAACTGCCGTTCAGCACGACTTGTGAATGAACCCGTTCAATCTGTACATATTGCCAATACTCAGGATTGAATAAAACAAAGAGATCCCAGCCGAGCCAGGTCAGATGTACACCGCATCCCAAAGTCAGCATCAGGATGCATTTCTTCAGGATACGCCAGTTCATCACGACTTCATCTTCGACCAGATATTTCTTGATTCTGTGTTTGAGCACTTTTTCTAATACAGGCGATATTCGCTTCATGGTCCCGGTCTGACTTTAATTGTTATGGCAGATTTTTTAAGACTTATTGGATATTTATAGCTTTATTTACACAAGATAACATAAGTTTGAATGCTTGATAAACAACAATATTTAAAACATTTTTGTGATTTAGTTGATATCTGATCTGCTCATTCTTTGCCTATAGCATAAGTGATCTAGGCTATACCAAAGGGTTCTAATCAAAATTAAAGAGGTTAAGAGGCATACGGTTTTGTTCTAAATTCAGGATGATGTGTTTTATTTGTGCTAATTATTCCAATATGGTCAATCGTTAAAATGGCTGCATTGTTAGAAACAACCAAAGATAAAGAGCGAAGCCATGAAAGTTTTACAGATTGATTCCAGTATTTTAGGAGATGCTTCTATTTCGCGTCAGTTGACTCAGGCCGTGGTGGAACAATTGCAGCAAAAATATGCTGAGGCCATTGAAGTTGAGTACCTGGATCTGGCAGCACAGCCTATTCCCCATCTTACTGCCGAAATTTTAATGGGCCAGAATGCAGAACAGACGGGATTGGGCGAGGAAATTTTA
This sequence comes from Acinetobacter sp. WY4, assembly GCF_018438165.1. Taxonomy (GTDB): domain Bacteria; phylum Pseudomonadota; class Gammaproteobacteria; order Pseudomonadales; family Moraxellaceae; genus Acinetobacter. The sequence goes on along the minus strand of NZ_CP053947.1, from coordinate 1,888,316 downwards.
GAGCAATATTTGCAGGCGGATATCGTGGTGATTGGTGCAGCGATGTATAACTTCGGTTTGCCATCGACCTTAAAAGCCTGGATTGACCGGATTTGTGTCGCGGGACGTACCTTTAAATATACCGAACAAGGTCCTGTGGGTTTGGCGGGCAATAAGAAAGTGTATATCGCCAGCAGCCGTGGTGGTGTGTATGGCGAGCAAAGTCCGGCTGATTTTCAGGAGGCTTTCCTGAAAACCGTATTTAACTTTACCGGCGTGAATGATATCGAAGTGATTCGTGCTGAAGGGGTGAACATGGGCGAAGCGGTTAAAGCCCAAGCATTGCAAACTGCATTGCAGCAGGTTCAGGCCATTTAAAAATCTAAAACCTCTTTTCAAAGGTCAGCTACGGCTGACCTTTTTTATGCATTGAATTATGGTTAATCTCGGTCCAGACGATGGGCAAATTCTGCAAGATCGGTCAGGGCCTGCTTGGCTTCATCGAACCAGGCACTGAACATCTGGAAGTTGTGCCACATGCCGGTATACAGTTTAAATTCGACCTCGACACCCGCCTGTTCCGCTTTTTCTTTAAAACGGCTAGCATCATCCAGCAGAATTTCCTTGGAACCTACCTGAATATGAATCGGTGGCAAACCGCTTAAATCGGCAAAAAAAGGAGAAACTTCCGGATCACCCCGATCAATTGAACGCGGTACATAATATTCAATCCCGGTTTGAACTGTTTCCAGAGACAGCAGGGCATCATGCTTCTGGTTATAACGTAAAGATTCACTGGTCAAGGTCAGATCCAGCAATGGAGACAGCAGAATCAGACCGCTGACCTGTGGCAGACTTTCCTGCTGTATTTTGAGTGCCAGCGCCAAGGCCAGATTGGCACCGCAAGAATCGCCGGACAGAATAATATCTTTGGCCTGAACACCTTGATCCAGCAGCAGATTATAGACATCAAACAAGGCTTCTAATGCTTCTGGATAGGCAGATTCAGGTGATAGCGGATAATCGACATGCAGTACCTGCATCTGGGTTCGAGCCGCAATTTGAGTCATAAAGGCGCGATGGGTATTTAAAGAACCTAAGTAAAATGCGCCGCCATGAATATGAAAAATCAGCTGGGTCGATTCCTGCTGCGGCTTAATTTCTTCCGCGCGCAGTCCGGCCAGTCGGAGTGAGCGAATCTGTACCGTTTTATCCTGAGGGAAAAGTTTGCACATCTGTTCCAGAGCAATGCGCATTGAACTCGGTGGAAGACTGAATCTGCTCGGGGCACGAATGGCCGTTTTTAAAAAGCTTTCTGTAATTAATTGTTTCGTTAGCGGGCTTATCTTCATCTTCCTTCCATCTTTTTGTGCTTTTATTGATCGTGTAGATTATTTACCAACCATATTTACAAGGTTACACTAAATAGTCACAGCTAAAAATTGAAAAATTGTTGTGACTTTTTAATACTACATGGGTCTATTTTCAGACTAAGGAAATGAAGAAAAATGAAAAAAATAGCGCTTACGTTAGGACTACTAGGCTTATCTGCACTGGCTAATGCCGCGGATCCTTTAAATGGCACGGTATGGAAAACCATTGATGATAAAACCAAGCAGCCTAAGGCCATGGTTAAATTCACTGAACAAAAGAACGGCACTTTGTCAGCCAGCATTCAGTCTGTGTTAACTCCAGGTGAAGAAAATGCCTGCAAGAAATGTGAAGGTCCATATCACAACAAATCTCTGAAAGGCCTGACCATTGTTAAAGGTCTAAAAAATGCTGGCGGGACCAGTTATGACAGCGGTTCGATTCTTGATCCACAATCCGGTAAAACCTATAAGTTGAAAGGCCAGCTGGCAGACGGCGGTAAGAAACTTGAGCTACGTGGTTTCATCGGCGTAGCGGCATTGGGTCGTAATCAGACCTGGATTCGTGCCAACTAATTTATTTTAAGTAGATACACAAAAGCCTGACCGATGTCAGGCTTTTTTTTTATAACTATTATTCAATACAAGATATTAGCGGGCTAAGCCACGATAAGCTGTTTCATCAAAACCGGCAATAAATCCTGTAGAGGTTGCCAAGATTGGACGTTTGATCAAACTGGTATGGGTGGTTAATGCATTAATTAAAGCATCTTCACTCGACAGGGCGGTCTTTTGCTCTTCTTCACTGAGCTTACGCCAGGTAGTGCCTTTCTTGTTCAGAAGCACGTCCTGACCCAAGGCATCCAGCCAGGTTTTGACGGTTTCAGCATCGATGCCCTGTTTTTTATAATCGTGAAATTCATAACTCAGACCTTGCTCAGTCAGCAGATCAAAGGCTTTCTTCATCGAACTACAATTTTTAATTCCGTAAATTTTTAACATAGCTGCCATCTAAAAAATTTAAATCATGAACTAGCTTAACCAAATTGGCAGCGGCAGACCATGTAAAAGCAAATGAAAAAAAGGAAAAAATTTTAAATAGCAGAAAAGTCATGTCATCAAAATGACATCAAGCAGCTTTAACATAAGCGCTAAGAAAAAGAATAACTTACCATTATAAGAAAAATAAAAATTTGGGAATGATAGAAATAGAAAACCCGCATTTAATCATCCTGATCATGCGGGTCTCAATCCAACGTCCAATGTCACATCCATGAAAAACAAGCTAAATCTATAGTCTGTTTTATTTTCGTCCTACGGCGTCCTGTCCTTATGTTGTCGTCCTGACATGTCCTTGTGCCGTAGCGCTATAATGCTATGTTATTACATTAAGATAAACCCAAAAAATACGTCATGTCATGTAAGAGATAAGCCTTAATTGAGTGAACGTATGTTCACTCAATTAAATAATGAAGATTATAGTTTGTAGTCGATGATCACGGGGGCATGGTCGCTAAACCATTGTTCTTTATAGACCCAGGCATTAACGGTACGCTCTTTCCAGTCCGGAGAGCAGGCATGATAATCAATCCGCCAACCAACATTCTTGGCACGCGCCTGTCCACGGTTTGACCACCAGGAGTATAATTCGGCTTCTTTGCGGACTTCACGGAAAGTATCGACATAACCAAGCTCATCGTAGATATGATCTAGCCAGGCACGTTCGTGCGGTAAACAGCCCGAGGCTTTCTGGTTACCCGACCAGTTTTTAATATCAATACGCTTATGCACGATATTGTAGTCACCGCAGACAATCACCGATTTATTTTCATCGCGCCACTGTTTCAGGATTTTTGCATATTCTTCCAGAAAGTGATCTTTACGCGCTTGCGCTTTATCGCCTGATGAGCCGGAAGGCAGGTACAGGGAACAGATCTGTACAGTTTGTTCTAAGCCCAAATCAAATTCAGCAGCAATAAAACGGCCTTGTGAATCAGCCAGTTCAAAACCCAGGCCATCGGTTAAAGAGACAAAAGGCAGGCGGCTATAAATAGCCGTACCGGCATAACCCGGACGTTCGGCAGGAAACAGGTGCGTGTACCAGCCTTCAGGCTTGAATTTATCCGTCCACTGCGCATGCGTGATCCGGCTTTCCTGCATACAAATCACGTCGGCATCCGACTGTTCCATCCATTCCAATAGACCTTTGGTGACGGATGAGCGTAAGCCGTTGACATTAATTGAAACGACGCGAAGAATTTTTTGATCACCTGGATAGCTACTCTTTGGTATCATGCGCAAGTCTTACCTTAATTAATGGATTTAGGAGCACCTCATGTCAACGCCAGCTCAGTTTAACCCGCAAGCTTTTATCGAACTCGCATTATCACGCGGTGTGCTTAAATTTGGTGAGTTTACTTTAAAATCGGGACGTGTGAGTCCCTATTTTTTTAATGCGGGTCTGTTGAATGATGGTGAAACCTTGACACTGCTGGCTTCTGGCTATGCTGCAAAACTGACTGAATGTGACCATGTTGAAGTGATTTTTGGACCTGCATATAAAGGCATTCCTTTTGTGGCAGCAACTGCTGTGGCTCTGTCGCAAAATCATGGAGTAAGTGTGCCGTGGGGTTTTAATCGCAAGGAAGCCAAAGACCATGGCGAGGGTGGCGTATTGGTCGGTGCTTCTGTAGCAGGTAAAAAAGTCTGGATCATTGATGACGTAATTACCGCAGGCACAGCGATTCGTGAAGTCGTCACTATCCTGAAAAATGCTGGTGCTCAAATTGCCGGTGTACTCGTGGCGCTTGATCGTCAGGAGAAAGGTCAGGGTGATTTATCTGCGATTCAGGAAGTGCAGCAAGAGCTTGAGATTCCTGTACATGCCTTAATTACCATGAAAGATTTAATGGACTATCTGGAAGCGAAAGGCGACCTAGCAGCTTTGGCGAAAATGGAAGATTACCGTGTTAAATATGGGATCTAAGCCTAGATTGGCATAGAAAAGGAAGCTTGAGCTTCCTTTTTTTGTAGATGTTCAATTTGCTAAACATTTGAAATTTATTATCTCTGTCTATTCTTGTAAGCATTGGCTTACATCAATTCCAGCACTTTGCGGCTGTTTTGAATAGTGGAAACTTCCTATGATAGCTTTAACAGGAACAGGAGGTTCCACACAAGAATAACAATAGATAAATACAAGGAAAGTAAGGTACGACAGGAGTTATACCAAGCGAACCCATACGGAAAGCCCCTGGCAGGATGCCAGGGGTTTTTCATTTTTATCTTTTATAAAGTCCCACTGAGCAGCAGTGATTCAGAAACATGATTCTTAAAAATTCATTGTTAATGAGCTAAATAGAGGAGCAGAAAACCTTTCACCAAAATTATGAATCTTCAGAGCTAAAAAAAGCACCTGAAGGTGCTTTTTCTTATTGCTGGGCTAAATTATAGCGCAACGATATTGATCGCATTTGGACCTTTTTGACCATCAACCACGCTAAAAGAAACGCGTTGACCTTCAAACAAAGTTTTGAAACCAGAACTGCTGATTTCTTTGAAATGAGCAAAAACGTCAGGACCTGATTCTTGTTGAATAAAACCAAAACCTTTAGTTTCGTTAAACCATTTTACTGTACCGGTAACTGTAGTAGACATAATATAACCTGTTAAATTTTAATAATTTTAGTCATAGAAATGACTATGGATAACTTGGAAAAACAATAAGAATTGAAATAAAGATCTGAAAAAACTGAGGATTATAAATAATACTGCGGCACTTAAAGAAGCTTAACTAAACAACGCTTTTTTCTAGTTAAACACAGCATAGCCTAAATCAGAAAATATTCAAGTTTTTTATATTTATTATTTATTTTTCTTATAAAAGTGGCTCAGTTCTTCTTTTTTTAAAAATTTCAAGCTGGTTTTGCCTTGAGCTTTATCGGTTGAATTTGAGCTCTAACGAAGCTAAACAATGAAATACACGTTGTGTTTGTGTTACTTTATGTTAATCAAAATCGTTCAGTACGCAGCAAGATTTTACTAAGTCAGTGTATTTTATAACTTTGGGTAAATTAGTATTTGTAGTTTTAAGATAGTTATCGTCATTGTTTGTGTATAAAAATCCACCTATATTAAAATTCAATTGGAAAAATTAACTATAAGAATTTCTTAATTTTAATTTAAAACCAAATACGAGTGAGTCTCATGGATTACTGGAACAGTGTGTTACTTATATCCATCATCACCATGGTTGGACTGGCCATGATCATCCTGTTCGTCGGATGTAAAATGTGGAAAAACTTGGTGGTCACTTTACTGATTGCCACCTTGATTGGATTTCTGATTGTATGTGGGATCAATTTTATTTTTGGTGATCGTCTTCAATTTTTGTGGGGTGCCCCTGAGACTGGCGATAGCAATTTTATGCTGGAAATGGGGCTGCTGAGCCTGTTAATTGGCGGCGTGAGTACCTTTATCATTATGTTAGGCACTTTGGTGGCTAAAAGTAACAGTAGAAATCAAGGCGATGAAGACTAGTTTTTTGCAAAATAACAAGTGTCTTAATGAGCGGGAAAGTACAGAAAAGCATTGCATGTACAGTTCATAGGATTAAAAAATCTTCCTCAGCCAAATGTATAGTGCCATAGCGCTACGGGACATGAATGGAGCTTCATATCCCATAGCTGCATAATTTTCTGTATCAAAAATTTAGAACATCATTTTCAGACCTGCACCATAGATCCAGCCTTTTTCTGAATCAGAACTTTGCTGCCAGGCTGTCTGTTGGTTGCCTTTGCTGTATTCATAACCGACTTCCAGATAAGGCATGAGCTTTTTGCTCAGTTCATAGCGTGTTTCCAGACCCAAGGTTGCATGACTAAGGCCGGTTTTTTTCGCATTCGCTGCCTGATCATTCAGGATGACATCCAGTTCGACAAAGGGCTGCATAATCAGTTTCTGCGTCAATAACAGGTCACGCTCTGTTTCCAGTTTTAATCCGACAAAGTCATCTTCACCGACATAAACATGAGCATCTGTTTCGAAAAAGTAGGGGGCCAGGCCATGTAGCCCAAATACTGCATCGAAGCGCTCGTTCTGCTGTTGTGTAGCAGGCTCGGCTAAATTTTCCTGTCGATAGCGCACCCCGGTCTGCACATCCCAGAAATCGGAAATATTTCGGCTATACAGCACTTTGGCATCATATTCGGCCTGATGCGATTCATGTTTGTCGGCTTCTAGCTTGAGGAAGATTTTATTTTCATCCGTGCCAATTCTGGCTTGGTTCTTGGACTTGAATGCCCCATTTCCCTCTGAACTATGCTGCCATTTCTGGTCCAGAATAATCTGGCTATAAATCTGTGCACCATGTTCTTTACGATGATCATGTTCGCTGGCAGAACTGACTGAATTTTGTGGTGTGCTCGGCGCATGCGGTTGATGTGATAACTTTGGTGGTGGTTGATAAGATGCAGCATCTACTGTTTCAGTATGCTGTGCGTGGTCATCAGTCATGTTTTGCATGGCATGATGTCCGCTATGATGCTGATGTTCATTATGACCCGTATGCTCGCTAGAAGCTGCCGCAAAAACACTCAGACTGCTTAGGGTAAGTGCACTGCTGAGCACTGACTTTACAAAAAGATTAGTGATGTGCATGGCTTGCTCCTTCAGCTGCTGCTGGTTTTGATGGCATTTTTTGTGAAGAAGGGTGAGATGCTTGATCATCATTCACATGCGCCACAATCAGCTTGTTCATCATGCCAGCACTCATGTGATAGAGCAGATGGCAGTGAATCGCCCATTCTCCCAGTTCATCTGCTGTGAGCAGGGTGGTCACCGTTTTCCCGGGCGGCACAATCACGGTGTGTTTATTTGGCATATTTGCAGCAGACTGACCATTTTCCAGCTGCATAAACATGCCATGCAAATGCATCGGATGGGCCATCATGCTGTCATTGATAAATTTCAGCCGGATCCGCTCGCCATATTTCACCTGAAGTGGCTCGGCATCACTGAATTTTTTACCATTCATGGTCCAGATATAGCGCTCCATAGTTCCACCCAGACGAATCACCAGTTCACGTTCTGCTGCACGGGTATCAGGTTGTGGTGTCAGGGCTTTGAGGTCTTGATATTGCAAGGCTTTGTGCCCTGCAGGCGTAGACATATTGGCCCAGCCCTCAACCGGCTGTTGAGACTGATGGGTTCCGGACATGGCATTATGACTTACATGCATGTCGTGCTGGGCATGTTGATCATGTTCACTTGTGGCAGTCTGCATGGTCTGACTGCTGTGTGTGTCATGTGACATGTCATGTTGTTCGCCATGTCCCATATCTTCCATGGTCAATAAGGCACGAGGGCGCGGTGTTGGTAATTGAACCGGAGCCGGGGCTTTACTTGAATCAGTTGCCTGATGCAGACTGCCAATGGCAAAGCCTGAGCGGTCGATCGATTCCGCTTCAATCTGGTAATGCGCTGCAGTGGGTTCCACAATCACATCATAGGTTTCAGCAGTTCCGATACGGAATTCATCTACATTGACCGGCTGCACCGGTTGTCCATCGGCACTGACCACGGTCATTTTCAGCTGGGGAATACGCACATCGAAAAACGACATGGCAGAAGCATTGATGAAACGCAGGCGGACTTTTTCATTGGGCTGGAACTGGCCACTCCAGTTTTGTTGCGGCGTTTTTCCATTGACCAGAAAGGTATAACCGGTAACATCAGATAGGTCGGTTTTCAGCATACGCATCTGGTTCCACATCTTGCGGTCTGACCAGGTGGCCTTCAGGCCATCACGTTTCACCTGCTGGAGTACATCGCCCAAGGTTTCACGCTGGTTCTGATAATATTCGGCCGATTTTTTTAAATTGTTCTGAATCTGCTGGCCGCTTTGTTCGTGAAAATCTGACAGCATCACCACATAATCCCGCTCGGTTTGTTCATGTGGAGGTAGTAATGTCTGTGCTTTGGGGCGAATCACCAATGCGCCATAGAGGCCGTCCTGTTCCTGACCTTTGGAATGTGCGTGATACCAGTAGGTGCCGTTTTGACGAACCTTGAAGCGATAAGTAAAAGACTGTTTCGGTTTGATGCCCTGAAAACCGTTAAATCCGGGGACACCATCCATCAGCCCGGGCAGGAGCAGGCCATGCCAGTGCAGCGAGGTATCCTGATTGTTCAGGTTGTTTTGTACATGAATGACTGCATCATCACCTTCTTCAAATTCCAGCAAGGGTGCAGGGAATTTTCCGTTTACAGTGATTCGCTTGACCGTCTTTCCGGTGAGATTGATCGGACTTTCATCAATGACCAGATGATATTCTTTTACGGCTGCAAACAGGGCAGACGACGAGATGAGACCGAAGCCCAGACACAGGCTTTGACTGATTTTAAGCAACATAACTTAATCCTTAATGAATAAAAAAATTTAAAAATTCAGGATCAAGCTTTGGGTGGGCGCAGGATTTCTTGCCAGTAACCGGCAAGGTGCTGGGCATGGTAAGCAGGGAGGAGGGTTTTTTCCGGATAACCGTGATCAGGCACGCTTAACTCGGGCGCTGCAATGGGCAGGCTGGTGATCAGGCTCTGACAGGCCATGGTGCCGCAATCCAGACAGTCTGGCGAATGCTGGGTGCTGTCACTGACACAATCCGGTTGTACCAGATTCTGATCTTGATAATGATCAGTCTCATGCAGAGAATGAGAGGCGGTCGGTTTTTTCATTTCCAGAGGCTTTGTTGCACAAACCTAGCATCAAAAGCTTATTCAGCAATATAATTTCAAAATGAATAAGCCTGCCTCTAAAATCTACCGTACAACCAATTGGTCATCCTATAACCGAGCCTTAATTAACCGAGGTAATATTTCCATTTGGTTTGATCCAAAGACTCAGTGGTATGCACAATCACAAGGCAAGCAAGGTCGAAATCAAACCTACTCCGATACAGCGATTCAATGCTGCTTAATGATCAAATTACTATTCCGACTCTCTTTACGTATGGTCACAGGTTTTGTTCAAAGTCTGATTAAACTCTCTGGATTAGATTGGACAGCTCCGGATTATTCCACCCTTTGTCGTAGACAAAAGCATATTGATATTGCGATTAGCTATCAAAAAAGTAGTGATGGACTGCATCTACTCGTAGACTCTACTGGTTTGAAGTTTCTTGGTGAAGGTGAATGGAAACGCAAGAAACATGGGGCTGAATATCGTCGCCAATGGCGTAAGCTTCACATTGCTATAGATGCTAAAACCCTGCAAATACGTGCAGTACAACTCACCACAAATAATGTCAGTGATTCTCAAGTACTCGAAGATTTACTTGCTCAAATTCCCTTGGATGAACCAATTGATTCTGTTTATACAGATGGTGCTTATGACACAAAGCACTGCCGACAAGTCATTTTAGATCGAGATGCACATGCGATCATTCCACCTAGAAAGAATGCAAAGCCTTGGAAGGATCAGCAAGCGAGGTCTATAGAGCGGAACGAATTATTAAAGACAGTCAAACGGCTAGGCAGATCGCTTTGGAAAAAGTGGTCTGGTTATCACCGTCGAAGTTTGGTTGAAACCAAGATGCATTGCATCAAATTATTAGGCGATAAATTAACAGCGCGGAGTTTTCCAAGTCAGGTGAATGAGATCCATGCACGCATGGCAGTCTTGAATAAATTCACAGAATTAGGTCGCCCTCATACCCAAGTTGTCTCTTAAATTTGAGTAGCTTAAGGGAACTCAGCCTTTCAAACCTTTATGCAACAAAGCCATTTCCAGACAATGACTGCTCATTTTTTCAGTCGACATGACCAGATGCATGGTGTTTGCAGATGCGACAGACACACTGCTCCAGCCTATGGTAAAAACCATAAGCATCACCAACCAGATCTGTTTGACGAGCCGTGTGAGCAAAGTACACCCTGAAAAAAATGCGCTGCATGTTTGAGCAATAAAAGCATAAACGCAGTAACTCAAATTAGCAAATTCTGGACAGAATTATTTTTTAGGTCACCTACATACTACTTTTTTCATAGGTTCAGGTTTCAGTTTCGCACTTTTCACATTTTTTACAGTCTAGCAGTATCCCGAGTTTTTCTTTACGTCCTTGCTCGGTCATCACCCATGGGCGATTTTGCCAGGGCGGGGTATGCCGCACATGCTGGCCATGTCCGCAGGCCAGCTCTGCAACCCAATGCTGTTCTTCATCCAGATGAAAACCGATAATGGCCTGTTGCATGGCATACCTCCCTTGAGCTCAAATTGCCTGAGCATCTATCTAAAAACCTATACAAAATAAGTCATGCAAAATCACCATAAACAAAAGAATCCACACAAGCTATACTCCTTGCCAAGTCATTTTTTGAAAAAGAGCAGAGACACATGCGCGTACTTGTTGTGATGGATCCCATTGAAAATGTAAACCTGAAGAAAGACTCGACCATGGCCATGCTGTGGGCAGCAGCACGTCGCGGGCATGAACTCGGTTATGCATTGCAGCAAGATTTATATATCGATCAGGGCAAGGCCTTTGGTCTGATCGCGCCGCTACAGGTATTTGAAGACTACGACCATTATTATGAACTTGGCGAAAAACAAAAAGAGTCGATCGCTGCTTATGACGTTGTCTTGATGCGTAAAGATCCGCCTTTTGATATGAACTTCGTCTATACCACTTATATTCTGGAGCAGGCAGAGCGCGAAGGGGCATGGATCATCAACAAACCGCAAAGCCTGCGTGACTGTAATGAAAAACTGTTCGCGACCCAGTTCCCGCATCTGCAAGTTCCGACCTTGGTGACTTCGCAGCAAAGCCTGATCCGTGAATTTCTCAAAGAACAGGTCGATGTGATTGTAAAACCGCTGGATGGCATGGGCGGCACCGGGATTTTCCGCCTGTATCAGGATGGCATCAACATCGGTTCAACCATTGAAATGCTGACCAATAATGGTACCCAGCCGATCATGGCGCAGCGTTATATTCCGGAAATTGTCGAAGGCGATAAACGCATCCTGATGATTAATGGCGAGCCAGTGCCGTATTGTCTGGCCCGTATTCCGCAAAATGGTGAAGTGCGCGGTAATCTGGCCGCGGGTGGTCTGGGCGAGGCGCGCCCACTGACTGAAACTGATAAGGCCATTGCAGCAAAAGTAGGGCCGTATCTCAGAGAAAAAGGTCTGGTCTTTGTAGGGCTGGATGTGATCGGAAATTATGTCACTGAAATTAATGTAACCAGTCCAACCTGTATCCGTGAAATTGATGCCCAGTTTGGTACTTCGATTGCGGATGATCTGTTTGCTGTGCTGGAAGCAGGTCAGGCCAATCAGGTTTAAAGGCAGCATTAGGTGAAAGAAGAGTCTGCTTGCAGGCTCTTTTTATCTTTTTATTTAGGGTAACGCTTAAATAAAAATGCCGTCATTACCATGCCCAGCATCGAAAGGCAGACAGTGATAATGGCAAGATTGGCCCAATATTGGGTGGCAGATATCAGCGCAGCGCTCAGGGTCGGTATAAAAAACTGTGCGCAGGCTGAAATTTGTAAAACCACACCCACACTGGCTGCTGCTGCATAGGCACGTGGTGCATAGTGCAGGGTAATCGCAAAAAACAGTGGTTGGGATCATCCCGCCAATCAGTGAAAACAGCAAGGCACTGACAACCTGCAATTCAAATGAGAGCCAGGCATTTGCAGCAAACACCAGACCACTGCTGCAGAGCATTGCTACAAATCCGGTACTCAATAAGGTGGGCGGTCTATAACCCTGTTGCAGCAACATGCCTGCGCCAAAAGTGCCCCCCAGATTGGCCAGCACGACTATCGAGACCAGCATCCCTGCGCGTTTTAAGTCCAGCCCCTGTTCGACATACAGCGTAGGCAGGAAGCCCGTGACAGTAATCCATTGACTGGTATAACAGGCAAAAATAATCGCCAGACAGATAATGGGAGGATGGGTCAGGGTAATTTGAACAATCTGCCAGAATGAGGTGTTTTCCGTAGCTGGCTGAGAAGAGTCTGGCTGTGTTACCAAGACAGGTTCAATATTTAAATATTGTTTAATCATGCCAGCAATGACAAGGCACAGGCAGCCCAAAATGGCCCAGATCATTTGCCAGTCCAGATATTCAAGCAGGAGAGGAATCGTCAATACGGCCAGACTGACACCGATGCCCATATAGGAACTCCAGAGTCCCATCTTGAAATTCAGTGTCTCAGCGCGGCTGGTACGTTTTAAAATTGCTGGCGCACACAAGGAAATGGTTAAAAACCCGATTCCTTCCATAAAGCGCAATACATATAAAGTGGCAGGCTGCGTAATCCAAAGCCCGGCAAAACTGCTCAGCCCTAAAATGATTAAGGCCATGATCAGGCAGCGCTTTAATCCCATTTTTTCCGAGAAGGCGCCAATGCATAGCGCAAACAGCATTCCGGCAGCCTGTACCAACGCTAATGAAAAACCAGCCTGGGTAAAACTCAGGTTTAAATCCTGCTGCAATACAGGAATCACGGCCGAAAGTTTGCCGACATGGATCGCAGCCAGATAACCGGCCAAGATAATCCATACATCATGACATGATATTTTTGACATTTATCCGAACTGAGTCCATTTAAAGCATCTGCTTGTACATCAAGCATCATTCATATATAGATATGAATAACATGAAAGTTTTATAAAATTGATAGGATTTAAGCCTAAGCTCATTAGTTGATGATAGGATATGGATTGACCGGGAGTGAGCTGTAAAGGGTTCTAAATAAAGCCCTGTCCGTGGCAAGGTTATTGATAATATAATGAGAAAATCATTTAAAATTGCTATGATATGTCACTTAAGTCGAAGGAAAAGTGCAGATCTTATAAATAAAACGAGTCTAAACTTGGAATTTGCATGAAAAAAACAATTAAAGCCTTGTTGAAATAAAGTAAATAAACTTTCATGGCCTGAGGTTTGTGATTACAATTGATTACTTAAATCAGATTTCCTGCTCCATTTTTTGAATTGAAGAATTAGACCGTGACCGACGCTCAGCAAAAACAGCCTAAACATGTCATGATGATGGCCGCAGGTACAGGTGGACATGTGTTTCCAGCGTTAGCTGTTGCCAAAGATTTACAACAACAAGGTATACAGGTCTCCTGGTTGGCCACACCCGCAGGCATGGAAAACCGTCTATTAAAAAACCAGAATATTCCCATTTATCAGATTGATATTCAGGGTGTACGGGGCAATGGTTTTGTACGTAAAGCCTTGGCCCCTTTTAAAATTATGAAAGCAACCCTGAGCGCCATGAAATTCATGAAACAGCTCAAGGTCGATGCCGTCGCCGGCTTTGGTGGTTATGTAGCCGGGCCGGGTGGTCTGGCTGCGCGTATTTTAGGTATTCCGGTGCTGATCCATGAGCAGAATGCAGTCGCCGGTTTTACCAATACCCAATTGTCGCGTGTGGCAAAAACAGTGTGCCAGGCTTTCCCGAATACTTTTCCGGCCCAGGAAAAAATCGTCACCACCGGCAATCCGGTACGACAGGAAATTAGCGAAATTTTAAATCCGTCCTGGCGTTATCAGCAGCGTGACAAGGCTGGATTGTCTTTACGTATTCTGATCGTTGGCGGGTCCTTGGGGGCGCAAGCCTTAAATGAACGGGTTCCGGAAGCCTTAAAGCAACTGAATGTACCTTTAAATGTCTATCATCAGTGTGGGCAAAATCATGCCGAGGCGACACGGGCACGTTATGAAAATGCAC